>JAITOV010000128.1 GCA_031289735.1 Peptococcaceae bacterium
AATTCAGCCCGCAACTCCGGCGTATTATACAGTTCCCCGTTATACACCAGGACATAATGTTCGTTCCCGCGGCTGAATTCCATCGGCTGTCGTCCGTTCTCCGGATCCACGACGCTCAGCCGAGTATGAATCAAAGCGGCGCCATCCTGTATGTACATGCCTTTCTGGTCCGGTCCACGCTTGCTCAGCGCTTGCTGCATATTTTGATAAACAGCGCGCAGGTTTTCTGTGTAGCCCTCATCCCATCCGATCTGCCCGGCAATCCCGCACATATACTCATCTCCTCTAAATAAATCAGGCGCCCATCTCCGGCGGAGATGTGCGCCTTCGTTTCACCCATACTATATGCGGGGCGGGTTCCTGCTGACACTATAACTGCCAGACCATCAGGCTGTCAGCAATCAGGGCAATCAGCTCCCCGTTGGTGGGTTTTTCATTTCTGCAATAAATTTGGACGCCAAAGAGCTGATTCAATTTTTCCAGTTTGTTTTTTGACCAGGCGACTTTGATCGCATGACGGATTGCCCGTTCGACTTTCGTTGATGTAGCGCCAAACTTTTGCGCAATCATCGGGTATAATTCCCGAGTGATCCGATTGATCAGCTTCGGATTCTCCATAACCATTTTGATCCCTTCCCGTAAATACTGAAACCCTTTAATTTGCGCCGGAACACCGACGAAGAACAAAATTTCAGTTATACGCACGTCAATCCAAGATGTTTGACTTACGGCGCTATTGACGAACGGCATACGCCTGCTCCTATCCGGTCTAACGGATCTCACAATTGCCTTTTTCGTTGGCGTTTGCGGGTATAAGTCAACGATGCGCTGATAAACGCAAGTTGGATCAAACGGCTTCAGCATATAATAATCCACGCCCATCTTCAGTGAACGCTGAATACATTCAGGCTTGCATAATGCTGTCAATACCAGAATCCAAGGTTCTTTGACCCAGTTTTGCTGACGTATAGATTCCAGGAAAGCAAAACCATCCGTGCCTGATAATACCAAATCTGTGACGATGACATCGACAGGTTCATTGCGCAACACTTCTAAAGCCGCTATGCTATCAGCTAAACTGGCAATCACCTGCATATCAGCTTTTTGAGCTAGCACGTTCTCAAGCGCTCTTCTGTCTGACTGAGAATGATCGATTAACAGTACTCGCAGGGCATCTTGTATGTTCTTCACCTCCTTTGCCTGAACGATATGCCATGGCAAGGGTCTATTCTGATAGCATATTTTATCGATTCATGTTCGGAAACACCCAAAAGGGTAGAAATGTTTAATTTTTCAAGCAATTCGCGGCAAACTGCCCTAAAATATCGTTATTTACCGCTGACGAACGACGAAAGACCACGATATGCGCGGTCTTTCATCGTTAAATATCCATGGATCTGCTAGGTCAATTTTATGGCTTAGGTCAAGTAGGCTTTCCCATCGGGTTCCCTCAGTCACCTGAGAGGCGGTTTCCCCTTTCTCCCGATTAGAGGCGTCACCACACTCTAAACTTGATCGCCACTTAGTCCATACTTCAATCCCTATCATTAAGACGCTCTAGAAGATTTCCTTCACATCACCCGGTAAACTAGCCTCTTTTGCAGAAAAGAATTTCCAGCGGGTTCGGGAAGCATTGGCCAATACCGCCCTAGCCCATATACGCTTTCCCAACTTTCCCACCTCAAGGCAGGCTACGCTGCACTAAGTCCCTTCCTAATGCAGGTTCATCCCCAAGCCATAACTGTCGCCAGCCACGAACTTAGGCCTCCACGGAACAGGGTAACGCCTACATGCCATTGTAGATCCCCCTATTCCTTAACCCCCAGCAGCAACCCTCAACTGGCATCAAAAGCCACCACCAGGAACTTCATCGGTGTGCCATCGGCGGATTCTTAGGCCCGCCTTCGTTTACCTGTTTATGCACTAGAATAACGCTCCATGGATCTAATGCTATTATACCCGAAATTTTCGTTTTTTGCCCTCGTTAATTACTTAAACTGGTGATTGGCGCGGGAATCCGTCCGCCACGCCGGACAAACTGCGCTGAAGAAAACGGATGCAGCGGCATCACCGGCGCGCCGCCCAGCAATCCCCCGAACTCCACCCGTTCTCCGGCTTTCTTGCCGATGGCCGGAATGAGCCGTACCGCTGTAGTTTTTTTATTAATCATACCGATCGCCGCTTCATCGGCGATAATCGCCGCCAGCGTCTCAGCGCTGACATCGCCAGGTACGGCGATCATGTCCAAACCGACGGAACACACGCACGTCATCGCTTCTAATTTATCCAGGGTCAACGCGCCGTCTTCCACCGCGCGTACCATACCGGCGTCTTCCGAAACCGGAATAAATGCCCCGCTTAATCCGCCGACATGTGAAGAAGCCATGGCGCCGCCTTTCTTCACCGCGTCATTCAATAAAGCTAACGCGGCAGTCGTTCCATGCGTGCCGCAGCGTTCCAAGCCCATCGCTTCCAGAATGTCGGCTACGCTATCGCCGATCGCCGGTGTCGGCGCTAAGGACAAATCGACGATACCAAACGGGATATCCAACTCTTCAGAAGCGGACTGGGCAATCAATTCACCCATGCGGGTGATTTTGAACGCCGTACGTTTAATGAGGTTGACTAATTCCCCGAAATCCGCCTCCGGGTGCTTCTTGACCACGTTCGCCACAACCCCCGGACCGCTGACGCCGACATTGATCACGCATTCCGGCTCTCCCGGGCCGTGAAAAGCCCCGGCCATGAACGGATTGTCCTCTGGCGCATTGCAGAAGACCACGAGTTTCGCCGCCGCGATTCCATCCCGGTCCGCTGTGCGCTGAGCCGCGGCTAAAATCACCCGGCCCATCTGCAAGACCGCATCCATATTGATCCCCGCTTTAGTCGAACCGATATTGACGGACGAACAAACGCGTTCTGTTTCGGCAAGAGCTTGCGGTATTTGCTCGATCAGCTTCTGATCTCCGAGCGTCATACCTTTTTGCACTAAGGCGGAATACCCCCCAATGAAGTTAACGCCAACATTCTCCGCCGCCCGATCCAGTACCTTGGCCAGGCGCACCAATCCCTCGGGATCGAGATGCGAAGAGATCATCCCCACCGGGGTGACAGCCACCCGTTTATGGATAATCGGGATCCCATACTGAGATTCCAAGCGCGCTCCCACATCTACCAGGCGTTCCGCCTTGCGAGCGATCTTGTCATAGATTTTCTTTTCCATTTCCGCAATGCCGCCGACACAATCCAACAAAGAGATCCCCATCGTGATCGTCCGGATATCCAGATGTTCATGCGCGACCATCTCAATCGTTTGGAGGATTTCTTCAGGCGCAAATGTGATTTTCATCCTGACCCTCCTATATTCTATGCATGTAGGCAAAGACATCTTCGTGCTGAACATTGACCTGCAACCCGCGCTGACGGCCTTCTTCCGCCAGAGTTTTGGTCAAATCGCCCGCGTCGATCTGCGCCGGATTCAGATCCACGATCATAATCATCGTAAAAAAGTCTTGCAGAATCGTCTGACTGATGTCCAAAATATTCACGTTAAAACCGGCCAAACGGTTAGACACCCAAGCGATAATGCCGATCTGATCTTTACCCAGCACTGTGACAATCACCCGATTTTTCCGTTCTTCCATCGCTTCTCCCATCCTTACCCAACGTTATACGCAAAATAAGAGCCCAGATGACCAGGCTCTTGTTCAGACAGCTGTCGTTATTTAACCGCAATGACTGCAATTGCCACTGCATCCCGGATTATTATTCTGAGTCTTGATCTCAAATCCGGAGCTGCCGTCTTGTTCCATATAGTCAATCACGGCGCCTTCTAAGAACTTGGTAAGTTTCTGATCCATGATGAATTTGATACCGCTCTCTTCTTCCAAGAGATCATTCTCGCCTTCATTATTGTCAAAACCCATCCCAAATGCCGGACCGCCGCAGCCGATCCCGGATACATACAATCTCACAAAGGCGCTCTGAATATTCTGAGCGTCTTTGATCTCGCCGATCTTCTGAGCCGCTGTTTCAGTGACGCTAACCATCCGTTCATCCCTCCTTAAAACTCCTCAAGGCTTTTTCATCATAACGCGTTTCGCCTGCGGTGTCAACCTACGGCCAACCTGATCATCTCTTACACCCGCTCGCCGTGATCACGCGCTACATCGCCCGGCCACAGTTGTTTGATCCGCTGCTCTACGCTGGCCGGCAGATCCTGTATACTCTCGCGCCATCTCTTCATCTCCGCATCCACCCGATCCTGCCAGGCATATACCGGCCAGGAAATAAACTCCGGCGGTTTAGCAAAAAAGATATCCTTCACCCCTACCAAACACAGCGCAACAACCACGATTCTGAACAACCAACGCATATTCGTATCCCCCTTGCGCAAAATCCCGGATCTACTAACGCAGAATCCTGTTCATACCTTGCCCAAAAAACGGGGTACTTAGCCATACGCATAACCTATCCGTTATGATGATGGATGATGACGACGGATTACTGCCAAGCAGCCAGATACTTTTCCTGTTCGTCGCTCAGCGTATCGATGCTTAAACCTAAGGACGCTAAGCGCAGCCTGGCGACTTGCCGATCGATCTCAGCGCTCACCCGATACACGTGATTTTCCAGCGCTTGGCGGTTTTCCGTTAGATATTTCAACGATAACGCCTGAATTGCAAACGTCATATCCATCACTTCCGCAGGGTGTCCGTCTCCCGCCGCCAGGTTCACCAGACGCCCTTCCGCCAGCAAATAGATACGTTGACCGTTTGCCAGTTCATAGGCTTCTATATTGCGCCGTACCGTTGTGCAACTGCGCGCTAAGGCCTGCAAGTCGGTCTTATTGACCTCCACATCGAAATGCCCGGCGTTGCAGAGGATCGCTCCCGGCTTCATCTGCTTCATGTGTTCCCCGCGGATCACATCCTTATTCCCGGTCACGGTAATGAAGATATCTCCCTGAGCGGCGGCGTCCAGCATCGGCATGACCGCAAATCCATCCATCCAGGCTTCATTCGCCCGAATCGGCTGCACTTCTGTCACGATCACCCGCGCGCCTAATCCTTTGGCCCGCAGAGCGACCCCTTTACCGCACCAGCCATACCCGGCGACGACCACTGTTTTTCCGGCGATCACCAGATTGGTCGTCCGCATAATCCCGTCCCAGACCGATTGCCCGGTACCATAACGGTTATCAAATAAATATTTACTCTCCGCATCATTCACCGCAATCATGGGAAAGTTCAGTTCTCCCGCCTGATCCATCGCCCGCAGACGTAAGATGCCGGTCGTCGTTTCTTCCGCGCCCCCTTGCACCTGCGTCAGGAGTTCGCGGCGCTCTTGATGAATGGTACTGACCAGATCTCCGCCGTCATCGATCAGCAAATCCGGTTGAAAGTCGAGTGCGCGATGCAGGTGTTGGTGATACTCCGTATCGCTGGCTCCATACCAGGCATGCGCTGTGATCCCGCCCTGTACCAGCGCCGCCACCACATCATCCTGCGTCGATAACGGATTGCTGGCCGCCACGCACACCTCAGCGCCGCCGTATTGCAGCGTTTGAGCCAAATAGGCGGTCTTGGCTTCCAGATGCAGGCAAATCACCACCTTTTTCCCGGCAAATGTCTGTTCCTCTTTAAACTGCGCCCGCAAGCGGTTCAGCACAGGCATATGCGCGGATACCCAGTCGATTTTTTGCTGCCCGGACGGCGCCAGGGCTAAGTCTCGGATAGATGATTGCATACGCTTTACCCTCCAGTATATATATGTATTTGCGACATTATTTTGACCTGACTCCATGATCATAGTAGTATAATAAGGAAATTAACGTGCAGGAGGTTCCCATGTCCAAAGCTTTCTTATACGTATTTGTCTTCTTCACCGGCGCCGCTGTCATGATCATTGAAATGTCGGCCTCCCGGCTCATCGCGCCTTATTTTGGCACATCTCTGGTCGTCTGGGCGAACATTATCGGTCTGATCCTCCTGGCTATGTCAGCCGGGTATTTTTTCGGTGGCCGGATCGCCGACGCCCGCCCATCCGCGCGGCTGCTCTGCGGCGTCACCCTGACGGCCGGTCTGTTCCTCTCGTTTATCCCGTTCATCGCGCAGTGCATCTTTCGCGCGCTGACCAACGGGATTCTGGCGACACCGGTGAAAACAATTCTCTTCTCTTTTATCGGTACACTCTGCGTCTTTGCCCCGCCGGTATTCTTTCTGGCGATGGTCAGCCCGTTTGCCTTGCGTTTAAGCGTGTCCGGATCCGGAGATACCGGCAAAACCGCCGGGCGTTTGTATGCGCTTTCAACATTGGGCAGTCTGGCCGGGACATTCCTGCCCTCGTTCGTCCTGATTCCGCTCATCGGTACGCGCGCGACCATCTTCCTGGCTGCCGCGCTGCTGCTCCTGCTGTCCGCCTACGGGCTGAGGCGCTGGTGGGCCTTCCTCCTCATCTTGTGGCCGCTGCTCCAGCTGTTCATCGCTCCGCACAGCGTGAAGGCCGCGGGCGACGTCCTTTGGGAGAAGGAAACCCCCTACCAATATGTACAAGTCGTACAAGCTTCCGACCAAAGCGTCTCCCTGGTCTATAACGAAGGCGGCGGCGTCCAGTCCGTGTATCGTCCTGATCATCGTCTGCTCAACGGGGAGTATTATAACTACTATTTACCCCTGCCCTATCTCCTGGCCAAGAACGATCCGCAGATCTGGATCCTGGGTTCAGCCGGCGGCAGCATGCTCCACCTGTTTGATACCTGGATCCGGCCCACCCTGCCGGGATTATCCGTCACCGGCGTCGAAATCGATCCGGAAGTGATCCCGCTGGGTCAGCGGTTTTTTGGCTTAAACGGACAGGAATCCATCGTCAATAGCGACGCCCGCGTCTTTCTGAACGCCCAGAGTTCCTCTACCGACCTGGTCATCGTCGATGCCTACAGCCAGCAGATCTATATTCCCTTCCATCTCTCCACCCAGGAATTCTATCAATCCATCCGCCGGCATCTGAATCCGGGCGGTCTCCTGGCCATTAACATCAATGCGGTAGATAGCGCTTCCCCGTTGTTGCTCTCATTCCAGCATACCCTACAACAGGTTTTTCCTTATACCTATACCCTGCCCGTACCGGGATCATATAATTACGTCCTCCTGGCCGCTGATCAGCCGATTACGCTGAGCGCGCAAGCCCCTGCCGCCCTGGCGGAGGAATTGGTTCCATTCTGGCAGTATTATCGGCAGCACTTAGTCGAAACTCCAGCCAACGACGCTCTGATCCTCACGGATGATCGCGCCCCGGTCGAGTTTTTGACGGATCAAATGATCTGGCGAACGCTCCTGGATCTGCCGGCGGCTGAAGTCCCCTCGCCCGTCACCGTCACGCCGGCGCCTGATCAGGCTTTGGCGTTGTTCGAACAGGGACACGCGCGCTACATACAACGTGAGTTCTCCGCGGCGCTGACCCTCTTCGATCAAGCTTTAGCCGTCGATCCGGAGTGTTATCAGGCCATGAACGTCAAGGGCGCAACCTTAGCTTTCCAGGGTCAGTATGACCAGGGGTTGCAGCTGATCGACGCCTCCCTGCGCCTGCAACCGGACTACCAGCACGGGTATTTTAACCGGGGCTTAACCTTGGAATTGGCTGAACGCTGGGAGGAATCCATCGCCGCCTATCAACAGGCTTTAGGAATGGACAGCCGGGATGTCTGGAGCTACTATGGCATCGCCAGCATCTACGGACGGCGCGGAGATGTCGAGCGTGTGCTGGAATACCTGCGTCCGGCCATCGCCCTGGACCCGGAAGTCAAAGCCGTCGCCCGCGAGGAACACGACTTTGCGCCGGTAGCCTCAGACGCCCGCTACCAGGCGCTGATCCGGAGTTAATCCAGCCCGCGTTAGCCCTTTTAACCCAGCAGTTCTTCTAACCGGGTCACCAAGCGGCCAAAGCTGCTGAGCGCCTCACGCACCGGTTGGGTCGTCGTCATATCCACCCCGGCTTGACGCAGCAGTTCGATCGGATAATCCGAACTTCCGGCGGAGAGGAAACGCCGATAGCGGTCTACGGCGCCCTCTTCCCGGCGCAAGATTTTATTCGCTAAGGCGATCGCCGCCGAGAATCCGGTAGCGTATTTATAGACATAAAAAGCGCTGTAGAAATGCGGTATCCGGCACCATTCGGTCGCGATCTCCTGATCCTGCGCCACGCCGGAGCCATAGTACAGTTCGTTGAGTTGCGCATACTGCTTGGACAGAGACTCTGAGGTCAGCGAACCGCCGGCTTCGGCCAGGGCGTGCGTCTGTTGCTCGAATTCGGCAAACATCGTCTGGCGAAATATCGTCCCGCGGAATTGATCCAGATAATGATTGATGATATAGGCCAGCATCTTCGGATCCTCAGTCGTTTTCAGCAAATGCTCGGAAATCAGCGCTTCATTCAAGGTCGAGGCGACTTCCGCTACGAAAATCTTATATCCCGCGTAGAGATGCGGCTGCGCG
>JAITOV010000053.1 GCA_031289735.1 Peptococcaceae bacterium
GAGGCGATCGTGCAAGCGCTGGCGAATTGGCAACGTTCTTAGCAGGAGCAGGATCTCACATAGGAATAGACTGGTTGTAGGGAGGATCACGGATTTGAGTGGAGGAGGTTGGGGTATCCCAACAGAAGTGAAGATCGCTTATTGGGTAGCGGAGGAATTCCAGGCTGTCTATCGGGAGATCGCTAGTCTCTTAGGCATCGCGCTCTCTCAGGATCTTGAGATGGCGGACGTCGTGCTGGTGGACGGGATCGATGTCCGCCGGATCCCCGGCAACCCGCTGCTGCTCTGTTGCGGTCCGGTCGTTGGGGACAATCCTGCGTTACGGCGGCTTTCTTTGCCGTTTGATTTGGGTAAGGAAGCAACCCGCCTCCTGATGGTGGGTGCGGATGTTCAGGATGCAGAGGCGTTGCATCCGGTGCTGGATGAGATGCTGGAGCAGATCCGCGCCGCGCTGCATCGGGAATGCAGTGGCTGGCTGGAATTACCGCCGTCCCCTTGGGGAGCTCCGTACGCGCTTGCCCTGACCCATGACATCGATGTTTTAAGTTTGACAGAAATGCCGGTACGACGGACATTCTTAGGCTATTTTTATCGCAGCTCCTTCGTGAACTGGCGGAGATGGCGCGCCGGGAAGGTGCGCGGGCGCGAATTCTGTCTGGCGGCAGCCGAGATGTTGCGTACGGGCGCGGCGAAACTGGGCGTCGGGCGAGATGTCTGGCACAGGGCTTTGCCGCTGATGTTGGAGATCGAAAACCGTTTAGGGGTGCGTTCCGCCCTCTATTTCATCCCGGAACCGGGTCAGCCGGGCCTCGGTATACACACGCCTGCCGAGCTTGCTCCGGCGAACCGGGCGTCGTATTATGATGTTCAGCGGCAGAGCGCTTTGCTGCGCTCTTTGGAGGACGGAGGGTGGGAAACCGGTGTGCACGGTTTGGATGCCTGGCATGACAAGGAAGCGGCCGTGCGGGAATATGCGCATATTGCCGCCGCGCGGGCAGGCGCGGGTACGGCGGCGGGCGTGGGGATACGCATGCACTGGCTGTATTTCAACGCGCCGGAGTCTTTTCGCGTTCTGGAGGCAGGGGGATTTTTATATGACTCCACCTTTGGGTATAATGAGATCATAGGATTTCGCGCCGGTACCTTGCAGCCGTACCAACCGTTGGGTGGTATATCCTTGTGGGAACTTCCGCTGCATATCCAGGATGGAGCGCTGTTGGGGGAGGAATACGGCGATTTATCCGAAGCGGCGGCGCTGCAGAAAGGCAAAAATGTCTTGAACGCGGCGGTCATCTTAGGCGGTGTTGTCACGCTGCTCTGGCACAATCAGAGTTTTACCGCCCCGCGTTTTTGGGGGCGCGTGTATGAACATTTAATTGCGGCTGCGCAGCAGGATCAGGCCTGGATCGCCTTACCGCGGGATATCCTAGCCTGGTATCAGCAGCGCCGGGACTGCCGGATTCAAGTGACCGCGCAAGAAGACGCTTGGCTGATTCGCGCCTCCGGGCTCAGTGATCAGCGTTCCGGCCAGCCGCCGCTACGCTTGCGTCTGCACATATCGCCTGAGCGTATTGCGGACGTTTCCGTGCCCTATGAAACCGGGGACGGATACCTCGACCTCCGGCTGGATCGTCCGGACATTCTCATCAAGTTTCGGAATGCGGCGCACGCTTGAGGCGCAAACGGCCGCCTAAGCAATGACCCGACAGAAAGGAGCAGCCGATGGTTATCTTGCAGTGGAGCCTGCTGGCCTTGAGCATTATCCTGCTGGCCGTACTGGGACGGAAGCGCCCGTCGTTATTGATTCCGTTGCTGACGGCGGCGGCGGCGCTGGATATATCCATTACCTGGTATCCCTCCTTGGGCGCGTTGGGCACGGCGCTTGGCGGAATCAGCTTGGCGCGCTTGACGGCATTCGCTTTGATTCTGACCGCATTGATCCTCTGGTTCCGGGACTGGAACCTGCGTCAGGAAGGGAAAGAACTTCTACATCAGGGGATGTTTTGGGCGCTGTTGATTTATCTGGTCCTGGGCGGCGTCAGTGTGCTCTATGCGGCGGACCGGATGAGAACCGTGATCGAGTGTGTGCGGCTGTTCACGCTCTTTGCGCTCTTTCTGGCGGTATGCCTGCTCGCCGAACGCCATGAAGCGCTCTGGCCTTTGCGCGTAGTGCATACTGTGGGCGTCATCCTGACGCCGCTGGTGATTTTTGAGCAGGTTACCGGTCATTTTATCTGGCAGCAGCAATTTGCCGCAGGGATGATCGCACGGCCTCCGGCGACCTTTATTGATGCGAATATCCTGGCGCGGTATTTGATCTTAGCGCTCGTGGCGAATATCGTCTTGCAGTATTATACGCAGGAGCGGCGTGCGCGGGTGGTGTATAGGATCGCTATGTTGGGGTTGGCCGGAGCGTTGGCGGCGACCTTTTCCCGCAGCGGGTATCTGACCTTGGTCGTCGTATTGCTCGCTCTGGCGGTTTGGACACGGACGAAGAAGATCTTGCTGCCGGTTGGGCTTCTGGCGGTTGCGGGTGTGGCGCTTCTGGCGCTGAACCCTGGTATTTGGCAGAGATTGCTGACGTTGAAGGAGGGTATCAGCGCTTTGGATGCGCAGAGGCAGTACCTTGTGCAAGCGGCCTGGGCGATGTTTCAGGCGCATCCGTTGAGAGGTGTGGGCTTGGGCAGTTTTCACAAGGTATTTATGGATCAGTATGTATTTATGCAAACCGTAGAGGATGGGGCGACGCTGTCACATACCAGCCTGTTGACCATCGCCGCGGAATTGGGCGCGTTGGGGTTGGCTGCCTTAGCCGGGGTGTGGGCGGCGCTGGCCGGGCTGTATCGCCAGGCGAGCAGGCAGCTGGGCGGGGAAAACCGGATGATTGCGATTGCCTATATCCTGTGGATATTGACGATATTTATCAGTTCCCAGTCAGAGTCACGCTTCTTTGAAGATCCGCTGGTGTGGGTCAGTTGTGGGATGCTCTACCGGCTGGCGGCACGGAATTGGAGGATAGGCAGATGGTGAGTTTGCGCTTAGCGGAGATCGGCAGAGAGCCGTGGACCGAGTTCCTGGAGGGGCATTCGTCAGGCTCGTTGTTTCATACGTGGGCCTGGCAGGATGTGCTGGAAGCGGGATTTGGCGTGCGAGTCAACCGGTTGGGGATCTTTGACGGCGCGGAGCTCTGCGGGATCCTGCCCCTGGCTGAACGCCAAATGAGCCTGCTTACCTTGGCGGGCGCGCCGTTGAGTGGGACGGCAACCCCGTATGGCGGACCCTTGGGGGTGGAGATCGCGCCGGTGCTGCCCGCGCTGGAGAGTTACGCGGCGCAGCGGCGCATTGATTATCTGGAAATCGGGCTGGATTCGGCGGATCAGCGGGTGTGTGCAAGACTGGAACAGGCGGGATATACGACAGAGATCTTAAAAACGCTGACCCTGCCGCTGCCGGCAGACGAAGCGGCCCTGTGGGCGGGATTGGAGGTGCGCTGTCGCAACGCTGTGCGCAAAGCGCAGAAGTCCGGCGTGCGGATCACGCAAGCCGAACGCTTGGAGGACTGGTTGGAGCCGTATTATGAGCTTTCCTGCGGCGTGTATCGGCGTCAGGATAAGCAGCCGCCTTTTACCAGGGAGTATTTTCGCCAGTTGTGGCTGAACTTCCATGCCGGCGGGGATTTGACCGTTCTGCTGGCGCATTATGAGGACCGAATGGTCGCCGGGGCGATTTTCCCCAGAGAGCGGCGGGTAGCCTATTACTTGGACGGGGTTTCCGATCGGGAGTACAATAAGGTCGTCCCGAACAATCTGATCCAATGGGAATTTCTCCAGCGCGCCCTGAACGACGGCATCACGCTGTATGATATGGTCGGCGCGAATATACCGAGCATTGCGAAGTTCAAGCAGAGTTTTGGCAGCACAGAGAGCGCGTATCTGTATGCCTACCGCAACCGGACGTTGCAGGCGAAGCTCGGGCGGGCGCTCTACGCCCGTTATGGGGGCAAACTGAAAAAAATTCTGCGCCAGGGAGGGGGCGAATGATGCGCATACTGATCTTGACTCAATACTTTCCTCCGGAACCCGGAGCGCCCCAGGTACGCTTGAAAGAACTGGCGCTCGGTTTGCGCCGGGCGGGGCATGAGGTGACGGTCATGACCTCCGTGCCTAATTATCCCGACGGCGTGATCCCGCCCGAATATCGCCGGATCGGGCGCGGTCCGATCGAGGAGAGCCTGCCGGATCTGGCAGGCGTCAGGGTATGGCGAACCAAGATCTATCCGGTGCGGCGCGGCCGCTTCTGGAAGAGACTGCTGAACTATTTCTCGTTTGTATATTATGCCCATCGAGGGCTCAAATCCAGCAGGGTCGGGAAGCACGATGTGCTGATCTTTGAATCTCCGCCGCTCTTTCTGGGCCTCACGGCTCTGCGTTATGGCCGGAGGACGCAAACGCGGGTGATCATGAATATCTCCGACCTCTGGCCGGAATCAGCCGTCGCGCTGGGACTGGTCACTTCTCGCTGGATGATCCGGGCGGCGGAATGTCTGGAGCGCCGGCTCTATCGCGGGGTCTGGAAGATCTCGGTGCAGACCGAGGGCATTCGGGATTCTTTATTAGAGCGCGGTTTACCCGGCGAGAAAGTGACCTTCCTGCCGAATGGGGTCAATCTGGACCTGTTCGCCCCGCGTGAGCGCGACCGGGCGTTGGCGCAGGCATTGGGGTACACAGACGAAGATTTCATCCTGATCTACGCGGGCACGCTGGGCTATGCGCAGGGTTTGGAAAGCGTCTTAGCGGCGGCTGAGCTGCTGCTGCCGGAGCGGAATGTGAAGTTTTTATTCGTTGGGGATGGAACAGAAAAGCCCAAGCTGCAGGAGATGGTCCGCGGCAAGGACTTATATAATGTGCGCTTTGTCGATTTTCAGCCGGTCGGCAATATGCCGGGTTACTTTTCCTGCGCCTCGGCGAGTATCGTACCGTTAAAAAAGAGCAAACTATTCGCAGGGGCCAGGCCGTCGAAGATGTTCCCGGCACTGGCTTCAGCAGTACCGGTGATCTATTCCGGCGAAGGGGAAGCGGCGGCGCTGATTCAGGCGTCCGGCGGGGGGACAGTCGTCGAGCCGGAGAATCCCGCGGCCATGGCTCAGGCGATCCGCGAACTGCGCGGTAGCCCGGAAGATCTGCGGCGCATGGGCCGGGAAGGGCGGCGTTTCGTGGAGCAACAGTACGGCTGGGCGCGGATCATCGAGACTTGGCTGAACGAAGTAGGATTAGGGATAGAGGAGGAAGCGACATGAGCGGAAGAGCGGATTTTTTACCGTACAATCAACCTTTAATCGAAGCGGACGACATCGCGGAAGTCGTGGATAGTTTACAATCCTTATGGATTGCCAAAGGGCCGAAAACCGCCGAATTTGAAAAGCGTTTCGCGGCCTATGTCGGAGCGAAATATGCGATTGCGCTCAACTCCTGCACCGCGGCGCTGCATCTGACGCTGCTGGCCGCCGGGGTCGGGCCGGGCGACGAAGTGATTGTGCCGCCGCTGACCTTCGCGGCTTCGGCCAACGTCGTGATCCATGTTGGCGCGCGTCCCGTATTTGCCGATGTGGATCCGCTGACCCTGTGCGTTGATCCCGAGGAGATCAGCAAGAAAATCACGCCGCGCACCACAGCGCTGATCCCGGTACACATGGCCGGGCACCCCTGCCGCATGGAGGAAATCCAGGCCATCGCTGCCGCGTATGGGCTGTTCGTGCTGGAAGACGCGGCGCACGCGGTCTACTCACGCTACAAAGGTCAGCGCATCGGCTCGACCCCGCACGCGGCGGCCTTTTCCTTCTACGCGACGAAAAACCTGACCACCGGGGAAGGTGGGATGGTGACCACCGACGATCCGGCGCTGGCGGATAAAGTGCGCATCCTGAGTACCCACGGGATGAATAGCAATGCCTGGAACCGCTATTCCGCCGCCGGATCCTGGTATTATGAAATCCTGTACCCAGGCTACAAAGATAATATGACAGATATTCAGGCGGCGCTGGGTTTACGGCAGTTAGCGAAACTCGATCGTATGCAGGACCGCCGCGCCGAGATCGCCGCGCGGTTTAACGCGGCGTTCCGTCCATACCCGGAATTAGAAATCCCGTTCACGGCGGATTATGCGACGCCCAACTGGCATTTGTATATCCTGAGATTGAACTTGGACCAACTGAGCATTGACCGGGCGCGGTTTATTGAAGAACTGAAGGACGAGAACATCGGAACCAGCGTGCACTATATTCCCGTACACATGCAGCCCTATTATCGGGATACCTATGGCTATCAGCGCGGCGACTTTCCGGTGACGGAAGGGATCTTCGACCGGATCATTTCTCTGCCGCTCTATCCGAAGATGACGGAACAGGATGTGGAGGATGTGATCGCGGCGGTGACCGGCATCGTCGCGCGCTTCAGGAAAGCTAAGGGGATGATGGGACAGTGAAGCAACAAGGCTGGCGCCGGGTGGTCAAGGGAATCTGCGACCGGGTCGTTGCGCTGTGCTTGCTGATCCTGGTTTCCCCGCTGTGGGTGTGGATCGTCGTGTGGATCCGCCGCGATTCTCCCGGACCGGCACTGTATCGGCAAACACGGGCCGGGCTCGCGGGAAAGCCTTTTACGATCTATAAATTCCGCTCGATGGTGCAGAACGCGGACGCGGTGACGCGTGAGCGGCTGGCGGCCCTGACCGATTTGACGGATTTCGTCTTTCAGGAGCCAGACGATCCGCGGATTACGCGTAGCGGTCGTTTTTTGCGCCGGACCAGCATGGATGAACTGCCGCAGCTGCTGAACATCGTTAAAGGAGATCTGTCGCTGGTCGGACCACGCCCGGAAGTAGCGGAGATCGTGGAAAAATATACGCCTGAACAACGGCGGCGGCTGTGCGTTCAGCAAGGCGTCACCGGTTGGGCGCAGGTGAATGGGCGATCGGAATTGACCTTATCCGCGACGCTGCGTTATGATCTGGAATATGTAGAACGCTGGTCGCTGCTCTTTGACCTGCGGATCCTGTGGCGCACGGTCCGGGTCGTATGGACCGGCAGAGGCGCGTATTGAAGCGGAGGCGGCCAATGAATTATCCGTTATAAAGCGCCTGATCCGCGAGCTTTTCCAGCCAGAGTTCTTTCAGGGTGGCTACATCCTCTTTAAACTCCGCCGAAGTCTGATCTTCACCCCGCTGGATTTCTTCCAGCACCTCCAAGGTAAAAGCTGAAGGGCCGAGGCGCTTCCAGTCGTGCTGTAGTTTTAAGTGGATACACGATCCAGTCTGTACGGCAAAATCAAAACGATTCTTGCTGCCGGTCAGATTCGCCGTCCCCTCCAGGAGCCAGACGTTCTCCGCGGCGTTCTTAATGGCATAGACTCCGCCCACGACTTCGCGCGCTTTGTATTGCGCGATTTTTTCTTTTTTGCTGAGATCGGGCATGGTGCGCCTCCATTCTGGTCATTGTGATTGTATTTGACGAATCGTCCGGATCTGATTAAGATGAAGGCAAGCGAATCGTATAGCGACAGAAAGAGAGATGATCAGGATATGGATGAACGTTCGCTGGATTTGCCCTACTTGCGCGAATTCTTCGCCGCGGACCGGTTTGCCCGGCAAGCCGGGATTACCATCGACGCCGTGCGGGAAGACTGTGTGGAATGCAGTATGCCGGTCACGCCGGAGCATTTAAACGCCGGGGGGGCCGTGCAGGGCGGAGCCGTGTATACGCTGGCGGATATGGCTTTCGCCGTTCACGCTAATCTGGATTGGGCTTACGGAGCGCCGATCGGGATCACCGTAAGTACTTCCTGCGCGATCTCCTTCCTGAAAAGCAGCCAAGGCGCGCGCCTGTATGCCCAGACCGCCTGTGTCTCACGCGGGCGTAACATGTCCGTCTATCGCGTCACCATCTACGATGATCTGGGCGTGTGTATCGCTGAAATGGTGGGCAATGGGTACACGACGCCTCAGGCCAGCCGATGAATCAGGTAGTGCTTGAACATCGGTTCCAGGAAGCGGTAGGAGCCCCGGTCAGTCTTATCGATGATCATGCGGGTAACCAGGGTATCGACGGCCCGTTTGATCTCGTTGGGGTTATGCTGGCGGCCGGCGTACAGGCGTTGGTTCTTCGCCAGCTGAACCAGAACCTGACGGTTCACCGGGGTCTTGCCCAGATGATTCAACACTTCGTCGAAGATGATCGCCATGGCTGTTTGGGTGCGTTCATAGCCGACCCGAACATACTCCATGCTTAAAGCGCTCGCCCCCTCTTCCAGCACGGCGCTGTAGATTTCCGTGCATAACAGCATGGTATCTTGCGGATATCCGCCGCTTAAGGTCAGGATTTCCAGAACGAGCCGCTCCGAAGCTGCGATATCTTTGGAATTGAATTTCTGGGTGATATATTTCTGCCAACTGCCGACGGCAATCGGCGGCATAGGCAAACTTGTTCCGACGGTGGCAAACGGCGATCCCAGAAAGAGGTAAGAAGCGCTGGTGTGATGCTGAAACCGTTCCTGGATGGTCTGTAAGGTCGGTTTGCCGGCCAGGCGGATAATTTCTTGAGTCTCATCGAAGACGAACACCAAACGCCGTCCGCCTTCCCGGGCGATGCGCTCCGGCAGCTGAAAGGATTCGATCAATAGAGCGTCGCCGTCTCTTTCTTCACTATTCATTTCTGCTCTCAGGCTGGATGTACAGCTATCCGCTCGGACGGATTCGCCCGTTCCGTCCCGGATGTGCGCGCAGGCGTCAATGATCGCTACGGCTAAAGCCCTTTTGGTATTATAGCGGAAGAGGTCGAAGTAGGCTGTGTCGTAGTTCTTCTCTTGAAACTGGCGCAGGATCTCCATCGCTAAGGACGTCTTGCCGACCCGGCGCGGCCCGGCGAGCATGACGCTCTGCCCTTCCGACAATGGGTTATGTAGATTTTTCATAAAATCTTGACGGCCGACGAGATCCTCTCGGGGTACCGGACGGCCGAGCGGGAAAAGTCTGCTGGTCATCAGTGATCACATCCTCCGGCGTTCTTTACATGATTCTCAAGATTTCAATAAATACAAATTCATTATACTATTATACTGGAAAATGTAACAAATTGCATTGCATTTCTCAAATTACTTTACGATAAGCTATATGCGGGATAAAAACCAACGCAACCCTGATCAGGAGAGGAGAGTATCATGACGCGTAATAAGATTTTGGCCTGGGCAGCCGCGCTGTGCCTGATGTGGAATGCCGGCTATGCCGCTGGGACCACCGTTCCGCTCAACGCCGCGCCGGCGACCAAGATTTTTCGCCTGATGGGCGGAGACCGCTACTTGACGGCGGTAGAGATCAGTAAACAGGGCTGGCCGCTGGGCGCGGAGACGGTCGTCTTGACGACCGGGGCGGATTTCCCGGACGCCTTGAGCGCCGCGCCTTTAGCGCGGAAAGTCAACGCCCCCATCTTATTGGTCCAAGCAGACCGGGCCGGCAGCGCCACGCTGGATGAAGTGAAACGGCTGGCCGCCAAAAAGGCCTATATCATCGGCGGAACCGGTGTGATTTCTGAACTCATCGTGAAACAGCTGGCCAGCATCGGGATCTCATCGGTTCGGCTGGCCGGCGAGAACCGTTTTGACACATCCCTGGCCGTAGCGCAAGAAGTGGGTCTGAGCAAGGGGCTATTTATCACCGGCGGCGCGGATTACCACGACGCCTTGTCTGTGGCCTCCATCGCCGCCGCGAAAGGCATGCCCATCCTGCTCGCGCCTGAGCGTGACTTGACGCCCGCGCAGCAAGAATTCGTCGCGAAGGGCAACATTCCGGCGACATATATTATTGAAGATGATGGGTGGAATGCCGTGCCGGAGGCGGTCGTCGATCGTTTCCCTGACTGCGAGATCATCAGCGAAGCGACCTCTTACGAGCGCAACATCAGCGTATTAGAAAGGTTCCGCGAAGATCTGGATTACTCCACGCTCTATGTAGCGACCGGCCGGGACTTCCCGGACGCCTTGGCCGCGGCGGCCCTGGCGGCGCAAGGCCCGTATGGCATCATCCTGCTTGAGGACGCCGCCTGGCCGGATGTCAGTTCCTTCATCGCCAATAAAGCCGCCGGAACGTTCTATATTCTGGGCGGCTATGGCGCCGTGGAAGCCAGTATGGAAGAGCGAATCCGCGCCGGAGTGTATGACATCGCCGCGATTGACGATATCTATCAGAGTATCCGCCAGAAGGATAAATACGCCTTGCCGCCTACGGTTGTAGCGATGCTGACCAACGGCGTGATGGCGGACGTGCGGGTGCAGTGGGACCTGATCGCCGTGGATACCTCGCGTTTGGGCACGAGTTATTATGCCGGGCATGTGCAAGGCTATAGTAAGACCATCCAATTAGCCCTCACCATTGTGCCGACGGATACCTACACGATTCAGGCGATCACGGCCGAGACGGTTCTGGGCAAAGCCTACGACTTCCCGAAAACAGTACATGTAATTAAGAGTGACGGATCGACCCAGGATCTGCCGGTGACCTGGAGTTCCGCCTCGGTGACGACGATTCCCAGCAAGACGGGCAGCTTCACCTACCAGGGGACAGTGGCGGGGATCAGTCAGAAAGTAAAGTTAACCCTCAAAGTCTCGAGCGACGTCAAGATCACCTTCAAGGATCCTTTATTAGATGGTTTGATCCATTCCTATCTCGCGAAGGACTGGGGAGACGCTCTGTATAAGAGCGATGTACTCGAAATCGAGTCGCTGACTGCCAGAAGCGAACCGTTGACCAATATCAGCGGGTTGGAGAATCTGACCAATCTGAAATTCCTTGATCTGCGTTACAATAAGCTGAGTACCATTTCCTCGCTGACCAAGCTGACGAACCTGCAGACCTTATTATTAGACGGGAATGAATTGACGGCAGTTAGTTCGCTGAAGAGCTTGACGAACCTGGAAGTCCTCAGCCTGAAAGACAATAAGATTAAAGACTTTAAGCCACTGAAAGACTTAACCCGTCTCAAACAGCTCTACTTGGAAGATAACGCTACGAAAGATTACGCGCCGCTGGCGCCGATCTACAAGAATCTCATTGCCAAGGATTTTGATATGTGACCGGAGAACCTAGCGCAGATAGCGCTGCAACAGCGGGAACAGGCCGTCCCCGACGGAATCGCTGACCCAGTACAACGACCAGGCGCCAACCCCGCCGAGATCGTACTCGCGGATCAATTGCAGCTTGTATTCCCAACTGAGCGCATCCTCGAAATACACTTGATGCTCCGTCCCCTGCTCGTCCGTATAGCGATAGTAGGGGATACCGGAGCCGTCCCGCTGGATCTCCGCGCCGTAGGCGGCGGCCCGTTCGACGGCGGCGGCTGATCCGAGCGCGCTGCGCGAGTACTTCGCGGGATCGGACGGATCCGTCGCCGGGACTGCCGCCCAGTCCCGGCCATAGTACGGGACGCCCAGCAGCACCTTGCGCATAGGCACGCCCTGACTCTGCGTATATTCCAGTACTTTGCGGATCCAGGACAGCGGGGAAATCGGGCCGGGGGTATCCCAACTGTAATCATAAGTCATGATGTGCAGATAATCTACGTACTGCGCCAGATCATGATAATTAAATTCTTCCAGCCAAGGTTCGGCTGTTGGGGAGGTGCGGGACATCACGGCCATCCCCAGCAGCTTATTTTGTTCGTGCAGGCGGGTGTAGAGATCCCGCGTCAGGGCGGTCAGGTTCGGACCCTGGTCGTCGCGCATGATCTCAAAATCGAGGATCACCCCGTCGATCCCGGTCGTCCGCACCCGCTCCATGATTTGCTCCGCCAGCTTTGTCCGGGCAGCGGGATCGCTCAGCACACGATCGATCGAAGCATTGCTCCCGTTATCGCCGACCAAAGGCATGATCTTCAGATTGCGCCCGTGAACCGCGGCCACGTACTGCGCGTAATTATGCGAACCGCTGGTATCCCAGCTCCCGCCGAGCGTCCCGTCGGATTTCGTCTCGGCGGACGCGCTGAGGGTATACCAGTTCGGCGAGAGGATATCCACGGATTGGCTGGCGTCGCCGGGAATCCGGCTCAACTGCGTCAGCGCTCCGCTATAGGATTCCGCCTGAATATACTGTAGGGAAATCCGTGGGTCGGCGGAACCGGTGCGCAAGGTATTCTCCATCTCGGAGCTGATCACCCCGGTCCCGCCCAGCAGGAACATTGTGAAATTATTCGTAATCTGAGCCTGCAAAAAATCCGCCGCCGCCTGGGGCAGCGTGACCGGCGGGATCAGCAGGATCGGATGGTTCGCGCGCGCGGCCAGAGCCGCCCCGGTCAGGGCGTCCGGAAAATCTTCCCCCGTCGCGGTATAGACCACCGAGGCGTCCTGCGCCAAGCCCTGAATCACCGCGTCATTCGTCAGATAGCGGTCGCTGCCGGACAAGCGGCGCACGGACAGACCCAAGGCTTCCAGCTGGCTCTGCACAGCCGGGGCGAGCACGCCGCTGCCGCCGACCAGCGTCACGGAACGCACGCCTAATTCTTGCAGGGCGTCCAGCGTAGCCTGCGGGACGCGCGCCTGCTCGCTGAGCAGGAGCGGAATCTGCCGCGCCGCCGCGTAGGAAGAGACGCTCAGCGCGTCGGGGAAAGACGCGCCGGAAGCCAGGAAAGCTTCGCTCGCGGACGGAACGGCGCTCACGGCGATCCGCGCGGCGGTCGCATAGCGGTCCGCGCCTGCCAGACGCAGGACATGCAGACCTTGCGCCGTCAGGAAATTCTCCACATCCGGCGCGATCGCGCCGGGCCCGCCCAGCAGGTACACGGTTTGCGCGCCTAATGATTGTATCTTCTCCCAGGTGACGGACGGCAGCTGGGCGGTCTGGGTTAAAAGCATCGGCCCCTGCACTTGTGGGGCGGCGGCCAGGACAGCCCCGGCCAGCGCGTCAGGGAAATCGTCTCCGCGGGCCAGGACGACGGCGGACGCGCTCGTCCAGCCGGCTGCGGCGATCGCCGCGGCGGTGGCGTAACGGTCGGCGCCGGAGAGGCGCTGAATCTGCTGCGGCGCGCCTGCGCTGGCGCTCTGCGCCAGGTTCAGCGTGAGCAGCAGACAGAGCAGACCAATAAGACAAGCGGTGGGTTTGGCGCTGTAAGTGAAACGTCGAGACATGATGAGATCACCCTTTCTATCAATAAAACTTATTTTCATTTTGGCTTTTTCCTCTTCGGAAACGCGTAAAGAAACGTGAGGCATAGCGATCATCTCCTTTATAACATATTGTAATACGCTTTTTCTGTTGTATCAACCGCATCATAAAAAAACAAATCCCCGGCTGTGCAAAGTCAGGGATTTAGCGTAAAATAAACGCAACGCACTATGCTTGCGCGCAACCGCGAATCAATATAATGTGCATTGAGCCTGAAAGCGGGGTTGACAATGAAAAAATCAAAAGCCCAACTCTGCGTTGCCGCCGATATGCTCCAAGCCGAGCAGCGCGGCGACTGGGAGCGTTGGAAACAGGAACATCGAGACGAGGAGATTTGTATCAAGCATGATCCGCATGGCTATTCTCCCAGCGGTCACGCCGGATTTCCTTGACCATCCGCGCTACGTCATCTTCGTTTTCCAGACCCAAACGCTCTGCTTCGCCTGAAAAAGCCTCCGGCATCCGATGAATAGCGACCATAGCGGCATTCTCGACATAATACCGGTCACCATCCGGAATAAACAGCACCTTGTCGCCGTCTTTCAATTTCATGCTCTTGCGGATAGCGACAGGAATCGTGATCTGACCTTTCGATGTTATCTTAGCAACCTCCATTGCAACGCCTCCTTACATTCCTTACTCATACTATGCGCTCATCTTTGCCAATAGTCAAGAACAAAACCCGCCCAAATTAACGTTTTCTTAAGGAAATGCCGATACTTTCGGTGAGATATTGTCATCTCTTCATAAAGAATTGCGAAAAAATAATAAAAAAAGACTGGAAATACTCTAAGTTTTGCGCTAAACTAGTACAGACGATGAAGAACAGGGTTCTAAGGCGGTATTTTAATACTTTATGAAAAATATTGTTTGTTCTCGTTGAGAACCGGCAGGAATATTTCAGAGGATTAAAGAATACTATTACCGAACGGACCTGTTTTGAGTTTCTGTTTCTTGCCGTCTAAAGGGTAAGCCACCCTGGAGAAAATTTTCTCAATTACCTGTAGGGGGGGACGCCTCCCGATAGAGATCGGGTGGATGCCTTTAGATATTGCGCAGTGTCTAAAGAATTTTGAACGTAATTTTAAGGGGGTGAGCGGCACAGATTTGTACATCCGGGCGTGAAGCGGCATCTTAGGAAAGCGGCTTCACCGATAAGCATCTCGCAGTGAAAGAGAGGAGAAAATTACTACATGAGAAAGACAAAGAAACCTTTAGCCATACTTGCTATCGTCGCCATGGTCTTGGCCATGATTCCCGCGCAAGTATTTGGCGCGGCTGTTTCAGTGGACCGCCTCTATGGCGCCAGCAGATTTGAAACAGCCAACGCGATTGCCAATGCCGGCTGGACTTCAGCGGACATAGCGATCATCGCTCCCGGCGGCGACGCCAACCTCGTGGACGCCCTGGCGGCGGCCCCTCTGGCCGGCCAATTGGACGCCCCGATCCTGTTAACCGATATCAACTCCTTGACCGCCTCTACGCAAGCGGAACTCACCACCTTAGGTGTGACCCACGCTTACGTGATCGGCGCGATTCAAGCGTCGGTCGTCACCCAATTGGAAAACGCCGGCATCACGACAGAAGTACTCAAAGGCAGTGACCGTATCGCTACGGCCGCCGCGATCAGCGCCGAGGTTGTAAACCCGGCCGGTTCGATCGTCGTCGGCTATAACGCGCTTCCGGACGCCCTGTCCGCGGCTTCTTTCGCCGCCGCGAACCGCTACACGATCCTGATCGCCAACGCGAACGGCACTCTGGACGCTTCCCAAGTCAAAGCCGGTTCCACGACGTATGTCTTGGGCGGCCCGACCTTGGTCGCGGACTCCGCGGGCGCGACCCGCATCTACGGCGACAATCGTTTCCAAACGAACGCCAAATTTGTCGAAGCCTTAAAATCCCAATTCCAGTTTGACAACGTGTACGTAGCGAACGGCGGCGACGCCAACCTGGTGGACGCTTTGGTCGTCGCCCCCCTGGCCGCGAAATTCACGAAATCCCCGATTCTGCTGGCGGACGTCAGCACAGGCACGGTACCCGCTGCGGTTACGACCAATCAGCTGATGGATGCGAACAGCCAGGCGGTAGCGCTCGGCGGGCCGCTCGTGGTCTCCGATACACTCATCGCTAAGGTAGGCGCCGGTGTGAATCCGGACGTACCTCCGGTGGTCATCGGCACGGCGGCTGTGACGGCGGTCAATCCGACGGCCAGCAAATCCGTAGCCATCGGCCAAGCTCTGGTCGAGATCGGCACTGTTACCGTAACGGCCGGCAGCGAAGCGGCCAGCATCACCGGTATTAAACTGACCCGCTCTGGACTGAGCCCGGATCTGGCCATCAGCGGCATCACGATTTGGAACGGCACCCAGAGACTGAACGTCTCGACGATCCTGGCTTACGGCGTGGCGGACATTAACTTCACCAGCCCGGTCAGCCTGGCCGCCGGACAATCGGCGACCCTGAGCATCAAAGTCAACATCGCCACCGGCGGCGACGCGCCTCCGGGAGCGCAGTTTGCCTTCACCGTCAATGAAGTCAAAGGCGCGGCGGGCTCGCTGCTCCCGGTGACTTCCGGCGTATTTACCGTTAGCTCCGTGACCCTGGGCACCCTGGTAGCCGGTGTCAGCGCGGACGCGCCGACCACCAACCTGGACGCGGGCGTCGTCAACGTCTCGCTGGCGAAGTTTGACCTGGAAGCGGGCCAGGAAGACGTCCTGCTCCAGCAGTTCATCTTCACCCAGAACGGCAATATCGCGGACAGCGACGTCGGCAACCTGAAGCTCTATGACCAGAACGGCGTACAGGTCGGCGGCGAAGCGATTCGCAATGGCCGCACGGTCGCCTTCATCTTCCCGGACGGGCTGAACATCGAGAACGGCTCGATCCTGCGCTTGGAATTGCGCGGCGACGTGCTGGGCGGCTCCGGCCGTAAAGTCCAATTCGGTATCCAGGATGAAACCGACGTCCAGGCCATTGGCAAGACCTATGGCACGACGATCGTGGTCAGTACTTTTGACAACCGGATCGCCTCGCACGACGGGACGGAACTGGAAATCAATCCCGGCAGCTTCATCGTCTCCAGAGCTTCTTCCTCGCCGATCGCGGGAACCATCGGCTATAATTTCAAAGAACAGGTCTTCACCACGCTGAGTGTGGAAGCGGTCGGTGAACCGATTCAACTGCGTTCCATCGACGTGGTGGTTGCCGGCACGGCTGTCGTCGCAGATGGGCAATACCTGCTGAAGAACCTGAAACTCATCGCCAATGGATCGACGATCGGTCAAGTCGCCGAGCCGTTTACGACCGGAGCCGCGGCTCCGAACTCCTCGACGGTGCGCCGAGTAACCCTGACCAACCCGATCACGATCAACCCCGGCACGCCGGTGCTGATCAATATCGCGGCGGACGCCAGCAATTTGCAGGCTTATGCGGGTCTGATCTACACCTTAGGCTTAAATGAGGGGACGGAAGTCATTCGCGGCATGGGATCGGTCAGCGCGAAGACCATCGACTTCAGCGACGCCAGGCAAGCCTATGTTTACGGCAATAACCAGGAAGTCGGCGATCTGGCCGTAGAAGTCAACCCGGTTCCCCGAGGCAATACCAATATTTATCAGGGCCAGGTACAGGCTGAGTTAGCTTCCTTTGCCCTGCAGCATAACGTGAGCGAAGAAATCTCCATCACGACCCTGCAGCTGCAAGTCGTGGGGAATGGGACCGCCGCGGGCACGGTATTCGCCAACTTCTCGGTGTATGATTACGCGGGGAATCTGCTGGCGGATAAGATTGCCAGTGTACCGGCGATAGCAACGGGTAATGCTGGTTATAGTTACTTCCCAACCTTCTTCTCTGGCGGTACGGCATTGACCTTCACGCTGAAAGCCCCGCTGAAAATACCGGCTGACGGCGACACGATGATCACCTTCAAAGCGGACGTCCTATCGACGGCGACCGCGACGGATACCGACCTCGGTGTGGCTACGAATCAGTTCAGATTTGTTCTGACGGGCGGCGTAGCCCGGACGACCGCGCTGGGCTCAACCATTGGCTTTGGCGCAGCCCCGTCCGAGACGAACTACAAAGTCCGTAATGGCGAAAACGCTGCCATCACCATCGCTACCTCCACGGCCATCGATTTGCCGCCGGATACCACTGTGGGTCAAGGCGCGGCAAATGTGCAAGTTGGCGCATACAAACTGACGAACAATGGCTTTGAAAACGTACTGGTGAAGAGTATCCGCATTAATGCCCAATACGCGGATGGCTTAGCGGGCCAGCACATTTCCAATATCCGGATTGTTTCCGGCGACACAGTATTAGGGCATGTGCAAGCGCTGGTCGGCGCCACGGATTTGACCCTGTCTACACCGCTGGAACTGGGCACATCCACAGCGACGAAGACGAAGGACATCGTGGTTCTGGTGGATGTATCCGCCACCGCCGCTATGCCTGGAACCTTCTTCGTTTCAGTGGGCGACAGAGCTGAACTGCAAACCGCGGTGACCGGCAAAACGACCATTCAAACGACCGGTTTCAACGCTATAACCAGCGGCAGCATTCACACGGCTCCGACGACGATCGCTGTCGTAGCCGAGACGATTCCCGCCAGCATCACCACAACGGGCGGCTTGGCGACAGAAGGGAACTTGATTGCCCGGTTCAAATTTACCAATAATGGCTCGAAAGCTGTCGTGATCAATCAGATCTATCTGAAAGATACCATGCATCCGACTAGCACCCTGACCGTCAATATCTTCAAAGTATCGAATGGTAAACTGCTGAATGCGACTGCGGCACACTTCGGCACCATCTCCCTGGGAGCGATTGGCGGAGCTGCGGATGTCCTCCGCCTGGATGCCGGCGCCTCAGAATCTG
>JAITOV010000058.1 GCA_031289735.1 Peptococcaceae bacterium
CCGTATCCACAGAGCGAATCTCCTCTGTCCAAGAGCTCGCCGGGAAGGGATTGTGCGTCCAAGTAGATGGAAAAACGGTCTTAGCTGGCAACAGCAAGTTGCTGGACAGCGCAGGCATCTCCTATCCGGACACGGAAAACCCGGGTACGATCGTCTATGTCGCAGTCAATGGGGTGTACGCCGGAATGATCGTGATGGCTGATGAAGTAAAACCCGATAGCGCTGCCGCGATTAGCCAACTGAAGTCCATGGGTATAAAAAACATTGCCATGTTTACCGGCGATACGCGTCATACCAGTGAAAGCATCGGACAAAAAGCCGGTGTAGATAGCGTGTACGCTGAATTATTGCCGCATGAAAAGCTGGAAAAGCTCGCAGAGATTGCCCGTGACAAAAACAATAAACGGCCCATCGTTTTCGTCGGCGACGGCATCAACGACGCGCCGGTATTGGCTCGGGCGGAGATTGGCGTCGCCATGGGCGGCGTCGGTTCAGACGCGGCGATCGAAGCCGCTGATATCGTACTGATGACCGATGAACCGTCCAAGTTGGTGACGGCCATGCAAATTGCTAAAAAAACGCACGGCATCGTCTGGCAGAACATTATTTTTGCCCTGGGCGTTAAGGGTGTGATCCTGGCGCTGGGCGCTTTAGGTATCGCCAGCATGTGGGAGGCCGTATTTGGCGATGTGGGCGTCGCGGTGATCGCCATCCTCAACGCGCTGCGAGCCATGCGGGCGCCGTGAGGAACGCACGTTGCGTACTTTAGTTTGATAACCCAGGCAATTGGGCTATAATACAATTAAAGCAACGACTCATGCATGCCGTTTTCTACCAGAACATATATTCATTATGGATCGTTAACATAAGAGAAAATCAGAAGGGAAGATGCTGCTTGCCGAAACATGTTCATTTTGTCGGCGTCAAAGGAACCGGTATGAGCGCTTTAGCGCAAATCAGCGCCCAATTGGAAGGCGCGATCGTTACAGGGTCCGATGTCCCGGAGCGTTTTTTTACGGACCAGGTATTAGAAAACGCGCACATTCCGGTATTTGATTTTTCAGCGGACAATGTCCGGGGGAAAGATTTAGTCGTCGTCTCCGCCGCTTACACCACTACGCATCCGGAAGTACAGCGCGCTGCGGAACTCCATATCCCTATCCTCAGTTATCCTCAGTACTTAGGCCGCCTGATGTCCAGAAAACGCGGCATTTCTGTCTCCGGCACGCATGGCAAAACGACGACGACCGCGATGCTCGGTTTTACGATGATCGAAGCAGGCCAAGACCCATTGATTATCGTTGGCAGCGACGTTCCCTGCATCGGTGGCAATACGCACTACGGAAACGGGCATTTTTTCTTAGCAGAATCCTGTGAATACCGCCGGCATTTTCTCAATTATTCACCGGAGTATTTAGTGATCACCAATCTGGATTTCGATCATCCGGATTATTTCACCGACATCCACGATGTGATCGATGCCTTTCAGGCATTTGCCCGGAAGATCCCGGCGCACGGCCGCGTCTTCATCTGGGCGGAAGACGAGCACCGGCTGGCCATCCAATCCGCCGCACCAATCGTAACGTTTGGTTTAAGCGCTGATGCCGATGTACGGGCTACAGCGCTGGACTTTCATGACGAAGGCAGCTCGATGCAGGTGTTTATCCGAGGCGAGTTCGCCGGAGATCTGATATTACATGTGCCCGGAAAGCATAATGTCCTGAATGCGTTAGCCACGATCGCCGTCTGCCGGGAGATCGGTATCCCGATACCCGTCGTTCTCGCTATCCTCAGCCGTTTTAGCGGTTCCAAACGACGCTTCGAACGCCTCGGTACGTATCGGGGCGCTCTGATCGTGGACGACTACGCGCATCACCCCACAGAAATCCGCACCACCTTGGAGGGCGCGCGCCTCGCCTATCCCGATAGAAGGATCCGCGCGGTATTTCAACCGCATACCTTCAGCCGTACGCAAAACCTTTTACATGAATTCGCCTGCTGTTTCCCCGCAGCGGATGAGGTTTTAGTCGCCGACGTATTTGCCTCGGCTCGTGAAAGAGATCTACCGGCCGTCCCGATGACGGAGTTGGCAGACCTCATCCGTGAACAAGGCGTACCTGTCCGCTACCTCGGCAATCTTACCACAATCAAGAAATATCTGGCTGAGACGGCCAACGCGCAGGATCTCATTTTGACCTTAGGCGCCGGCAATATTTATCAGGCCGGTCAGTATCTCGTCAATCTCGACGAGCAATAGCGCCTGGGCGTCATAGCGTCATAATATGAATGCTGACACGATCCGGCAACCTCTCAATCCAGCCGATACCGCCATGTAGGGGTGTAATGTTCTCTCCAGAGAGGTGTTCCTGCGCATAACGGATCCCGCCCCAGGCGCAGATGCCTTGCGCATGAGCGATTGCGATACGCTGTATATAGAGGTCGTCTTTCAGTTTTGCCGCGTCTTCCGGGTTCGTGATGAACCCGCTCACCGTCAACAACGCGGGCATAGCCGTATCACGCAGCACTTGCAGGTCCGCGGTCTTTAGGCCCCGGTTGATAAACCCCCCGGCTTCGGCAAGTTTCGGTAAGATCAGGTTCGCGCAACGTTCATCTTCCCCGCCTTCGGCGATCAGCAGGATCTCGGCGCCCTGAGACGCCTGTTGATCATGCGCGTTGATATGTATACTGACAAATAAATCTGCTTTAGCTTGATTCGCCAGATCCACACGGTATTTCAAGGAATGATAGACCGTGTCGTTCACCGGAACACTCATCCCGCTCCGGGTCATCACAACTTCGACATTCCCATCTATCAGTAATCTCTGCACCCGTCTGGCAATCGACAGCGTCAGAACTTCTTCTTTCAGTCCGTTTCCCCGCGCGCCCGCATCCGCACCGGTTTGATTGTGTCCGGGATCTAAACATACTCTCATCACGCCGCCTCCTCCACTCTATCTGTACCTTGGATTTGCTTAATCTTATTAGAGTGAAGATAGGAAATATGCCTGAGATGCTGACTGAACTAGTCCTTTTTCTTGATCCGCTCATACAGCGCATACCACTCCGGAAATGCCTTTTTAAACTGCACGGGCTTAAACGTCTCTTGCGACACAATGATGTGCATGGTCGTCCCTACCGCGCAGACTTCACCCTGGCCATTGCGCACATGATAGGCGTATGCCGTCTTTAAACCATCATTTAATTCTACCCAGGTCTCTACGCTGACTTGATCTCCGTAGCGAATGGGTTTTTTGTATGTGGCTTCCACCTGGTAGACCGGCGCGAAATAACCGGCGTTTTCCATATCCCGATAAGAATAGCCTACCGCTTCAATGAAGCGCGTCCGTCCAAGTTCGAACCACTTCAAGTAATTGGCGTGATAAACGATCCCCATCATATCTGTGTCCGCATAACTTAACTGAATGTCAATTGTGGCTGTAAAACCCCGCTCCATGTTGCTTATCCTCTCTGCCTATTTGCGCCGCCCGCCTCAATCACTTGCAAGATCTCGCTCCAATCCCGGCAACGGGTAACCCCAGACGGTAGATCGCCCCTGTTATATGTCGTATCCAGCAAGAGCACCGGAACGCCGCGCTGGGAAATCTTGCTGGCGTTGACCAGATAGTCTTCGATAAACAATCTCATCCCCCATTGCAGCGCCATCTTCTCCTTACCGCCCAAATTGCTGAACAGGACGCGCTCGTAAGGAAAGCCGTGCTTCAACAGCCAAGCTTTCGTCAAATCCTCTTCCTCCGGACGGCGTGCTGTTACATAGATGATCTCATGGCCCCAACCCAGGATAGACTCGATCCCCGCTTGCGCGCCGCGCACAGGCTGAGGATCTCCCAGCAACATCTCCCTGTTTTGCACAAAGAAGCCGGTAAACTCCTCCGGCGGAATGTTATAGACCAAATGCAGTTCATAGCGTTCCAGCGTCGTGATGTTCTTCTGAAAACGCCCGTTGAGTTCCCGCATCCAGAGCGGGTAGCTATCGGATACGACACCGTCGATATCTATGCCTATTCTCATGATTTCAGCCTTTCCGCAAGGTTATTCTCGTTTGGTACGCTCATTTCCGCGTTGATCTTCAGCAGCTGCCGCTCACGCAAGGCCATTAATTTAGCTGACAGATCTACGATATACGTATGCGGATTCGTCAAGCGTTTGACCTCGTCCCACAGTGTGTCCAGTTCCCGTCGCGCGTATTGCTGGATATCCGGCAGCTCCGGCCGTGCATAAACGCATTGGCCGGCGCGGAAAACCGGAACGAGCAAATCGCGCGTGGTGAAGTCATGTAGCGTCTTTTGTTTCCAACCCTGCAATGCGTCAAAGATCGTCAGCGGCTGGTCTTCAGGAAAGCTCTCTTCTTCCAGCGCGATAAGGTCAGCCAAGGCTTTCCCTTGGCGATCATAAAAGCGTACGATTTTTTTAATTCCCGGGTTGGTAATCTTCGTGGTATTTTCCGAGACTTTCATCCGGGGCTCGAAATATCCGTCCACACCTTCAGCCGCCAGTTTGTAAACGCCGCCCAAGGCCGAAGCCCCCTGGGAGGTAATCAGATGCGTCCCGACTCCCCAGGTATCGATAGCCGCATCCTGATTGCGGATCGACCAAATCGTATCCTCATTCAGGTCATTGGAACCGACAATCAGCGCCTTGGTCAAACCGGCTGCATCTAACATTTTTCTGGCTTCACGCGATAGATACGCTAAGTCGCCGCTATCGATACGAATGCCTAAAAAATGGTGTCCTTGCGCTTCTAATTCCAACCCGGCCTGAATCGCGTTCGGCACCCCGGAACGCAGAACATTATATGTATCTACCAGAAACAGGCTGTGCTCAGGGAAGACTTCCGCGTAGGCGCGAAAAGCATCAATCTCCCGTTTAAAACTCTGCACCCAGCTATGGGCCATCGTGCCGGCTACCGGTATGCCAAAACGCTGACCGGCCAAAACGTTCGACGTGGATATACACCCTCCGATATACGCCGCCCGGGAACCGAAGATCCCGGCATCTGGCCCTTGCGCCCGGCGCAAACCAAATTCCATCACCGCACCGCCTCCGGCTGCCGCGACGATGCGCGAGGCTTTCGTCGCGATCAACGTCTGATGATTGACGATGTTCAGCAGCGCCGTCTCGATCAGCTGCGCCTCTAATAACGGCGCCTTCACCCGCAGAATCGGTTCATGGGGAAACACAGGGGACCCCTCCGGTAGCGCGTCCACATCACCATGAAAACGCAATGCGTATAACGCCGCTAGAAAGTTCTCATCAAACAAAGACAAACCGCGCAAATAAGCGATGTCTGCCGCCGAAAAACTCAGATCCTCCAGATAGGCGATCGCCTGTTCCAGACCTGCCGCTAGCGCGTAGCCACTCCCACCCGGCAAGGCGCGGAAAAATAAATCAAAAACCCCTTCCCGCCGCTGAAAGCCCTGCCGGAAATATCCTTGCATCATGGTCAATTGATATAGATCCGTAAGCAACGCCAGATGATTCATGTCACACCTCTACCACACCAACCCACGCAACTCTTCTCTGCTCTGCATAATCGCTTGCCGAACCGCATCCGGCCCCGGACCGCCTGGGATATCACGCCGGCGCACACACTGTTCTATGCTGATCGCCTGATACAAATCCTCGGCGAAAACCACTGAGATCTCCCGGTATTCCGCCAGGCTCAACTCCTCCAAGCCTATCTGGCGTTTCGTACAATGCAAAACCAAGCGGCCGACGATCTCGTGCGCTTCGCGGAAGGGTACGCCTTTAGCGGCCAAATAATCCGCCAAATCCGTGGCATTCGTGAATCCCCCCCGCGCCGCACGGTACATCTCCTCTTTGCGCACGCGCATCGTCCGCAGCAGCGGCGCCATGACCAGCAGGGATTTCTTCACCGTATCTACAGTATCGAATACCGGTTCTTTATCTTCCTGCATGTCTTTATTATACGCCAGCGGTAAACCTTTCATCGTGGTCAGTAAACCCAGCAGCGCTCCGTACACCCGTCCGGTCTTGCCGCGCACAAGTTCGGCGACATCCGGGTTTTTCTTCTGCGGCATGATACTGGAACCCGTCGCATACCCGTCATCCATCTCGACGAAGGCGAACTCCCCGCTGGACCACAAGACCAGTTCTTCACACAGGCGGCTGAGATGCATCATCAAAATGGATCCCGCCGCTAAAAAATCGAGAGCAAAATCCCGGTCGCTCACCCCATCCAGACTGTTGCGCGTAATCCCGTCAAAGGCCAGTTCCGCCGCTACCATTTCGCGGCGCAGCGGAAAGGTCGTCGCTGCCAAAGCCCCTGACCCCAACGGAGAAACATTCAAGCGTTTACGCGCATCTTTCAAGCGGTCCAAATCGCGCAAGAACATCTGGACGTAAGCCAGCAGATGATGACTCAGCGTGACCGGCTGCGCCCTCTGCAAATGCGTATAGCCGGGCATCCACGTCTCCGTATGCTCTGCCGCCAGGTTCAACAGCGTATCGATCCAGACCTGTAAGAGATCCTTGATCTGATCGATCTCCCCGCGCAAGAAGAGACGCAAATCCAAGGCCACCTGATCATTGCGGCTGCGCGCCGTATGCAGCTTTTTCCCTGCCTCGCCGATCCGTTCGGTTAAGAGTTTCTCTACATTCATGTGAATATCTTCAGCGCTAACATCAAATTCCACCACGCCACGCTGAATATCCCCTAAGATTTCCTCTAAACCAGCAATAATCGCTGTCGTTTCCTGCGCATCCAATACCTCGATACTGCCCAGCATACGAGCATGGGCGATACTGCCCGCGATATCCTGTTGATATAAACGCTGATCGAAACGGATCGAGGAATGGAACTCTTCGACCAACCCTTCCGTCGCTTTTTCGAAACGGCCACCCCATAATTTCATCGTCGTACCATCCTTACAGTGAGCTTTTTCTCTATTTTATACCAGTCCCTGCGAAAAAAAAAGTTTCCATCATCATTCGCCAAGCGACTCGGCTCTGCTAGCAAATCAAATATTGACTTGAGCAACAGAACGGCATAGTATGAAGATGATTAGAAACAGATACGGAGGAGTGTCAACATGGCCGAAGCAACTGCCGCGGGCAGCCGGAAAAAATGGCTTATTCTGTGCGTTACCTTTCTGGGCTCCATCTGCGCCACGATCAACGCCAGCATCATTAATCTGGCCAACCCTACGTTAGCCAGAGAGTTTCACATCGGCATCGAGCAAGTACAGTGGATCTCCACTATTTTCCTAATCGTCATGTCTTCCCTCATGCTGTTGTTCGGACGCGTCGGCGACCGTATCGGCAGTTATAAAATCTACATAGCCGGTTTAGTTATCTTCATCCTGGGTTCATTATCCTGCGGGCTATCCGGCGGGTTCGCCTTGTTATTAGTCAGCCGCGCCGTACAAGCCGTCGGTTCGGCTATGATGCTCGCCACCGGCATGGCCATTATCGCAACCACCTTTCCCCTCGCCGAACGCGGGAAAGCCCTCGGCTTGCAAATGATTGCCATCGGCGTTGGTAATATGTGCGGCCCCAGCGCCGGCGGTTTTATCCTGTCCTATTTTACCTGGCCTTATATCTTCTATGTCAATATCCCGTTTGGCTTGCTGGCCTTAATCCTGGCTATCCGCGTTCTGCGTTCTCCTGTGCCGGAGGACCGCTCAAACTTTCCGCCGTTGGATTACCTCGGCTCGTTGCTGCTGGCCATCATGATCTGCGCGCTCATCCTCTTCCTGAGCGGTGGTTTTCCGCACAGCCAATGGTTCGCCCTGCTGTTTATCCTGACCATCCCTGTGTTCTTCTGGTATGAGAAACGCCATCCGGAACCGATGTGGAACTACGAATTATTCAAGAACCCGCGCTTTGCCCTGGGGAACCTGATCGCTTTTCTCTCTTATTTTGCCCATATGTCCGTCTTCTTTCTGGTACCGTTCTATATGGAAGACATTCTGGGCGTACCCACCTATATGGTCGCCTTGACCATCATGATTTCCCCCCTGATCATGTCTGTCTCCTCACCCATCTTCGGTAACCTGTCCGATAAAGTCGGCGGTACCCGCATCATGCCGATGGCGTTCGTTGTCATGCTGATTTCTTTTCTCATCTTACTCACCACGACGGACCACTCTCCAATCTGGCGGATCGGACTCGCGCTCTTCTGCATGGGCGGCGGTATGGGGATGCTGAATACGCCGAACAACAGCGAAATCATGACCGCCGCCGGTAAGCGCTATACCGGATATGCCAGCGGATTTGTGGCCACTGCGCGTAATCTGGCCTTCTGCGTCGGCACCGCCTTTTCCGCCAGTATCTTTTCTATCCTACGCCGGGTATTCGCGCAACATCAGGATCCGAAGATAGCCTATATGAACGCTTTTCACTGTCTCGCCCTCAGCTCCGCCGTCATCTGCGTCGTCGTCTTGGTGATCAGCTTGCGTCTGCACAAACAGCAGGTACGGATGCGCGAGAGCAGCGACCTGAATTAGCGGTGTTCATTCATTCAGATCTTCAAGGTCTTGCAGCCAGAGCGTGTAACTGGCGTCGCTGGGCATGCGCCAATCACCGCGTGGAGAGAGCGCTACCGAACCGACCTTCGGGCCGTCCGGCAGGCAGGAACGCTTGAATTGCTGCGTGAAGAAGCGACGATAGAATAACTGCAACCAGCGGCGTATTTCACTCGCGCTGAATTTTTCCCGGAAAGCAATCTCCGCTAAGTACAGGATCTTGCGCGGCGCGAAGCCTTGGCGCACCATGTGATATAAGAAGAAATCATGCAGTTCATAAGGACCGATCACTTCTTCGGTCTTTTGTTGTATGGTTCCGTCCGCACTGGGCGGCAGTAATTCCGGGCTGACCGGCGTAGCCAGGATATCGAGCAGCGCGCCCTCTACCTCTGTGCGCCCCGACCGCTCAGCGTACCAGCGCACCAGATAGCTGACCAGCGTCTTAGGCACACTGACATTCACCGCGTACATACTCATATGATCCCCATTATAGGTCGCCCAACCCAGCGCCAGCTCCGACAGATCGCCGGTACCGACGACGATCGCGTTCTCCTGATTGGCGATATCCATCAGAAGCTGCGTACGTTCACGGGCTTGCACATTTTCATAGGTCACATCATGCAGCGCGGGATCCTGTCCGATATCTGCGAAGTGCTGCAGGCAAGCTTTTTGAATCGCTATCTCGCGCACGCTCACACCCAGGCCAGTCATGAGCTTGAGCGCGTTCCCATACGTGCGTGAGGTCGTGCCGAAACCCGGCATACTCACTCCGATGATATTCTCCGGGGGCAGGCCCAGCCGCTGAAGAGCCGCGCAACTCACCAGCAACGCCAACGTCGAATCCAAACCGCCGGAAATGCCGAGCACGACCTTCCGCAAGCCGATCTTCTGTAAACGCTGGCTCAATCCCGTCGATTGAATCGTAAAGATCTCGCGGCAGCGCACATCCCGGTCCTCAATCGTACCGGGGATAAACGGGTAAGGATCGACTGTTCTGAGCAGCCCATCTGACGCCGTTCCCTCAGAGACGCTGCGCTCCGGGAAGCTGAAATCCACACTGCGGTAATTGAGCGGGGATTTCTTCTCCAGCCAGTTATTCTGGCGCAAGCGGTCATGCATGAGTTTCTCAATATCGACATCCGTGACGATCTGCAACGGCGCAGTATCCATACTCTGTTCTTCCAGGAGCATACCGTTTTCCGCGATCAGCGAATGCCCGCCGTACACCACGTCCGTCGTTGATTCGTCCGTACCCGCGCAAGCGTAAATATAGGCGGAGACCGTCCTCGCGGATTGCTGCGCCACCAATTCCCGGCGGTATTGGCGCTTGCCGGCAATATCATTACTCGCTGACAGATTCAGGATCAGATTCGCGCCGTTTAACGCCTGAAAAGAACTCGGCGGAATCGGCATCCAGAGGTCTTCACAGATCTCAACGCCAATACACAGATCGCTATGCACCTCCCGGAACAGCAATCTCTCGCTGAACGGCACGACCTGCCCGCCTAGTGAAATCTCGTCACTCCAACGCGTAGAGGCTGAAGCGAACCAGCGTTTCTCATAGTATTCACTGTAATTCGGGATATAGGTCTTGGGTACCACACCGAGAATCCGCCCATTCTGCAAGATCACCGCGCAGTTAAACAACTGGTTATCTATGGCCAGCGGCAAACCTACCGCCATCAGCAATCCGGCGGGCGCCTCTTGCAGCAAACGTCGTAATTCCCGCGCGGCGCCGTCCAGCAACTGCTTCTGCTGAAACAAATCCCCGCAGGTATACCCGGTCACGCACAGTTCCGGAAAAACTGCGATCCGGACGCCCTGGGCGCTCAAAGCCCACGCCAGTTCGCTGATCTGAGCGGCGTTATAGACCGGATCAGCGACCTTTAAATGCGGTATCCCAATACCGACGCGGATAAAGCCAAAATTCTCGGTTTTCATTACGCATCGAGCTCCTTTACCTTCACCCCGAGGCCAAACTACTTTCTCAGACCGGCCTTCTTCTCCATCAGCGCTCTGACCTTTAACGGCAAACCGAAGAGGTGAATGAACCCTTCCGCGTCTTGCTGATGATAGACCCCGTCCTTGCCAAAGGTCGCAAACTCCTGATTGTACAGAGAGTAAGGGGATGTCATGCCTGCCGGAGTGCAATTACCTTTATAGAGTTTCAAGCGCACGGCGCCGGTCACGTTCTGCTGGGTCACATCGACAAAAGCGTCCAGCGCTTCCCGTAACGGCGCGTACCAAATACCTTCATAGACCAAATCCGCGTATTTCAAGGCGATCTGTTGTTTATAGTGCAGCGTCATGCGATCCAGCGTTAACTGCTCCAGAGCTTCATGCGCCGCGTAGAGAATCGTGCCGCCTGGCGTTTCATACACGCCGCGGGACTTCATGCCGACCAAACGGTTTTCGACCATATCGACAATCCCGATCCCATGCTTGCCGCCCAGCGCGTTTAAGGTTTCCAGCAGTTCAACCGGTTCCAGCGTCTGACCGTTCAGCGTCACGGGAATCCCTTTGGCGAAGCCAAGTTCCACATATTCCGCCCGCTCCGGCGCTTGTTCAGGGGCGACGCCCAGGAGATACAGGTTCTGCAGCGGTTCGTTCGCTGGATCTTCCAGATCCGCGCCTTCATGGCTCAAATGCCACAAGTTGCGATCCATGCTGTACGGACGATCCTTAGCCACCGGGATAGGGATCCCCCGCGCCTCCGCATATTCATAAGCGTCTTCGCGGGATGCAATATCCCACAGCCGCCAGGGGGCAACGACTTGTAAGCTGGGATCCAGAGCCATCACGGTCAATTCGAAACGCACCTGATCGTTCCCTTTCCCAGTCGCGCCATGAGCGACAGCAACCGCCCCTTCCTGATGCGCGATCTCGACCAGGCGTTTGGCAATCAACGGCCGCGCGAACGACGTGCCCAGCAGGTATTTTCCTTCGTAAACGGCGCCAGCTTTCAAGGTCGGATAAACAAAATCCGTGATAAACTCTTCTCGCAAATCCTCGATATACAGCTTCGCAGCGCCGCTTTGCAGCGCTTTTTCGTTCAGGGGTTCCAGTTCCTCGCCCTGCCCCAGATCCGCCGCCATCGCAATCACTTCGTACCCCAGATTTTCCTTCAACCAAGGGATAATAATCGAGGTGTCCAATCCACCGGAATAGGCCAATACAATCTTTTTCATTCCGCATCCTCAGCTTTCTCTATACATAATGATTTTCCTTCAGCCGCGTTTACATCAGCAGCGCCATGATCGCTTTTTCGATATGCAAACGGTTCTCCGCCTCTTCGAAGACCACCGAGTGCGGCCCGTCCAAGACTTCATCCGTGATCTCTTCCCCGCGATGCGCCGGCAGACAATGCAACACGATGCTATCCGGCGCGGCGGCTTTTAGAGTCTCGCCATTGATCTGATACCCGGCAAAATCCCGCTGGCGCTTGGCCGCCTCTTCCTCCATCCCCATGCTCGCCCATACGTCGGTATAAAGCACATCTGCTCCGGCTGCTCCTTCCAGTGGGTCATCTACGATCGTGACGCTGCCGCCATTCTCCTCGGCATACGCCTCAGCGGTCGCAACGACTTCCGCCAACGGTTGATATCCGGGCGGCGAAGCGATCGTGACCCGCATACCCAATTTCGTAGCATAGAGCAAGGAATGCGCCATATTATTTCCGCCGTCGCCGATAAAGGTCATCTTCAGCCCGGCGATGCGGCCTTTATATTCTTGCACGGTCATCAGATCACCCAGTACCTGACAGGGATGGTGCAAATCCGTCAGTCCGTTAATCACCGGTACACTACAGTATTCCGCCAGTTCGAGAACTTCATCATGGCTATACGTGCGAATCATCACACCGTCAACCATCCGTGACAAGGTCCGCGCCGTATCACCGACTGTCTCTCCTCTGCCTAGCTGGATATCCCGATTGCTCAGGAAGAGGGCATGTCCGCCTAATTGCCACATACCAACCTCGAAGGACACCCGCGTCCGCGTAGATGATTTGGTAAAGATCATCCCTAGGGTCTTACCCGCCAGATGCGGATGAGGGATCCCTGCTTTCTTCTCTGCTTTCAGCGCTCGTCCAACTTCAATAAAGTATAGCAGCTCCTCTTGTGTATAATCTTGGAAGGTGAGAAAGTCCCTTCCCTGGTATTTTGCTTGATCCAAGGTCTTCATACGCGTCCTCCGTCCTCTCTTTGTGATGCATTTATTATACTTTGCCCGGGTTTAATGCGCAATGCCGCGGTTGTGAAGGGCTGGAAATGGCGATGTAAACTAAAAAACCGCTGATCAAGCGTCATGGCCGCGCTATGGCGCATTGACGCTTGATCAGCGGTTCTCTGATGGATTCTTTCTCTATGTACCTTCCACTAACCGCCCATTGACCATGACCAAATGGCGATTGGCGCACAACGGTACTTGCCGCTCGTGCGACACCAAGATGACCGTCAGGCCCTGCGCGTGGAACTCGGCAAACAGACGCAAAACCTCATCCGTATTGACAGGATCGAGATCGCCTGTCGGCTCATCCGCTATGAGCAGCGCGGGACCAACAATCAAACTACGCGCAATCGCTACGCGCCGGGACTCTCCGCCGGAGAGATTACGCGGGCTTTCATGCTCTAAATGCGCGATCCCCACTTTGCCGAGCAGTTCACGCGCCCGGCTTTTTACATCGTCACGCCGCGTCAAATACCACGGCAAGCAGACGTTGTCTAGCACGGAAAAATTCTGTAGTAAACTATTGCCCTGCGGAATGTAGCTGAGTCTGCTATTGCGCAGATGCGCCAACGCCGTATCACTCAACCGGCAAATGTCTTCTCCTTCCAGCAAAATCTCGCCTCCGTCCGCTTTCAGCAGACCGGTGAGCATATTGAGCAGCGTGCTTTTCCCGCTGCCGGACGATCCGGTAATGCAGACGAAATCGTCACACGCTACCCGTAAGTCCACAGAATCCGCGGCAAAGAAACGCTCGCCACGCCGCTCATAGATTTTCGTTAACCCTTTTGTTTCCAGCAACATCACGCGCCCTCCCGCATATTCGCGAACACATCGAGTTTTCCGATTCTGGCGATCGAGAACAGCGCGGCCAGCGGCCCTGTGATCACACCCAGCGCAAAGCAAGCAGTGAGTAAGAAGACCAGCGTACTGCTGCCCGGCGCTAAATACGCTGTTGACAAAACCCGTTCAATCAAGGCACTGTACGGGAACACGATGAGACAAATCACAGCGATACCGATCGCCGCGCCCGCTCCACACAGCAAGGCTGATTCCGTCAGCACAATTGCGGCGAGCTTACGCCGCGTCGCTCCGACTGCCCGCAGTAGACCGAACTCGCGCTGACGCTCGTTGAGCGTCAGCGTGAAGATCATCGCCAGCATGAAGAGCGCAACAATCCAAATGGCTGCCAAGAGAACAGTTAGAATCCCGGTCACCAAGCCAAGGTTTTTCGCGGTATTCGCCAGCAGAGCTTGTGAGGATACATAACGCACACCCTCGGTGTGGAATTTGCTGCTAATACTGCGCTGTACCGCTATGGGTTCAACATCGCTCTGCAGGTCCAATAAAACCGCGGAAACAACGCCATCGACGCCCACACCGTCCGGCAGCGGCAGCGCTCCGCCGAATTTTTGGTACTCAATAAGCAATTTACGCGCCGTCTCCATATTAACAAACACGGAATTGTCGAAGCCCATGCCGGTTTTGTCGAGTGTACCGACAACCTTGAGCTTCGTAGCAAAGAATTGGATGGTATCTCCGGTGTATTGATTAATATTCCCACCAATTACGACCTCTAAATCACCGGGCTCGGTCACTTTGGCGTCGGTGAACCATGGCGACACGACAAAATCAGTCGCCGGATCATAGCCGATAATTTGCACCAACGCGGCGCAATGTTCGGAATCAAAGGTCGAGATGAACAGCTGCTCCGTCGAGCGTTCAATGCCGTCGATTTGCCGAATACGAGCGGCAACCTCACGCGTGATGTAGAACGTCGATGGCGAGCCGGAGAGCAAGGCGCCCTCAAAGCTGTCGCCCGCCGACTCCGGCACAATCATCGCGTCCGCGCCGAGCCGCGCATTCACACTGTTGACGCCGTTGCGCAGACTAATACCGAGCAGCGTCCCGCCCGTAATCAGCAGCGTCGTCAATGCGATCAGCGTGACAATACAAATAGAACGAAAGCGCCGATGCCGAATATTGTTCAGCGCGATTTTGCCTGTGGTGATTCTGCCGCTCACAGAGCCGCACTCCGCCGCAACGTCCATGTCCCTTTGGCCAGCTTGACTACAGAGAGTACGATAATCGCGCCGCCGAGAATCCCCAGCGTAGGAACGGTTAGATAGCGGCAAGCCATATCCGCGGATGTGCAGAAACCGATGAACCGCGGCACAGCGATTGCGGCAACCCCGCCGATAAGCAAGGTCACGGACATTCCGATACTGAGGAAAGCGTTTTGGACAAACAGCGCGGCAATCGCTATCACCGTAATCACCGCGCCGATCATTGTTGCGGCAATGCAGGCCTTTTCGCACGCCATAGCCATCGGCATACCGTGCATACTATGCGACCCGGCTGTTTCAACCAGGTAGTAAATCGCGAGCGGAAACACCGCCGCTATGGCTCCCAAAGCCGCGATAACGCTGAAGATGACTTTGCCGTGTGCGCTCTTGTTTGCCATCCTAAACCCTCCTAACATTCGTTAACCCACCTGAGCCTGAGAATTTTCTTCACCAGCCCCCATATAGCCTGTGTAAGAATAATACCTACATAACACATCAACATAATATGTTATGTAGGTATTATTCTTACACACGTTCATCCGTATGTCAAGAGAAATTGACAGAGAAATTTTTTGTTGTCTTCTGCCTATAAGGACACATGCCAATTCTTTACAAACGACCAAAATTCGGCAATAATAAATCTACCGCAACACTACGCTGAGACCGTAAAGAAAGTGGTGAACAACATGTTGCAAGGCTGTCTGGTCCCCCATCCCCCGCTGATCATTCCCGGAGTCGGCGACGGCACGGAAATCCCCGCCACACGCGCTGCTTATGAGCGAATCGCCGCGGAAATCGCCGCTTACGATCCTGATACAGTCCTCATGATCTCGCCGCACAGCATCATGTACGCGGATTACTTTCACATATCACCGGGTGTGCACGCCGAAGGCAACTTTCAGGCCTTTCGCGCTCCAGAGATTCACCTTGCAGCGGCATACGATACTGAATTAGCTGCCCATATCGCTGGAAACGCTGAGCAGGACGGCCTACCCGCCGGCTTTCTCGGAGAGCGTGATCCTTCCCTGGACCACGGAGTCATGGCGCCGCTGTGGTTCTTCCGCTCTAAGCGGATCCTGCGGATTTCCCTGTCCGGCTTATCCTTCATCGAGCACTACCGCTTCGGCATGTGTATCCGCCGGGCGATCGACGCCCTGGGCAGAAAAGCCTATATCGTCGCCAGCGGGGACATGTCGCACAAACTCGGCGGGCAGTACGGATTTGCCCAAGCCGGCGTCGATCACGACACCTATGTGCGCGAATCTATCGCCTCCTCAGATATCCTGCGTTTAATGACGATCGACCGCTCGCTCGCCGAGAACGCCGCCGAGTGCGGTCTGCGCTCGATCATGATCCTGTGCGGCATTTTGGATGGAGACCGCGTGAAATCTGAAGTTCTGCACTATGAAGCGCCTTACGGCGTGGGTTATCTGAGCGCGACCTTCACAGCCGGCGGCAACACAGACAGTTTACTGCCGCGCATCCTCGCCGCGCAAGACGCTCACATTCAGGCAATCCGCGCTGGCGAAGACCCATTCGTCCGTCTCGCTCGTAGCAATGTCGAGCATTTTATCCGGACCCACCAACCCATCCCAATACCCACAGATTTGCCGCCGGATATGCTCGCCGCACAAGCCGGCGTATTCGTTTCCATCAAGAAAAACGGAGATTTGCGTGGTTGCATCGGTACCATCGCCCCCACCCGCACCCATATCGCCGCGGAGATCATCCAGAACGGCGTCTCCGCCTGTTCCCAAGACCCGCGCTTTGAGCCGATTACCAGCGACGAACTGGACGATCTGATCTACAGCGTCGATGTGCTGTTTTCGCCAGAAGTGATCAGTGACCCAGCTCAGCTGGACGTCAAAAAATACGGCGTCATCGTCACCAGCGGCTATAAGCGCGGTCTGCTCTTGCCTAACCTGGATGGGGTCAACACAGTAGACGAGCAAATCCGCATCGCCTTAAGTAAAGGCGGCATCTCGGCGCATGAGCATTATCAGTTAGAACGCTTCGCAGTCATACGGCATGGCGGAGAATCCCATGCATAAGGAAAATACTATGAAGGCGCCAGCCAAGTATTGGAACAACATCGGCGGTCAGGCGCATTGCTCACTTTGCCCGCATCAATGCGTGATTACCGAGCAACAACGCGGTTTCTGCGCGGTGCGCAAGCATGTCAACGGGAAACTCATCAGCGAAAACTACGGACAAATCACCAGTTTAGCTCTCGATCCTATAGAGAAGAAACCACTGCGCCATTTCTACCCCGGCAGTTTCATCCTCTCAGCGGGTAGTTTCGGCTGCAATATGCAATGTTCCTTTTGTCAAAACCACGCCATAGCACAAGCCCCTGCGGACAGCACCTACCTACCTCCCGGACAACTCGTAGACATCGCCGTCCAAACCCCCGATAACATCGGCGTTGCCTTCACTTACAACGAGCCAACCGTCGGGATCGAATACATCCTCGCTTGCGCCCCTTTACTCAAAGAAGCCGGATTGCAGGTCGTTCTGGTCAGCAACGGCCAGATCAATGCGCAACCGCTCGCTGATCTGGCTCCATGCGTGGACGCCTGGAATATCGACCTCAAGTCGTTCAGTGAACAATTTTATCGCCAGCACGGCGGAGATTTAACCACAGTGCAGCAAACCATCGCTACCGCGGCGCAAACAGCACATGTCGAGATCACCACATTGATCATCCCCGGGGAAAACGATAATGATCAAGAGATCTCCTCGTTATCCACCTGGCTGTCCGGTATTTCCGAGGAGATCCCACTACATTTGTCACGCTTCTTTCCACGCTATCGGATGACTGACAAACTGCCTACACCGCCGGAAACCCTCTATCGTCTCGCAGCCATCGCCGCCAAACGTTTGAGACACGTTCATATCGGTAACATCTGAAGCGACACAACATGGCCAGAGTATTCAGCGTCTGCCAGACCGCTTTTGCGCCACCTCACTTTTCACTCAATCGCCCAGACGACGGTCATGTTGTCGCTCGCGTCAATGTCATCCGGCTCTATCTCAAGCGCCATCGCTTTGGTCGCGGAAGCTTCGCCGACCATCATATCCGTATCAGAATACAGGCGGAGTTCTCCCCACGAGTAATCCATTCTTTGAATGGCTCCGAGTTTTACACCTGCCGCTTGCGTGATGCAATTCGCTTTCTCCGTTGCATTTTTTACCGCGCTTTCAATCAGTTGCTCCTTGACGGAGGCTAGGTCTTTGACCGAGAACTTAATGTTGCACTGTAGACCGGCTTCGCACTCCGCGATGGCGCCGAGCGTTTTGCCGAGCGTTGACATATCCAAGTCAAATTCGAGGCGTAGTCCGTGGGAGCAAGAGTAGCCGGTGAAGCGATTTTTCCACCCGTCCTTTTGCTTATAGCTTTCGTACTTCGTCTGGAGATTAAAACTCGTTGTTTTGAGCGATTTGCCGTCGTGTCCAATGGACGCGAGGGCTGCGCGGAGCATATCGAGTTCGCCGGTGGCGCCTTCAAGTGTCGCGGCGTAATCCCGCTCCGTCACTTCAATGTTCATTTCCATGATGATCAGGTCAGGCTTTGCGGATACATTGCCCGTGCCTCGTACGGTGATCGTTCTCTCCCTCATGTTGCTTAGCATTATGGCATCCTCCGTTCGTTTGATGATAAACAGAGTTTACCACTGCACCGCTAACGTATGGTCGCTTGCGAAGCGACAATGATATGATCACCCTCCCAAAACCGGCTGGCCGTACTCGAACAGCACCTGATTGATTTCATAGATGTCATACCGTTCGCTCGTGATAAAATACTCCACAATCACGTCAAACTTCACGCTGCGCGACAGCGCGAATCCGGCGCATTCTAACAGGCCGTCCGTTTCGTCAAGCGTCAGTTCCAACGCCACGCACAGCGCGACGACGGTTTTCTTGCTCGGCCGGTAGCCGGGGTTGCGGATTTTGCTGAACAGTTTGCGGCCGATATTCGCGCGTTTATAAACTTCAACATCGGACTTACCACGAGAGTCGATCAGCCGCAGGAGCGCAGTCGAGAACGGCTCGTTGAGGTCGCCGATGACATCTTCGAGCGCTTTCGCTTCGGCTATGGATAGCGCAAACATCGCTTCTTGCTCCAAGACACGTATGGCTTTTTCCTCGTCAGCAAAAGCTTGTCTGTGTTTGATTGGGTACGCGTCAACGTAATGCTCACGGATAAACGCCGCGACTTCTCCGAGCAGTTGTTCGCTGACAGTGAAAGCCTCTTTGTCGAATACGACCAGCGACACGTCCATATCATCGCGCGCGTTTAGCCAGCCGCCGATTGCGGCGGTCGCCACAGCGAGGGCTTCGGCTTTAGGATAGCCGTATATCCCGCTCGAAATCAGCGGGAACGCGACACTCTCACACCCGTTTCCGGCGGCGAGGTTCAGCGAGTTTATGTAAGCGGCGCGCAGGTATCGCTCGGCTTGCTCTGCGTTCCAATGGCTGTATACCGGGCCTGCCGCGTGAATGACATACTTTGCCGGCAGGGCAAAACCCGGCGTGATTGCCGCTTCACCCGTCTTAATCGGAGCGACCTTAGCGCAAGCGGCTTGCAGTTCTCGCGCTCCCGCCGCCTTAAAAATCGCGCCGCACACGCCGCCGCCCATCGCGAGGCCGGTGTTTGCGGCGTTGACGATGGCGTCCGCGCGGATCTGCGTTATGTCGCCGCGGATGATCATCAGGGGCATCGTTGTCGCCTCATTTCAAAAGCAGATTGCCATACGCTAATCCGCTCCAAGCTCCGCGCCGGCGCGTTGTAGATAGCTTTCAAGTGTCGTCATTTTCGACTCTATGCGCTCGCAGTGCTGCTCATCGCTGATGCCGAACACGAGCCGCATTTGAGCGAGCATCATTCTCCTGTCTCGCGAGCAAGCGAACAAATTTACCGGTTTCCTCCGGCGCGTACGAACTGATCTCAAAATCCGCGTCGCTCAAATCGAAAGCGTGAATTTTCGTTCCCGTAAACGCGCACACGAACATACCCGCATTCTTGCCCGCCAGTATCCCGTTGCGCGAATCCTCAATCACCAAACACTCCGTTGGCGTAACGCCGAGCCGTTCGGCGCATTTGAGGTAAATATCCGGTGCGGGCTTTCCGTTCTCGGCGTCGCTCCCGGTGATCATTACATCCATCCACTGCGACAGTCCGCATTTCTGCACGATGAACTCGACAAGCTCACGCGGCGATGACGAGCCGATTGCCATTTTGACGCCGCATCCTTTAAGCAGATCGAGAAATTCCGGAACGCCGTCTATCAATCCGGTCACATTCTCCGTAACGGCTCTCATCAGCGCGTCTATATACAGCCGCTGCAGCTCAGCTTGCGGCATGTCAAGTCCCAGAATTTCGGCGATGTTCTTGTATGACGAACCTGTTACTTTCGCGATTTCGCCTGCGCCGTAGTCAAATCCGAGCGAGCGCGCCATTTCACCCACTGATACATTGTAGTGCGGTTCGCTATCGATCAAAACGCCGTCCATATCCCACAGAACAGCCTTGATTCCATGCTCCATCATCGGCTACCTCCCGCCGTTATCGGTCTTTATATATCTTATCATAACCATTTATTACTTGCCAGAAAGTCCTTTAACCAAGCCGCTTGCAAAAAGACGCGCGCCCCCCTAACAGTCTGTTCAGCAAAGATAGATGTTCATCTCGTAGTAAATCTGTTGTTTATTTGTCAGCGGTTTTGAGCTTAAACCCACCCCGTGGGGGCGATCACGGTAAAAATCTCTCCCTTATCCGTTCTGACAAAGTAGCGCTTACCACGCACACCGGGAAGCGCCGCATAGTCATTGGATATATCAAAGATCAACTCCGGCTTGGTGAGTTTAAGGTAGCCGCCGATATCTTTCACCTCATCACCGTCATCAACCGTCATTGCTTCGCCCATGCCGAGCAGCATACCGAGCGGACCAATCCGGGGCGTGCCTTCGATCCCGACCCAGTCCAGAATCATCATTTCCGCGCCATTACCGCTCACCCCGGAACGGTTTACGCCATAGAGTACAAGCCCTTTGCCTTGTCCGGTTAATTCCGCCAGGTTTGTATAGATCGTCTTTTCCCCGCTATGTACGCGGTCGTCTTCCGGATACGGCTCATCTGAGTCTATCGCCCAGTTTCTGCCGATCTTCTGAGCGGTTTTTAACCTCCCGCGCTCCGCCAGATTGCGCACCGATCTGGGCGCTTTGCCATGCCGCGCGGCATACTCCGGAAGTGATATGAACATGATCTAGCCTCCTTGCTGATGATATTGAATCCTCATCGACTTTCCCTTTTCATTCTCAGCCCTTCATCGTAAGAACTCCCGTCCAGCCGACAGTCTATGCCGATTTTCTGCAGTTTAGTCCACCACTTGTATAATTAAGTTTAACAAATCTAGCCAATAATTCAAGCCTGCAAATCCTTTGCTCGTTACATAATGGTGGTGGTCTTAAACTATCTTTTTTACAGCCATCAAATAAACGCTCCTCTTTCTGTTAGGCGCATAAGTGATTTCAACCTTTGAGCCAAAAGGGATTTCAGGCAGTCCGTAATATTTCTGAAAATACGGCGCTGATGAGATGGATTTCCGACCATCTTCCAATGTGAAAAAAGACCGCCTTCCCTTCAAAATTAGTGTGGTATCAGTTTAGCGGGTAGCGATGCGAATCGCCAATGTGCGGATAAGAAAATAGCAATGCGCCAACTAATAACAAGTTAAAAGTAAAAATATTTTGATTTATATCGACTTATTTATTTGTTCGTGCTATAATTAAGCTATCCTATTTTAAGGAGGCATTGGACACATGAAACGCAAGGTCATGGAAAATTTAATCCATTGGAGAGAAAACCCGGCAGGGCGTATGCCGCTGTTGGTCTATGGCGCAAGGCAGGTCGGCAAGACCTATATTATACGGGAGTTCGGCGAGCGGCATTATAAAAATGTTGCCTACTTCAACCTTGAAACCAACCAAACCGTCAGCTCTTATTTCGCCGATAACATCGAGCCGGAACGCATTTTGCGGTTTCTGGAAACGGAATCACAGGAACGGATAATCCCCAGCGACACGCTCATCATTTTCGATGAAATTCAGTCCTGCCCCCGCGCGCTGACCTCTCTGAAATACTTCAATGAGAAAACGCCGGAGTATCATATTATCGGTGCGGGCAGCCTGTTAGGCGTGGCAATTAACCGTGAAAAATACTCTTTCCCGGTGGGCAATGTGGATTCACTTACAATGTTCCCCTTGGATTTTGAGGAATATCTTTGGGCTTTACATGAAGAATTACTTTGCGAAGAAATCAAAAAATCTTTTGATGCCAATGAAGCGTTGCCGCTTGCTCTGCACGAAAAAACATTGGATTTATATCGGCAATACCTCATCATCGGCGGCATGCCGCGAGCGGTTTTGGAGTTCGTGGAAACGAAAAGCCTGCTGACTGTGCCGGATGTGCAAAACAAAATCATCAATGATTATATTGCGGATATGGCGAAGTATGCCACCAACACCGAGAGCGTGAAAATCCGCACGGCGTTTAATTCTATCCCGGTTCAGCTTGCGAAGGACAACAAGAAATTCCAATATAAGCTGGCGCAAAAGGGCGGCACAGCGACTATTTTCGGCACAGCGATTGAGTGGCTGGAATTTGCGGGTGTGGCGCTGAAATGCCAGAAAATCGAGCAGGGCTTTATGCCGATTTCCGTTTACAGCGACCTTGCCAGTTTCAAATTATATATGAGCGATGTCGGCTTGCTGACGATGAAAAGCGGCATTTCGCAGCCAACGGTTTTATCGGCAGGAGCAATTAACAATACTTTTCTCGGTGCTGTGTCGGAAAACTATGTGGCGCAAGCACTGCATAACAAGCATTATGGGCTCTACTATTGGACGACGGACAGAACCTCTGAACTTGATTTTGTTTTGCAAAAGGGTGAGGAAATCATCGCAGTTGAAGTGAAGACCGGCACGCGTACAAAATCAAAAAGCTTGAATATGTTTGTGACAAAATACAAGCCTGCCTATTCCATTCGGATTTCAGCAAAGAATTTTGGTTTTGAGAACAATATTAAATCTGTGCCGCTGTATGCTGTGTTTTGCATTTGATGATTCATTACTTTTGAAAAGAATAGCCACCGATGATGCACGGGCATATTCATAACGATACCCGCGCCCCATATTTCCCTCTGCTGAGGAATATGCCGAACCTCTTAAACGCGGGTGTGGATGTCAACAAATTCTGCCCGGTTCATTTCAATGCGCTATTAAAAAACAATGAGAGGCTCAATGAACAGACTAAAAGCCAGTAAGGATTGCCCGCTGAATCTGAGAGACTTTGAACTGCGATGTCGTGAGCCATTTTTCATTTAGGGTTTTCGCGGTAAAATCACGGTTCAGAATATTCTCAGCGGTAATTGCCGACTTGGACGTGACGTAACGCGGTCTGCGTCTTTGGCTTCCTGTATTCCTTTCGTTCTTTAAGGCGATAGCTCTCGCCCTTGATGTTGATGACGGTGCAGTGGTGCAGGACACGGTCGAGGATGGCGGACGCAAGCGCGGCAACGGATATTTCAATCCACACTCCCCGCATGGGGAGCGACTCACCTTTGGCTATTTAGTAGCATAACAGACAGCAGAAGCTAAGGATATATTGGAATAAAAGGGGCTTCGCAACACAGACGAAGGAGACGCGAAGCCCCTTTTATTCTGCTGCATATTGATCCCCCATGATTGAGCGCGGAACAGCGATAGAATATTTTGTGTCGAACAACGTCTGGAGGAATTACCCGGATACCACTTAGGCGAAGGCAACCAGGA
>JAITOV010000099.1 GCA_031289735.1 Peptococcaceae bacterium
ATGACCGCCTAAGCAGCAACCGCAGGTAGGCGTACTGACGGCAGCTCCTGCTTCAATGAAGGTTTCGATAATCCCTTCATGCAGCGCGTCCAGATAGATCTGTTGCGTACCGGGCAGGACAAGCAGGCGGATCTGGGAATGCACTTTCTTGCCGCGCAGAATCCGCGCCGCAATGCGTAAATCTTCCAAGCGCCCGTTTGTACAGGAACCGATGACGACTTGATCAATGGTGATCCCGCTGACTTCATCCACAGGTTTAGCGTTTTCCGGCAGATGCGGCAAGGCAATCTGCGGCGCTATCTCATTGGTGCGGAATTCTTTGATATCGGCGTATGTGGCGTCCTTATCGCTGTACTCTACGATATAAGAACGGGTCGCCCGTCCTTGCAGGTACGCTAACGTCGTTTCGTCCGGCGCGATGATCCCATTTTTTGCCCCGGCTTCAATCGCCATATTGCACATAGAAAAACGTCCGTCCATCGAAAGCGCCGCGATACCGTCACCGGCGAATTCCATCGCCTGGTAGCGGGCGCCGTCCACTCCGATCAGCCCGATGATATAGAGGATCAGGTCTTTGCCGCTCACCCACGGTTGAAAATCGCGGCCATGAAAGACGAATTTCAGGGATTCCGGTACACGGAACCAAGCTTCGCCGGTCGCCATGCCCGCCGCCAGGTCGGTACTCCCGACACCGGTAGAAAACGCCCCCAGCGCGCCGTAGGTACACGTATGCGAGTCAGCGCCGATAATGCATTCCCCCGGCAAGGTCAGCCCCTGTTCCGGCAGCAGACAATGTTCGATCCCGACGCGTCCGGTATCCCAATAGTTGACAATATTTTGCTCCCGGGCGAAATCGCGCAGGATCTTAGCCTGTTCGGCGGAAGCGATATCTTTATTCGGTGTAAAATGATCCGGAACCAGCGTGACTTTGCTAGGATCGTAGACTTTGTCCACGCCGAATTTAGCAAACTCCCGAATAGCAATGGGTCCGGTAACGTCGTTTGAGAGAACCAGATCTAATTTCGCGTTGATCAGTTGCCCCGGCGCCACTTCCGCTAAACCAGCGTGGCGGGCCAGGATTTTTTCGGTAATCGTCATCCCCATTACGATTCACTCCCTTGTATGACTCAGCCAATCTTACCCTTCAGGTTGCCGAAGGGCGATCATATCCTCTTTGGTTATCTCTTGTTTGGCGCCGGTTATTTGTTTGAAACGCGTAAAGTAAGCCTCGAAATCAGCTTCAGCTACGGTGACGCCCTCCTGCGCCAGATAATCCCGAATGGCATGGCGTCCGGAGTGGCGTCCCAGTACCAGATGCTGCTCTTCTTCTTCCCAGCCGATATCCGCCGGGGTCATGATTTGATAGGTCAAGGGTTCTTTCAAGATACCATCTTGATGCACACCCGCTTCATGAGCAAACGCGTTACGTCCGACGATCGCTTTGTGATACTGCACCGGCATCCCGGTTAAACGGCTGACTAAACGGCTCGTCTTCAACAGTTCCGTCGTCACGATACTTGTCTCGACCGGATAAACATCCCGGCGCGTATGCATAATCATCGCCAGCTCCTCCAGCGCCGCGTTACCCGCCCGGTCGCCGACCCCGTTCACAGTGCATTCCAATTGTTCGGCGCCAGCCGTCAGTCCGGCCAGCGTATTGGCTACAGCCAAACCTAAATCATCATGACAATGCACGCTGATTTTGACCTTTTCAATACCTGCGGTGCGCTCTTTGACCTTACGGACTAAGGCGGCAAACTCTTCCGGCGTGATATAGCCGACAACGTCAGAAACCGTGATGACCGTAGCCCCAGCTTGAATCACCGCGGCATAGACTTGCGCCAGAAAATCCGGATCGCTGCGTGAGGAATCCTCCGCGCTGAACTCGACGTCGGAGACCTTGCTCTTCGCCAAGCGCACAGCGTTGACCGCCCGTTCGATGATCTGTTCCGGGGTTGCTTTGAGTTTATAGCGCATATGAATTTCCGAAGTCCCGATGAAGGTGTGAATCCGCGGATTCTCGGCGCTACGCAAGGCTTCCCAGGCGGAGAGGATATCCTTCTCCCTGGCTCTGGCCAGCCCGCAAACCGTCACACCGCGCGCCTCTTTGGCTACTTGATGGACGCCCTGAAAATCTGTGGGAGAAGCGTAAGGAAAGCCCGCTTCGATAATATTGACACCCAGTTTCTCCAGTTGCTTGGCGATTTGTACTTTGTCTTCAACCGTCAAGTGGACCCCGGCGGATTGTTCCCCATCGCGCAGCGTGGTGTCAAAAATGTCGATCATTATTTAAAGCCTTCCGGTTTTTTCAGCCAAACCATCATATCACGCAGCTCTTTGCCAACTTTTTCGATCGGATGTTGTTCTTCACGTCTGGTCATAGCCGAGAATGCCGGACGGTTGACCATGTTTTCCAGGATCCAGCTCTTGGTGAATTGTCCGTTCTGGATCTCTTCGAGAATCTTTTTCATTTCCTTGCGGGTTTCATCGGTGATGATCCGTTTACCGGTGGTCATATCACCAAACTGCGCCGTGTCGGAGATGGAATGACGCATCCAGCCCAATCCGCCTTCATACAACAGATCGATGATCAATTTCATTTCATGCAGACATTCAAAATAAGCGCTTTCCGGTTGATAACCCGCTTCGACTAATGTATCGAAACCGGCTTTGATCAGTTCAGTCACACCGCCGCAGAGAACGACTTGTTCGCCGAAGAGGTCAGTTTCAGTTTCTTCTCTAAAGGTTGTTTCCAGAATTCCGGCTCTGGCCGCGCCGATGCCTTTAGCATGTGCTAAGGCTAAGTCACGGGCGGCGCCTGAAGCGTCTTGATAGACCGCGATCAAGGCCGGCACTCCACGCCCTTCTGTATAGGTACGGCGAACCATATGTCCCGGTCCTTTCGGAGCAACCATGATGACGTCTACATCCGGCGGCGGTATGATCTGACCGAAATGAATGCTCAAGCCATGAGAGAAGATCAGGGTTTTACCCGGTTTCATCGACGGCTTGATTTCGTTTTCATAGAGTTCTCTTTGCTTTTCATCGGGAACGAGGATTTGGATGATCTGAGCCTTGGCGGCAGCTTCCGCTACGGTCATAACTTCGAAGCCATACGCTTCGGCAGCCTTCCAGCTCTTGCTTCCTTTGCGTAGACCGATGATCACATCCAGTCCGCTGTCCTTCATGTTCTGTGCTTGGGCATGTCCCTGGCTGCCGTAACCCATGACCGCAATAGTTTTCCCCGAAAAAAGTTGTAGATTTCCGTCTGATTCGTAATACAGTGTCGCCATGTAGATCTCCCTTTCATCTTTTAAATTTATTGTAGTTTAATACCTGTTGTCATCATACCATAAGTTGCATTATAATAAAAATAGCAATTCTTTATTCCTGATATAAGTAGAGGTTATAGTATGCAGCCCAGTTTAGATCTTTATCGCATCTTTTTTACCGTTGCCGAATGCAGCAGCATTTCCGTGGCGGCTGAAAAGCTGTATCTCACACAACCGGCAGTCAGTCAGGCTGTCAAACGGTTAGAGGATTCCGTCGGCAGCCCCTTATTTTCCCGCAACTCCCGCGGCGTGAAGTTAACGGCTGAGGGCCGGATCTTTTTTGAACACATACAACAGGCCATGAAAGAAATTTCCCGTGGCGAAGAGATGTTAAGGAAGCTTCAGCAGCACGATCATGGCGCCGTCAGTTTGGGCGTAAGCAGTACGCTATTCAAACACATTCTCATTCCTAGATTACGCAGTTTTATCCGCGAATATCCTCATTTGGAAATCAATGTCGTCAATCGCACCTCTGCGGAAAGTTTGTCTTTGATTGATGAGGGGAAAATCGATCTATGTATTATCAGTAAGCCGTTGGATATTGAGAATTATCACTTCAATGAATTAGCCGAAATCCAAGATATCTTCGTCTCCAGCCCGGCATATCTGGAGGCTCTAGGCCAACAAGACCCTCTGACCTGCGGACGCTTCATCTTCATGGAGAAAGGGAATGTCACGCGTGAGTATGTAGAAAAGCATCTGACCGAGCGCCAGATCTCCATTAAACCGGCGCTCGCCTTCAGCAATATGGATTTCCTGATCGAATTTGCCAAGATCAGCATGGGTATTGCGGCAGTGATCAAGGATTTTGTCACGCAGGAACTAACGGAAGGCTCGTTATGTGAACTTACCCATCTTCCCACCATCCCCAAACGCAGTGTCTGTGTCGCTTATCATAAACGCCTGCCCTTGTCCCTGGCCGCTCAGGCGTTCTTAGAACATCTGCTTCATTCCGCCCACTAAGCATCGGAGCGGATAATCGTGATCATCCCTGTGCGCACCAGTTCGAGGATGCCGTGGTTCTGGATCGTCTTGATAAACGCGTCAATCTTTTCCCCGTCTCCCGTCAACTCCACCGTGATATTCGACCGTCCCATGTCCACGACCCGGCCACGAAAGATATCGACGGTCTTCATGATCTCCAGACGTGTTTCCGTATTGACCTTCACCCGGATTAAGGCTAATTCGCGGTCTACCGTAGATTGACCCGTCAAATCCGTTACTTTGTGTACGGCTACGAGCTTATGCAATTGTTTGCTGACTTGTTCGATGATCTGATCGTCGCCGTTCACAGCTATGGTCATGCGGGATATCTTGGGATTATCGGTCTGACAGACGGATAAACTGTCAATATTATACGCGCGGCGCGCGAATAAACCGGCTACTCTCGCCAAGACTCCCGGATGATTTTCTACCAATACAGCTAAGGTATGCAGCATGGCGTCCTACCTCCCCAGTATCTCAGTGATCTCATTGCCCGGCGGTACCATAGGAAAGACATCTTCATCAGGAGAAATGACAAACTCCAGAAGGAACGGTCCCTCGTAAGCGATCGCTTCCCGCACCGCATCTTCCACCTGTTCGTCGCTACTCACGCGTATTCCCCGGATCCCGTAAGCATCCGCCAGCTTTAAGAAATCCGGAGACTGACTCAAGACACAATGACTGTATCTCTGATTAAAAAATAATTTCTGCCACTGACGCACGAGTCCCAATACTCCGTTATTGATAATCGCCATTTTAACCGGCAATCCATGTTGTTTGATCGTCGCCAGTTCCTGCAAATTCATCTGAAAAGACCCGTCTCCCGATATGGAAAAAACCGTCTGTTCCGGCTGCGCGATTTGTGCTCCGATAGCCGCGGGCAGACCAAAGCCCATCGTGCCCAATCCGCCGCTGGTAATGAATTGCCGCGGCTTTTCTACCGGGTAATACTGCGCTGCCCACATCTGATGCTGTCCGACATCCGTCGTGACGATGCTAGCCGGGCCCGCCAGCTTGCCGATGCTTTCCATGATCGTTTGCGGGGATAATGCTCCGGTTTGGCGATGGTTCAAAGGATAGGTCTCTTGCCATTGCCGGATCTGATTCCACCATGGCGTGGTATCCGCGTGTTCCGGCAGCTTCACACGTGTACACAGCGCTTCCAGAACTAAACGAGCGTCTCCTACGATGGGAATTTGCGGCCGCACGACCTTGCCGATTTCCGCCGGGTCGATATCAATATGCACAATTTTGGCGTTTGGGGCAAAGGACTGGGTCAATCCGCTCGTTACCCGGTCGTCAAAACGCACACCCGCTGCCACGAGCAAATCACAGGCATTGATTGCGTAATTCGCGGTAATGCTGCCATGCATCCCGGCCATACCGAGTAAACATTCATGGTGATGCGGCAAACTGCCAATCCCCATCAAGGTCGTCACGACAGGAATACGCATGTTTTCCGCTAACTCGCGCAGCGCTTTTCCCGCTTGACCGGCAATAATGCCGCCGCCTGCATAGATTAACGGTTTTTGCGCCGCCGCCAAGGCTTTAACGGCTTCCAATACTTGCCCATTATTTCCTTTACTAAATACCTTATAACTTTTCAAATTTAACGCAACGGTCTGCATCCGCACGTTCTTGGCGATTAAAACGTCCTTAGGCAAATCGATCAGGACCGGTCCCGGCCGTCCACTGCGGGCAATATAAAAAGCTTCTTTAACAATCCGCTGGATTTCTTGCGCGTCTTTCACGAGATAGGAGTGCTTAGTGATCGGCATGGTGATCCCTGTAATATCGGCTTCCTGAAAAGAATCGGTCCCCAGCAATTCCGTGGATACCTGGCCGGTTAAGGCAACCAGCGGGATTGAATCCATATAGGCATTGGCAATCCCGGTGACCAGATTTGTCGCTCCGGGGCCTGACGTTGCCAGGCACACCCCGGCCTGTCCGCTGACCCGCGCATAAGCGTCCGCGGCGTGCGCCGCGCTCTGTTCATGCCGCACCAGCAGATGGCGAATATCGCTATCCAGAATCGCGTCATACAACGAGCATAACGCCGCGCCCGGATACCCGAAGATCACTTTAACATCTTCCTGTTTTAGAGATTCCAATAATACTTCGGCGCCTGTCATCTTTATTTACCTCGTATTAAAGCAGCGCCCTGCGCGGCAGATTGCACCATCTCTGCATAACGGGCTAAATATCCCTTGTTTTCTTTGCGGGGGATTTGCAGATCTACCCGGTTCTTACGCGCCGCTTTCTCTTTTTCATCTAACAGCCAGTCGATCCGGCAGGTTTTCAGATCAATCCGGATGACGTCTCCGTCTTGAATCCAGGCAATCGGTCCGCCTACCGCCGCCTCCGGCGCAACATGGCCGATCGAAAATCCTCGGGTCGCCCCGGAAAAACGCCCGTCGGTAATCAGCGCCACATCGCGATCCAAACCCATACCGGCCAAGGTCGCGGTCGGCGCTAACATCTCCCGCATCCCAGGTCCGCCTTTCGGCCCTTCATAACGAATCACCACGACGTCACCTTTTTGGATCTCCTCGTTATTGATCGCTTCCGCCACGCTTTCTTCACTATTATACACCTTGACTTTCCCTTCGAAGACCAAATCCGTACTGCCTAACGCACCCTGCTTGATCACAGCTCCGTCCGGCGCAAAATCTCCGAAGAGGATTTTCAAGCCGCCTTGAGCGGAATAAGGATCTTGGACAGAACGTATAACCTTGCGATCCTTGATCCTGGCACTCTGCAAGCGATCCTGCTGGCTCACGCCGGAAACCGTAAGCGTAGATCCATCCAGAATCCCGGCGTCCAACAATTCCCTCAGCACGCCGCTAACCCCACCGGCTTCATACAAGTCAATCAGCACATTGCCTCCGAGCGCCGGGCTTAATTTACAAATCTGCGGCGTCGCCGCACTCAGAGCATTGAGCGAACTCAAATCCCAAGGGATATTGCCCTCACGCGCGATCGCCGGCAGATGCAGAATCGTATTCGTAGAACAACCGACCGCCATATCAAAACACAGCGCATTACGAATAGCTTGCTCCGTTACGATCGTCAGAGGCCGGATATCTTGGCGCCACAATTCGACGGCCTGCATACCGGTTTCCTTAGCCAAAACCACACGTTCCGAGTACACCGCCGGTATCGTTCCATTGCCGGGCAGGGCCAAGCCTAACGCTTCGGTCAAACAGTTCATGGAATTAGCGGTAAACATACCGGCGCACGATCCACAGGTGGGACAGGCTTTTTCTTCCATTTCTTTCAACCAATCTGCACTGCAATCCCCTGCTTTGACGCGGCCAATGCCTTCAAAGACTGTGCTATACGTTATTTCTTGCCCTTCGAACCGTCCGGGCAGCATCGGGCCGCCGCTGACGAAAATAGCCGGCAAATTCAAACGTAAAGCCGCCATCAGCATACCCGGAACGACCTTATCACAGCTGGGAATAAAGACCAGCGCGTCCAAGGCGTGCGCATTGGCGACAATCTCAATCGAGTCGGCAATCAGTTCCCGGCTGGCCAGGGAAAACCGCATGCCTGCGTGACCCATCGCCAAGCCGTCGCAGACCGCAATCGTCGGAAATTCCAACGGAGTACCGCCATTCGTGCGTATGCCCGCCTTAACGGCCTCCGCGATTTGCCTTAAGTGCATATGTCCAGGGATTAATTCGGTGAAAGAATTGACCACCCCGATAAACGGTTGGCTGATTTCCCGGTCTGTCATCCCCAATGCTTTCAATAACGTCCGGTGCGGCGCCTTATCTAACCCTTTTTTTATGGCATCGCTGTACAAATTGATCTCCTCCTTATAAAAAATAACGCAAATTTTTTCGTTAAACGTACATCATCCGCTATCTGATTAGTGTATATTACAGAATATTGTGTGTCAACCTAGTTTTTTATGGTTAAAAATCTATTGTCAAAAGTGCGTTCATCCGCTATAATGTCCACTATAGCAGTACATTTGTTCTCAGGAAAAGGAATCGGAGGGAATAACATTGAGAAGTATCAAAGTAGGCGTGATTGGTTTAGGAACTGTCGGCAGCGGCGTCATTCAGGTATTACAGGAGAACGCGCCGGATATTCGCCAGCGCTTGGAGTGCGATATTCAATTAAAGAGGGTCGCGGATCGCGATGTTGCGCTTTTGCAGAAAGTTCAAGGGGATGTTATTCGTTCGGAGAACGCCCAGGATGTCCTGACGGATCCGGAAATTGATATCGTCGTTGAAGTCATAGGAGGGATTGAACCTGCCAAAACCTTTATCTTAGAAGCTTTCCGTCAAGGGAAAAATGTTGTTACCGCGAATAAAGACCTCATTGCTATACATGGCCATGAACTGTTGGAAGCCGCGAAAGCAGCCGGTAAAGATTTGGGGTTTGAAGCCAGCGTAGGCGGTGGTATTCCCATCATTGCCGCGCTAAAACAATCTTTAACCGCTAATAAGTTTAGCGCTATTCTGGGAATCATCAACGGCACGACGAATTATATCTTGACCGCCATGTATGAACAGGGCCGTGATTACGGTGAAGTACTCGCGGAAGCGCAAAAACTGGGGTATGCCGAAGCCGATCCCACCTCAGACGTGGAAGGGCTGGACGCAGCGCGCAAACTGGCTATTCTGTCTTCCATCGCCTTTAATTCCAAGGTGACATTATCCGACGTCTACGTGGAAGGGATCTCCCAGATCACCAGTGAGGATATCCAATACGCTAAAGAATTAGGCTGCACGATTAAACTTCTGGCCATCGGCAAAAACCCGGAACAAGGCATTGAAGTCCGCGTCCACCCGGTCCTGCTGCCCCTCTCACACCCTTTGGCCGCCGTGAACGGAGTGTTCAACGCCATCTTCGCCGTGGGCAACGCTGTTGGGGATACGATGTTCTATGGGCGCGGCGCCGGTTCTCTGCCGACTGGCAGCGCGATTGCCGGCGATATCATCAGTATCAGCCGCAATATCATTTACAACGCCACGGCCAGCGTACATTGCACTTGCTATAATGAACGCCCCATCCTGCCGTCCAGCGCCTTTATTTCCGCTTATTACGTCCGTTTATCCGTTGCCGATGAACCGCGGGTTCTGGCCAGCTTGGCAACGATCTTCGCTGAAGCGGGAATCAGCTTTGCCTCAATCATTCAGAAGACCCAAAAGGAAAACCAGGCGGAAATCGTCCTGATTACGCATCCTTGCCGAGAATCTCAGTTAAATGACGCGTTGGCTCAGGTACGCGTTTACGATAAAGTACGGAGCATTCACAACGTGATTCGCTTCGAAGAAAATCCTGCGCCAACATAATAAATACGCCAGCAGCGGCAGTTCACGCTAAGTATCGAGGCCATGCGCGGCCTCTTTTTTTTCAGACCTTTCCAGAAGCGCGGAGACGATACCGGCGACCGGTTGTTGAAATAGAGAGAACAAAGTGACCGGCAATACAGTTTCCAGCGGGAAATAAGCGAACGCTAAGACGCTGCCGAAGGCAATGTTGCGCATACCTACATTGTAAACGAAGCAGATCATGGTTTTGCGTCCATCCTTGCGCAAAGGCAGCCAGCCAAGGAAACCAATGATATAACCGCTGCATACTAAGAATAAAATCACCAGCAGCAGACGGATCAAACGCGTGTCCCAAATGATCAGATGCGCTATCCCGCCTGTATTCAACACGATGATTAAAAACATCGCTATTTTTGAGGTCATGGCCCCTACAGAATTCACGAATGCCGAAAAACGGTTCCGCGTTACATCATGCATCACCATGCCCATCAAGCTGGGAATGGTGATGATCAGCATGAGTTCGCCAATCATTGACCAATAATTCAAATGTACGCTTTGTCCAAATAAGACATAAAAGAATAAGGGCATAAACAACGGAGTAATCAGCGTGTCAAAAGTAATCGCGACCAGGGTTAGCGACAGATTCCCCCCGGTGATCGTAATCCACATCAAGGATGAAACGGCAATCGGGATCGTAGCCGCTATCAGCAACCCCATGCGCGTATTAAACGCGTCCGGAAACGCCAGGAATCCTACCCCCCAAGAAAACAACGGAACGGCAATATGCAATAGCATCAGAATCCAAATGGCTTTCCAGGGCTTCTTTAACACACCTAAAAATTCTTGCAAACTAGAACTCAATGAACCAATAAAGGTAATATAAGCGAACAGCAAAGCAATCATCATACTGGTCAGGGTAGATCTTTCGATCGCGGTGAAATAGCCGCAGATCATGGCAACCAAAACTAAGATGAATAAATGCTTGGTGATCCATTGATTCCACTTAACGAACGCCGGCATCAGTTGCTCAGGCATGACAAGCGCAGCAGCCTTCTGTGCCGCAGCCCATCGCTTGATTGGTATCACAACGGTAACAGCCGCTCTTCCCGATGTTCACGGTGGTAAATCTCTGCGTCAATTGAGCCTGTCCGCACTGCGGGCAGGTTTGCCGGTCTTTAGCGCTGATCCGGCAAGAAAGCGTAAACTCCGCTCCACATTGATTACACGAGAAATCATAACTTGGCATTAGTTCTTCCCCTCTCCATCATTCTTCTTCCGTTCATCCAAATAGGTAATGGCGTTCAGCGCGGCGGCTGACCCCTGCCCTACCGCCTTGAGTATTTGATACGGCGGGCCGACGCAATCTCCGGCAGCAAACAATCCCGCGATATTCGTCTTCAAGCTGTTATCCACGCGAATCACTTGCTCATACATCTCTAATCCGGACACCAATTGCTCCGCCGGTAAGAATTCTCGGAGGACAAACACTCCGTCCAGGAGCAACGTCTCTCCGGCGAGTTCCAGACTCTCCACGCGGTCTTGGCCGTGAATGCCCTTGATCATCGTCCGCTTGACCTCTACCCGCGGATCCAGAGAACCCACATCCTTGTAGAAAGGAATATACACGACTTGCGCGCCAAGAGTCGCCATAAAATCCGCCTCATGTTCCCCTTCCGGCGTATAGGAGATGATCGCTACACGTTTGTCCTTGTAGAGAGGTCCGTCACAGGTCGCGCAATATCCGACGCCTCGACCCAGTAATTGCGCTTCGCCGGGGAAAGGTTTTTGCATACTCACACCGGTCGCCAAAATCACCGCTTCGGCTTCCAGCACTTGGTCCGTCAACATCAGGGTAAAGCGTGATCCGGCATACACCGCACTCACGCGTTGATTGACGATGGAAATTTGCCTGCTTTCCAGGTGACTGAGAAAATGCCGGTTGAGCTCCACACCGCTGATCTGCGGCAGACCTAAATAATTCTCAATTTGCGGAGCTTTACCCAGCTTCGCACTGCCGCTCTCCGTTCCCAATAAGATAAAATCTCTGTTGCGAATCTTGGCGTTCAGGGCTGCGGCCATCCCAGCCGGCCCGCAACCGATAATCGCTAATTCATAGCGGCTTTGTAACTGTACTTGCTCCATCTGTTCCCCTCGCTTACATTCCCCTGCGCAAGTGCGCCACTTGTTCGCAGGACTAGTATAAATCCCGATACTTCGCATAGCTTCGCAAAACCTTGCCGACATACTCCCGCGTCTCCCGAAAGGGTATATCTTGAATACGCGTATTGTCCGCATCGATCTGCTGGTTGTTCAGCCACTCCCGAACATGTCCGCGTCCTCCGTTATAAGCCGCCAGAACTAAGATGATATTCCCCTGGAATTCTGTGTTCAAGTCTTTTAAATACCACATGCCGTACTGAATATTCTTCTCCGGACTGAACATATGCTCTTCAGAGTAATCCGCATCCTTCATCTGACCGGCGATCCAGCGCGCGGTTTCAGGCATCAACTGCATCAATCCGGTAGCGCCTTGTCTCGACTCCGTGCGCGGCCGAAACCTGCTCTCCTCGCGCATCACCGCAATACCGAGCAAAGGATCTAGCCCATATTGCGCCGCATAGGTCTCGACCGTTTCCTTGTACGGATACGGGAACATCAAGCGCTGCGTCAATTGAGCGTGATAGATGTTCCAGGACAACACTGCCAGCAGCGCCAACGCGATAATCAGTTTCCCACACATTCTCATTTTCTATCATCCATTCATCTTATTATATACGCTTTCTATATAAAATGAACAAAGACTTTTAGAGATCCGGATGACTTATGATTCTGCCCGTAAAATCATGCGTTCCAACCTATGCCATTGTTCTTCCAGCTGCACGAGGGTTGTCTGCCAATCCTGGGCATTATCAATCACCACATCCGCCAGGTCGCGTTTCAGATCCAAGGGCATTTGGGCCTGGATCCTAGAACGAATATCTTGCTCAGACAGGCCGCTGCGCTGTTGTACACGCTGAATTTGCACCCGCGCGGAAGCCCAAACGACCCATACTTCATTCGCCTGCCTATGTTTGCCCGCCTCGATCAGGAGCGGGATGTCCCAAATGCAGAGCTTTCGACCCATCCGGCGCAAAGCATCTTCTTCCTCCGACATCTTGGTCCAGACGAGCGGATGAATGATGCTTTCTAAACGCTCACGCGCGGCATCATTAGCAAATACGATTTTGCCTAACGCCATCCTGTCAATCTTGCTATCCCGAATGATCCGCGCCCCAAATTCCTCAGCCAAACGCCGTGCCGCCAGCGGATCTTGGTCAAGAATCTGATGCACTGCCGCATCCGCGTCCAGGACCGGAATATCTTTGCCGCGGAACCATTGGGCGACGCTGGTCTTACCGCTGCCGATTCCGCCAGTCAAACCGATGATATACATAGTGTAACTCCCTTAGATCATTTTCCCTATACCGACAAGCATTAATACCGCGCCAGGCAAGAATTCCGCCGCTTCCATCAGGCGGCGCGGCGTCTTATGGGCCAACCACTGGCCACTTTTGATCATGAGCACCTGGATCAGCGCGACGAAAAACACAATCGGCCATTCCATCCCGGCCATCGCCGCTCCCGCTCCGGAGACCAAAGCATCCATCGCCAGCGCGACTCCCAGAAGGATGCTCTCGTAAAAAGTGATGACACCGGATCCATCCATGTCCGCTAAATCCGGTGTGCGCAATACCTGGATCACCAAGCCCAGATAGCGCAGTTGAATACGCGCCAAGGGTTCGTCATCTAGGGGCACAGACAGCGCGGCAAAGGCCGGAACCGCCGCCTCTTCGCCTGGATCTACCGCATCTTGCGCTTGCCGCCAACGATGCTTCAGGGCCCGCACGACTTGAAAGATCCCTAAAACCAGGATCATGGCCGCTCCCAGCAATTGAATTGGGAAGAAATCTACCCAGATCCGAATGAGATTTCCCAGGGCCATGGAGACGCCCATAGCTAAAATTGTGCATAAGGCGATCACGCTCAAAGAACTAATCGGTAAGCGGATACGCCGTAATCCATAAGATAAGCCCACACCGAACCCGTCTATACTCAGCGCCAGCGCTAACAATAATCCCGACCCCATATGTAATCCCTCCACCCAGTTTTGTTCAGGATAATATATGGGTCGAGTTTGTACATTGTGAGGTCATTCAGCTGGGATTATCTCTGGCAATGCGCACAATATACGCTGGTCCTGCCACCCAAACGCAGTTTTTCCAGCGTCCGGCCGCAACACCGGCAAGCTTCTCCCGCCCGCCCGTACACTTGCAGCATGTCCTGGAAACCGCCTTTCTCTCCGTTGGCAGTACGGAAATCCCTAAACGTGGTTCCGCAATGCTCGATGCCAGCGGTCAATACATCAATAATTGCCGCGTGTAAAGCGCGCGCCTCTGCTTCGTCCAATTGCGCGGCGATGCGTTCCGGACGGATCTTCGCGCGAAACAGCGCTTCATCCACATAAATATTCCCCAAACCGACGACGATCGCTTGGCTCAACAACAGCGGTTTGAGCTTCCCGTTTTTGCACTTGGCTAGCGCATGTTGCAGGTATTGCCGTGTGAACTCCGGGCTGAATGGCTCAGGGCCTAATTTAGCCAAAGAAGGGCAAACGGTCGTCTGATCCGTAGGCAGCAGTTGGATCCTGCCGAATTTACGCGTATCATGGAAATGTAGTTCCCCGCGCGTAAGAGCAAATATTACACGCGTATGCGTATCCGCTGCCCGCGGTTCCGGGTAATACACGAATTGCCCGGTCATTCGCAGATGCGCTAGCAGCGTCCAATTCGGCTCAAGATTGATCAGCAGATACTTGCCCCTGCGCCCAATGGATTGAATGAAGGCATTGTTTAGCACGTCCGCATAAGGAGTCTCCGGCCAAGGAACCAGCGTTTTCTCCCAGAAAACCTGCACGCCGCGGATGCATTGGCCGCAAATCGCTGGTTCTAGCGTGCGGCGGACTGTCTCGACTTCCGGTAATTCCGGCATTTACGATCACCTAGTTCATTTAGTCTAATTTATTTAGTCAGAATTGGTTTCATGTCATACCAGTTATCTCCAGCTTTACAGTCAACCTTCAGTGGTACAGACAACGCCAATGCGTTTTCCATCTTTTCCTTGAGGAGACCAGCGATCCGCTCCACTTCCCGCGCCGCGACCTGTAACACCAGTTCGTCATGCACCTGTAGCAGCAAGGTCGCCGTAGCGGACTCAATCCCTTGCGCTACATCGATCATCGCGATTTTGATAATGTCGGCGGCGCTGCCCTGAATCGGCGTATTCATCGCGATACGTTCACCAAACTGTCGTTGCGCGTGATTTGCCGCGAATAACTCCGGGATATTCCTGCGCCGGTTCAGCAATGTGCGTACATAACCGTCTTGCTTCGCCCGCGCCACCGCGTCTTCGAGATAACGTTTGATCCCGCGATAACGGGCAAAATACTGTTCTATATAGTATTTTGCTTCTTTGCGCGGTATGCCTAAATCACGCGCCAAGCCGAAATCCGTCAACCCATAGATCAAACCGAAATTAACCGCCTTAGCCCTGCGGCGCATTTCCGGCGTCACACTCACCAAGGGAATGCCGAAGACTTCCGAAGCTGTGCGCGCATGGACATCCTGATCCAAACGGAAGGATTCGCTGAGCAGCTCATCTTGCGCATAGTGCGCCAATACCCGCAGCTCGATCTGGGAATAATCAGCGGAGAGCAGCAGCCAGCCCGGCTCTGTCGGATGAAAGACCTTGCGTAACTGCCGGCCGTAGGCTAAACGAATCGGAATGTTTTGCAGATTCGGCTCGACACTGGATAAACGCCCGGTCGCCGTGATTGTCTGCTGAAACGTCGTATGGATACGCCCGTCTTGTTCCTGAGCCAAGAGTCCGATCACATAGGTTGACATGAGTTTGCTCAGTTGGCGGTAATCCAAGATCTTTTCGATGATCGGATGTGCGCTTCTCAAATCCTCTAACGTTTCCGCATCGGTCGAATAGCCGGTTTTGGTTTTCTTCGTTGCCGGTAAGCCCAAATGTTCATACAGCACCGCGCCTAGCTGCTGCGGAGAGTTAATATTGAACTCCGATCCGGCCAAGGCATAGATATCTTTCTCCAAGGTGAGGATGCTTTCCCGCAATTCGCTTTTGAATCTCTGCAAGATCTCTGTATTGACGCCGATCCCATTAAACTCCATATCAGAGAGAATGCGGCTCAACGGCTGTTCTATGTCCGTCAGCAACTTCGTCAGTTCATATGCAGCGAGATCTTGGCGCACGCGGGATACGATTTGCGCTAAAACGGCGGCTTCCTGAGCAACATCGGATACATCTTCTTGATGTGGATAATACACGCGCGCCAAATCCAGCGGCGCAAAATTTTTCTGAGCCGGCTGAATCAGATAGGCGGCCAAAGCCAGATCTAATTCTACCCCACGCAAGTCTGCCCCCGCGCGTCGCAGCTGAGTAACCAGGGCTTTCTCATCCGCCATGATCTTCGGCACGCCGTTATCGGCCAACAGATCCAGCCAAGCTATCCGCACATCCGCATCCACCGTCCTATCGAATGTATAGGATTTGCCTTCCACAGCGATTCCCCAATGCCATTCTCCTGAGGCGTCGCGGCGCCACGCCAGTACTAAACTCTGATGTTGCTCCCGCCAGTGGGCAAACAAGCGCAGCCAAGCGTCATGATCCGGTTGTTCACACGCGCCAAGCGCGAGGGACGCTACGCTTTCCTGGCCAACAGACATGCCAGGATGAGCAACCCGGCGATTCAACCAGACGCGTTGAATACTGCGCAAATGATATTTGTTCAGCATATCCCGGACGGATTCTTCCGCTGGTTCCCGATAGGTGAATTGATCCAGCTGAATCTCGATCGGCGCGTCACTGATCATCGTTGCTAATTGCTTGCTCAACCGCGCCTGTTCATCATATTCCAGCAGCGTCTGTTGCAGTTTCTTACCGGCAACCTCTTGGCGATGCGCCAGCACCTCTTCGAGGCTGCCATAGGCCCATAACAACTTCAAGGCAGTCTTCTCCCCTACCCCCGGAACTCCGGGGATATTATCGGAGGCGTCGCCCATGAGTCCCTTCAGATCAATGATCTGATGCGGCTTTAATTGATAACGTTCCCATAGCGCCTGCTCATCATAGCATTCTATTTCACTGACGCCTTTTTTCGTCAGACAAACACGGGTAAGCGGGGAAATCAATTGAAACGCATCCCTATCTCCCGTATAAATCCGCACATCACAGGACGCCTGCTCCGCCTGGCGGGTAACTGTCGCAATCAAATCATCGGCTTCATAGCGCGCTAATTCGATATAGGGCACCGCAAACGCCGTCAACACTTCCTTCAAGTAAGTAAATTGCGGACGCAGCCCTTCTGGCGTCTCCGGACGATGCGCTTTATACTCCGCATATTGCTCGATGCGCACCTCCGCTTTCATTTTATCAAAAGCCACCACCCAGTAATCCGGGGTTTGCTCCTGTTGCAAGCGGATCAACATCGTCATGAAGCCGTGCAGCACATTGGTCGGCAGCCCATCCGGCGTAGTCAACGGCGGCAACGCGTAAAAAGCCCGATAAGCCAGGCTGTTTCCGTCTAGGATTATCATTTTCGGCATGAAAGTCACTCCTATTGAGGAATATCATCCACCTCTTTAAGTATAGAGGATTTTTTGATTAACGCAAATCAATCGCCCGCCGCTTATTCATCAACGGCGCTTACCGCCCATTTTGCGCAGATATTTTTCATTAAATTCTGGATTGAAATACCTTAGCGCCAGGATAATGAGCCAGCAGACCACAATCGCGACGCAGACATAATCGATAGCGTTTAACGGGGTGAAGAAGGCCCGGATGATGAACAATATGGTGATCAAGGCCAGCGCCTTATCGGTAGCGGTGAGTAGATCGAACAGTTTTTTCATTGGCTTTAGGAACAACTCCTTCCTGAGTATACACGAATCAAACCACCTATCATCAGAGTTCAATATTTTCGCATCAATTCCTCTTTGCGGCGTCCATATATCTGTATAAGATTTTTCCCGCGGTCGATGCGCCATCTCTTCATGACTTGATTTTTCATCGTTTTATTGCTATTATTTAATATACGTAGATATAATTGTTTTCGGTTGAACAAAGACGTTCGCGAGGATTGTCTTTGTTCTTTTTTTGGTTAAAGAGGTGAGAAAATGGATGGATTGTTTAAACATCAGGCGGAGGTCAACACTCTCCTGGCACGCTACGGCGTCAGATTCGGCATATATCAGGATAAGAAATTTATCGAGCAGCTCTTCCCCTTTGATGTGATTCCCCGTACCATTGCCCACGACGAGTTTGCCCAATTAGAGCGCGGGCTGATTCAACGGGTGACTGCCTTGAATCTCTTCCTGGCAGACATGTATAGCGACAAACGCATCGTGCGCGAAGGCATCGTCCCTGAGGAATTTGTTTTCTCTTCCTCCGGATATCTGCCCCAATGTGACGGCGTATTGCCTGCCCAAGGAATTTACAGCCACATCTCGGGGATAGATTTGGTACAGAGCGAAGATGGAACATGGTATGTCCTGGAAGATAATCTGCGTATTCCCTCCGGCGCTTCCTACCCCATGATCGCCCGGGAATTGTGCCGGCGCTGTAGTCCCTCCACCTTCAATCACAACCAACTGGCTGACAACCGGGATTATGCCAAACTCTTGCAAGTTACCATGCACCAAGTAAACAGAGGCGGACTCAACGTCATCCTCACCCCAGGCCGCTATAACGCCGCCTACTTTGAACACTCCTATCTGGCGGAAAATACAGAGGCGCTGCTAGCCACCGGCAATGATCTCATCGTGGAAAACGACACCCTCTATTATAAAGAATATAACGGCAAGAAGCGTCAGGTCGGCGCCGTCTACCGGCGCATATCCGACGATTATTTAGACCCGCTGATCTTCAGTTCCGATTCGCTGATTGGCGTGCCGGGAATCTTTCAGGCCTATAAAAAAGGTAATGTCGCCCTACTGAACGCTCCCGGCAACGGCATCGCCGACGATAAAGGCACCTATTATTTCGTCCCCCGTATGATCCATTTCTACTTAAATGAAGAGCCGATCCTCCAGAACGCCCCCACCTACTTGCCTTTTTACCCGCAAGACATGCGCTATATCTTAGCCCACTTCGATGACCTGGTCTTGAAAGACGTAGCCGAAGCCGGCGGATATGGCGTGGTATTTGGCCGCAGTATGAGCAAGGAGCGCAAGGAAGCCTTTATCCAATTGTTGAAAAACGAACCGCGCCGCTTCATCGGTCAGGAAATCATCTATTTCCGCGACCTTGATATCTTAGATAACGAGCAGAGACTGCCCCGCAAGGCTGATCTGCGGGCCTTTGTGCTAACGGGAAAAACCGTTCAAGTATGGAAGAGCGGACTGACGCGTTTTTCCCGGGATCAGGAATCCTTCATCGTCAATTCTTCGCAAGGAGGAGGTTTTAAAGACACATGGGTATATTCTCAAGCGAAAAAATAAGCAATCTCTACTGGTTGGGCAGATATCTGGACCGGACCCAGAGCGCGCTGAAGCTGTTCATGGACTATTTCGATCTGATGATTGATGGCGATAAGAACACCTACCGCACATTCTGTCAAACCACCGGCATACCCGACGTTTACGCAGACAAGGCGGATTTCATCCATCAATATCCTTTTGACACAACCAATCCCCACTCGGTCATCAGCAACGTCAATCGCGCCTTCGACAACGCCGTAGTCATGCGCGATACCCTCGGATCCGACACACTGGCCTATCTGCAAATGGTCTTGTATGATCTGCGCAGCGCCGAATCCAACGAGGAGCGTTTGATGATCGGGATGCAAAACGCCATCGATCATCTGCTGGCTTTCTGGGGCTGTCTGGACGATATGGTGGATGATGAAGCGACCCGCAACACGATCAAACTGGGCAAACAAGTCGAGCATTTAGAGCTTGATCTTCGCCTCAAGCGACCGCGCTCCTGCTTGCAACGGGATTATAAACGGCTGGAAAATCGCTTGTTGCACAGTTTTTTACCCTATGATCAGGCGCTCATCGATACCATAGAGCCCATGCTCCTGCAAGATTCAGTCGATCATGAGAATGCCCTGATGCTGCTGCATCAGTTGCTGGTTGTCTAAAATCCGCAGACCGCGAGAAAGAAGTGAGCGCCATGAAAGTACTGCATTTTACCTATCAAATGACCTCCCGGTTTGATCAGCCGGTCAGCGAACATTATATTTTTTTGCGTTGCTTCCCGCAAAGCACGGTCCGTCAGCAGGTAGAAAATGTGCAGTGCGCGATTGATCCACAGGTCATACTCTCCTGCGACGACGATCATTTCGGCAACCATACGGCTAGCGGACGGATTCTATCTGCTCACTCCGAACTGTTGGTGGCTGTATCAGGGCAAGTCAGAACAGGACTGGACATTTATGAAGCACTTGAGCCTGACCGGATGAAAGTGAGTTTGTTTCGTTACGCTACCCCGTTTACCCGGCCAGGCGAGGCTTTGTCGGCTTACTTTCAAGAGTTGCAATTAGACGCCTGGCTGGGAACGTATGAGAAAGCGCTGCATATCATGCAGCGCTTAGCCGCGCGTTTGCACTATGAACCCGGCGTTACAGACATAAGAACCCTGGCGGAAGACGCCTTTGTCCAGGGCAACGGCGTTTGTCAAGACTACGCCCATATCATGCTGGCGCTCTGCCGGATGGCTAAGATTCCGGCGCGCTATGTTGTCGGGCTCCTACAAGGCGAAGGAGTCACGCACGCTTGGGTCGAAGTATGGTGCCAGAGTTATTGGTATGGATTCGATCCAACCAATAATCTCCTGGTGAACGACGACTATATCAAATTCTCGCACGGCCGTGATTATGAGGACTGTCTGGTGAATAAAGGTTTTTTCATCGGCGGCTCGGCGCAGCAACAGCAGATTGGCGCGCTG
>JAITOV010000159.1 GCA_031289735.1 Peptococcaceae bacterium
TTTGACTTATGAGAAGGAAACACGGGCTTTTAAGCCCGTGATGAATTCTCACGGTTTTATTATATTTGTGTACATGGTAAACATAATGTGATATAATTAGAGCATGGACAAGGATAATAGGCTAACACATGCTAGAACATCAGTATATAATTTGAACTACCATATCATTTGGGGAACCAAATATCGAAATAAAGTTCTCCAAGGTAAAGTTGAGAAAGATCTGAAACAAATCCTGTTGCAGATAGCTGAAGAACATGAATTGACAATAGCTCACATGGAAGTAGGGCTAGACGACCATATCCATTTGCTGGTATCAGCACCGCCCAAATTATCGGTAACGAATATTGTCCGTTGGCTGAAAGGGATAAGCGCAAGGCTGCTTTTCCTAAGGCATCCTGAATTGAAACAGGCCTACTGGAAAAAGACGGACAGACATCTGTGGTCGCCAAGTTACTTCGTTGAAAGCATAGGCACAACCAATCAAGACGCAGTAGCCAAATACATAGATGATCAGCGTAAAAAGGAGGTGACTTAGGCCTGTCCAGAAGTTCAACGCCGTCATACACGCTGGAGTTGCCGCTGCAAACGAACAAGCGGGAATCAGACTTATTGAATATTAAACTGAACGTCGGTATTCAGATTTACAACACATGCTTGGGGCAAGCTTTGAAATGTTTGAGGGCTGTCCGTGCGGACAAAAATTATCGTACTGCCGTGGAAACAAAGCAGTATATCTCAAGAATCCTTGAAAAAATATCCGGCAAGAAATCCGAGTGTTCCGATAAACAGCGGGAACAGTACGATATACTGAAATCTCAGAAAGACGAACTTTTAAAATATATTAGGTGGCTTGAACAATTCTACGGTTATTCTGAATTTGATATGTTCAAGTTTGTATCGAACGTACAGTGTAAATTCAAATCAAATATTGGTTCGCTTGAAGCTCAAGAACTTGCGGCGCGTGCGTTTCGTGCGGTAGAAAAACTGCATTATCATGAAGCAGATAAAATACGCTTCAAACATTACGGCGATGAAACCAGCGTTGCTAACAAAAACAACAACTCTGGCCTGCGGTATGTGAATGGTATGATTTCTTGGGGCGGCAAGCTAAACCTGCGTTTTACAGTCAGGCGAAATGACGTATACGCACAAACGGCGCTCTGTGATACGAATAAATATGTTCGGATTATTCGTAGAGATGTTCGTGGTAAGCAACGATTCTTCGTAGAGATGTTCGTGGTAAGCAACGATTCTTCGTACAGTTTGTACAAGAAGGATACCCTCCTGGGAAAAACATACTCAATAAGCAAACAGGAGAGATAAACCCAAAACACGTAAAAGACACATCTGATAATTGGGTTGGGATTGACATTGGTACATCAACCGCCGCCGTAGCAAGCGAAAATAAAGTCATACTTTACGAATTAGCGCCGGGCTGTGAGTCTGACGCAAAAATACTTCGATTGATTGAGCGGGCAATGGATCGCAGTAAGCGTGCAACTAACCCAAACAAGTTTAATGCGGACGGCACATACAAGATAGGAAACCGCGATCTTTGGGTATTTTCAAACCATTACCTTAAACTCAAGGCAAAACGGAAAGAATATAATCGGCGAGTAAAAGTAAAGCGTAAGCAATCACACGAAATGCTCGCAAATGAGATCCTATCCTTCGGTTCGGATGTCCGGGTTGAAACTATGCGCTTTCAATCACTGCAAAAGCGGGCGAAGGCGACAACACGCAACAGGGCGAACGGCAAGATCAATAAGAAAAAACGCTTTGGCAAGTCTATCGCAAACCGTGCGCCGGCAATGTTGATTTCCATCATCGATAGAAAACTCAAATATCAAGGTAAATCAATTAAGAAAGTCGATACCTACGCCATAAAAGCCAGCCAATTCAATCATATAACACAGACATATACAAAAAAACAACTATCCGAGCGTTGGAATGAAGATCTTGATGGCGCCCGTATACAACGCGACTTATACAGCGCTTTTCTGATAGGGGCGACAAATGACGCCCTTGATTCTGTAAATGTCCCCTTGTGCAACGCACGATGGGATAAATTCGTTGAACTGCATAATTTAGAGATTGCAAGAGTTAAACAATCAAGCTCCAAAACACTATATTGGTTCATTGCGTAAACAATAAACTGCGGGGATTGAATGCACCCCGCCTGCCCTAGGGGCGGAAGCGGAACGATAAAGTAAGGGACGGTCTTCGGGCTAACCCTATGCTTAAAGGCTATACTATATGCCACCCGTCCGTAAAGTTCTGGTGTACGTGCGCCAGTGGTTTGAAGGCAACCCCAATTGCGAGATTGGTTAGGTCGCAAACAGAAGCGTAGGCGTGCAACTACAAGTTTGCACTACCCACCAGAACCATGGTACTTTAGTACCGTGAGTATTCAGGAAGGCCACGTTAGTATTAAACAGCAACGCGAACGGCGGAGCAGCATCGGCCACAGTGTCAAGCATGAGCTGGTTTACACGATGCTCCGCAAAAAAAGCCCGCCCGATTATCCGCTTCCACACCGGCGTCCTGGGCTGCGTCAAGCGCGAGCTGTGCGGCTGTGAAGTCACCGTGGAGAAAGCCACAGGCGTGTCCGAGAGCAGAGAGACGATAGCCCAGCGCGTGACCGACGCGTTGAAAGCCCGTATCGGCGTGAAACCGTTCAAAGTAATTGTACAGCCGGACGGTACGCTCGAACGCTCCACACACAAGGCGACGCGCGTCATGGACGAACGTGTTGTGACGAAAGTGCGAGAGGGAGACAAAATCATGAGACCGTTATCAGAACGCACATCCAATTTCACGGACAGTGTGATACGCCGTATGACGCGCATATCACAGAAACACGGCGCGATTAATCTGTCGCAGGGCTTTCCTGACTTTGACCCGCCGCAAGAGCTGCTCAACCGCCTTTCCGAAGCCACGCTTCTGCCGCACCAATACTCGATAACATGGGGGGCGCAGAACTTTCGCAACGCGCTTGCCGCGAAGCAGTCGCGCTTTATGGGTTTTGAGATCGACGCGGACACGGAAATCGTTGTGACCTGCGGCTCGACAGAGGCCATGATGGCCGCGATGATGACGGCCGTCAATCCTGGCGACAAGGTCATCATTTTCTCTCCGTTCTACGAGAATTACGGCGCGGACGCGATACTCTCCGGCGCGGAACCGATATACGTGCCGCTGAACCCGCCCGATTTTTCATTTGACGCGGACGTGCTGGAGGACGCGTTCCGCCAGAACCCCGCCGCGTTGATCCTCTGCAACCCTTCGAACCCCAGCGGCAAAGTGTTTACCCGCGCAGAACTGACCATCATCGCGGAATTGGCTCAGAAGTATGACGCCTGGGTCATCACCGACGAGGTATATGAGCACATTGTGTACGCGCCGCACACACATACCTATATTGCGTCGCTGCCCGGTATGCGCGCACGGACGCTGTCATGCTCGTCACTGTCCAAAACATATTCCATTACGGGTTGGCGGCTTGGCTATATTATCGCCCCGCCGGAGGTGACGGACAGAGCCAGAAAAGTCCACGATTTTCTTACGGTCGGCGCCGCGGCGCCCTTGCAAGAGGCGGCGGTCACAGGACTGCAGTTCCCAGACAGTTATTACGGCGCGTTGTCCGCGCTGTACACAGAGAAGCGCGATTTTTTCCTGCGTGGGCTGCGCGATCTCAAACTGCGGCATACCGAGCCGCAAGGCGCGTATTACGTGATGATTGACGTTTCCCAATTCGGCTATGACGATGATTTGGAATTTTGCGAATGGCTCGCGGCGGAAATCGGCGTTGGCGCCGTCCCCGGCAGCAGCTTTTTTAAGACGCCAGAAAATCGCTATATCCGGCTGCACTTCGCGAAGCGCCGCGAAACACTCGCGGCGGCATTGGAACGCCTGGAAAAATTGAAAAGTTAGTCAATGACGCTCCTCATCTGATACAGGAGAACCGCACCCATTTATTTCCATGCCTTTAGCAAGCCAAACCGGATAAGAAATGAAATAAAAGGCATTTATCAAGGCAAGGTATGATGAAGCAATAAAAGGCTGAGTAAAAAA
>JAITOV010000073.1 GCA_031289735.1 Peptococcaceae bacterium
GGAAGTAGCCTTCCCCACTCTGTCCATAAGCATTGCCGGGAGTGATCGCTACTCCGGCCTTTTCTAAGACCAGTTCAGCAAAAGACTCCGAGGTATAACCCTTGGGCACTCTTGGCCAGATATAGATGGCCGCTTGCGGTTTCTCTAAATTCCAGCCGATGGCGTTCAGGGTATCGACGACGCAATCCCGCCGTTCCTGATAAATAAGACAGTTCCGCTGAATAAAATCCTTCGGTCCCTGTAATCCGGCGATCGCCGCTTCCTGAATCGCCTGAAAAACCCCCGAATCGATATTGGACTTCAAGCGGCTAAGCGCTTCGACCACGCGGGCATTCCCGCATAGCCAGCCAACCCGCCAACCCGTCATATTAAAGGTCTTGGACATCGAATGGAATTCCACGCCGATCTCTTTCGCGCCGGGAATCTCCAGGAAACTAACCGGTTTGTATCCCTCATAAGTGATTTCCGAATACGGAGCGTCATGACAGACGATAATGTCATATTTTTTAGCAAACGCGACCACGTCTTCATAGAACCTGGCATCCGCCACAGCGCCGGTGGGGTTATTGGGGTAATTCAGGAACATCAGCTTGGCTTGCCGGGCGATATCTTCCGGAATCTCGTTCAGTTGCGGCAGGAAGGCGTTTTCTTCTTTCAGCGGCATCGCATACGGTATACCTCCCGCCAGCAAGACGCTCGTGCCGTACACCGAATATCCCGGATCCGGCACCAAAGCCACATCCCCTTCGTCAAGATAACAGAACGGTAAATGTCCCAAACCTTCCTTCGTGCCAATGACGGCTGTCACTTCGCTCTTGGCCTCCAGGTGTACTTGAAAACGCTCCCGGTACCAATCCGCAACAGCTTGTTTAAACGCCGGCAAACCGGAAAATGGCGACGGATAGCGATGATTCTTCGGATCACGCGCGGCTTGATAGAGACGATCAATAATATGGTCAGGAGTCGGCAAATCAGGATCTCCCATGCCCAAGCTGATAACATCTACACCTTTAGCCTTTTGCGCGGCGATTTTCTGATCGATGCGCGTAAATATGTAGGGCGGCAGACTCTTGATACGTTTTGCTTCATCCATTCGGGGTTCATCCTCCTTAATTTGCCACAACTTTTTTGGGGTTCATCCTTCAACCAGATATTCTCCGGAACACACATACTCAGCGGGACCCGTGAGATAGACCCGTCGATCTATACGCCATTCAATCGTCAAATCCCCTCCGGGCAGATGCACTGTCGCCTGACGTTTAGTTCTGTCGCTCAACGCCGCCGCGATCAACGCCGCACAAGCGCCCGTACCGCAAGCCAATGTCGCTCCTGCGCCGCGCTCCCACACCCGCATGGTGATTTCTTGCGGGCTATCCACCCGAACGAACTCAACGTTCGTCTGACGCGGAAAGAGCGGGTGCCGCTCAATGGCCCTACCTAGCTTAGCGAGATCTACCTGATCCACATCCTCGACAAAGATGACACAATGCGGGTTGCCCATCGAAAGTGCCGTAAAATGCACGTTCTGACCTTCTACCGTCAGTTCTGCGTTGACGACCGGATCCAGCTCGGCCCGGACCGGAATGCGCTCCGGCGCAAAGATCGGTTCGCCCATATCGACCGTCGCTTCCAGAAAATCCTCACCCCGCACATGCAAGCGCACACTCAGTACACCGGCTAAGGTCTCGATCCTCTGTTCCAGACGGTTCACATACCCCGCATCGTAGAGATAACGAGCGAAACAACGGATCCCGTTGCCGCACATTTCCGCTTCCGATCCGTCCGCATTGTAAATCCGCATTTGCGCGTCAGCCAGCGTAGAAGGCAGGACGATAATTAACCCGTCAGCGCCGATACCAAAATGACGGTCACACATCCGCCGAGCCAGCTCTGGATAGTCAGCGGACGCAGCCAATCGCTCTAAATGATCTAAGAAAACGAAATCATTGCCTAGACCTTGCATTTTGACAAATTTCATACCTAATCCTCAATAAATGATCGTCTCTAAAAGAATACTACGGAAGGAACGAGCGGTCAATATTATCTTCATGTAAGCAAATGATCAGGATTTCAGAGAATAGCTCAAAAATCCATCTCTGTCCACCCGTTCGGCTTCGCCCAAATAGACCAGGTGTTCCAAGTGCGCCATCGCTTCGCCTGAAGCGAACCATTTCTGCCGGTCAGGAAACTTCTCCCAATCTACAATGGTCAGATCCCAACGCATCTTGGCTGCTGACCCACTCGCTGTATGCTCTCCGCTGCGTAATATCTCGCGCACTTCGTCCAGACGGACGTGATGATGCGCCGTCAGTTCATCGATTCTCCGGCAGTGATTGCTGACCAGCTTACGGTGTCCCGTCAATAACAGGTTGATATCCCAGTGATAAATCTTTTGCAAGCTGTTGAGATACATACCCAAATAGTCATTGCCCAATCCCCAGGAGATGATATTGGGAGTGATCTCATCCAATATATGATCGCCGCAAAAAAACAGTCCCAGATCTCTTTCGAATAAACCGATTTGCCCTGGCGTATGACCCGGAATATCAATGACTTGAAGCCTATACGGTCCAATCTCGAATACATCCCCTTCGGCCAGGGGCTGATACTCTCGTTGCCCAAACCCCGTATACCCCATCGAGGTGAGCCCGATCCGCAGATCCATGTGCTTCTTGAGTTGGCGAAACATCTCTCCCGGTTGCGCCGCCAGCCCGGTAAAGTGCTCCAGGTCTCGCTTACCCATATGCGCCGTTGCGCCCGCGTCGATCAGCTCATCGGCTAAGCCGGCATGATCCGCATGCATGTGCGTCAGCACCAGCCGCGTCTTAGCCGGATCAACGTTCAGCTCCTTCAACCCGCTACGAAAAGCCTCTCGGCACTCCGGCAGATTGAACCCCGTATCAATCACCAGCGCGTCTTCTCCCGCGCAAATGATATAACTATTCAATACCTTTAAGGGATTTTTCGGCAAGGGAACCTTATTCAAATAGACGTTCGGCAAGATCTCTCTGACCACCTGTGCTGCACCTCGAGTTTTCCGGTCATGACTACGGCTAACTACTTCATTTTACTACAGATTGCTCAGATTTACGAATCCGAATCACTTAATAAATACTGTTGCAAAACATCTATGACCTGATCTAAATTCAGCGGTTTCCCTATATGCCCGTTCATCCCAACCGCAAAAGATTTCTCGATATCCTCACGGAACATATGCGCTGTCATGGCTATAATGGGTATCTGCTTCGCATAAGGAAGATCCAGCGCCCGTATCTTCCTGGCCGCTTCATATCCATCCATATTGGGCATTTGAATATCCATAAAGATCAAATTATATCTCTCCGGC
>JAITOV010000108.1 GCA_031289735.1 Peptococcaceae bacterium
AAACGGTCTGATTTCGCCGCTGGCTTTTGGGGAAACCGGAGTAAAAGGCCGGATTCACAATGTGCTGAAGTATAAAAAGCCCGCCGTGTGGGTGAGCGCCGCGGCCATTGCGGCGGTGATTGTGGCGGCGCTCTTATTGCTCCCCAATGCCGCGCGGGACGCCAACACGATTGCCGCTACCGTAACAGAAAATATCACGCTGGAATACTCGGATGAGAGCGGAGTCTATACCGAGATTTATCTCAAGAAGACGACAGACGGTTCGGTAACGCTGCTGACGGAGGACGGCGCAGAAATCATTACCGCTGAGGATGTGATTCCTCTGCCCTATGTCTATGCGGTGAAAACCAATGGCAAATATGACTTGCTGGACAAGACCTCTTATACGAAGACGTCAAGCGTTGCTTACGACGAAATTTATTGTCAAAAATACCCTGACGGGCGTCTGGCCACCAGCGTTATGAAAGGCCGGGCCGGCCAATACTGGGGACTGATCAGCGCCCAGGGGGCGAGTCTCACCAATCCGCAAACGCAGCCCTTCGAGGACATTCAGCTGAACACTTACGAAGAGGTATGGCCCATCATTGCGGTGATCCAAGCCGGCCGATACGGGGCGATCGATTATAACGGCCAAAGGGTGATCGAAGCGGGGTTTGACTATCTGGCTATGGATGTCTATAACGTTCCCAATACGGTCTTTGTGCTGGACCGCGGCGCCTGGGGCGCCCTGAAGCTGGATCAAAACTTAGTGGTGCCAGGTATAGATTATAGTCTGACGCCGCCGGCAGGGATCATTCAGAATGCAGCTATTTTTGCCCAAGCTGCGGCGGATAATACGCGGCTGGCCTTGTTTGATCTGGCCATCCAATATCGCTTTGATTATGTGCCGTTTTTCACGGAAGGAAACGCGCCGCCAAGCAGCAGCGAGTATCTTAACTATGCTTTCGCCATGAATTTGGACAATTGGGGCGACGCGAAGGGTACGATGTCCAAAACCTATGTTGAAGATGTTATCCAGACCCATTTTAAAGTAATAAACATCGTTCATGAAGCCCCGATAAGAGGATGGAATTTTGATGGCCTGAATTACACCGCTGTCGCAGGAGAGATGAAAGAGAAACCTGTTTACGTGCTTAACGATCTCAGAGTAAGAGCCAGAGTCATCGAGGGAGAACCTGTTGTTTATGAAGCCACGATGACGTATTGTGGCTTAGCAATCGGGAAACGCGCAAGTGACGAAGATATGATCAGGATCCGGGAGGAAATCATGAACGGCAATTATTCTTCCTTGAGTTCATTGCAGCACGAATCATTTATGTATTCACTGAATGATAACGGTGAGCCGGTATTTATCGCGCATACTCTGATCGACGATGAAGAACTATAGACAAAGTAGCAGGATCTTCCGATATAATTGAGTGTACGCTCACACATTTGCGTAGGCGAAGAACGAAGAGGGGGAAATACTCTAATGATATGGAATACTGGCTCGTCCGCGGATGAAAATTATTATGCGAATCAAGTGGCGCGGCAATTCTCGCTGGATAACTTCATTCTGGATATCTCTCGTCCGAGCAAACTGGAGATGCTGATGGATCATGAGCCGATCTTTATCAAAATCGACGCCATCCTCAACTACATGAAAGAGCATTGTACAGATCAGCCCTTCGGCAGCTTAGGCCCGATCGACGCTTTTGGCATACTGGGAGCCGCGATGCTCGCACATATCGAAGACGCGCTTAGAAACACCTTTGAAGGTCAGGCGATAACGATTAAATTTGCTGATTGGCAAGAATTTGGGCCTTATATCATTTGCCAAATGCTGGACTAAAAACAGTTTTTGACCAACCTATCGGGATGCGTTAGAATGATAGAAACAAGCTGGGATGGCAGATGTATGCCGTTCAGAGAAAGTGCTGAGGAAATAATTCTATGCGGAAACCGTTAAGGGATGATCAGGAATTGCGCCAGCGGCTGACAGCCAGGCAGTACAAGGTTGCCGTGTGCGGAGCGACCGAACCGCCTTTCCGTAACGAATATTGCGATCATTGGGCGCCGGGAATTTATGTCGATATCATCAGCGGTGAACCGCTCTTTATATCGGCCGATAAATTTGAATCAGGGTGTGGCTGGCCGGCTTTTTCTAAGCCGATTACGGACGCGCTACTCGATCAATTACCGGATGATTCCTATGGCCGCGCGCGTATCGAGGTCAGGGCATCCGGCTCCGGCGCGCATTTAGGCCATGTCTTTCAGGACGGGCCATTGGAACGCGGCGGTCAGCGCTACTGCATTAATAGCGCGGCCCTGCGTTTTATCCCGCTTGAGGGAATGGAGCGGGAAGGATACGGAGCATGGAAATCGCTTCTTGAAGCGGAGGCGTGATAGCCGTTGCGGCTGTTGCGCACCCGCTTTTTTTGGCTCGACGGTTTTCAAAATCATCTTGACGTTCGCAGACTAACGTGATAGTATGTAATCAAACTATTGAATTAGTCTGAGATAAGGAGCGGTAAAGATGCCTATTAAGCTGTTTGATTCGGAATTGAAGGTCATGGATGCGCTGTGGAGCGAGGGCGACTTGACCGCCAAACGGCTGGCGGAGATCCTGGGCCAGCGGGTCGG
>JAITOV010000126.1 GCA_031289735.1 Peptococcaceae bacterium
GAGATAATCACGGGCGCCCTCCGGTGAGGATAAACCGAGCATCGGCGTCTCCAATTCCAGGAAGCCCTGCCGGTCAAAAAAATTGCGCATGGTCTGGACGACGCGATGCCGTTGGGCAAATACCGCAAACATTTCCGGGCGGCGCAAATCCAAATAACGATGCTTCAAGCGCAGCGGCTCATCTACATCAATTTGATCCTGAATATAAAAAGGCGGCGTCTTAGCGGTATTCAGGATTGCCAAATACTCCGCCGTCACTTCAATTTGACCCGTATCCAAGTTCAGGTTCTCCTGCCCGGCAGGCCGTTGCCTCACAACGCCTCGCACCGAGATAACAAATTCGTTGCGCAATTTCTCCGCCGTAACGAATCCCCCGTCCGGCATATCCGGATTGAATACGATCTGTACGATTCCTGAGCGATCCCTCATATCAACAAATATCACCCCGCCGTGATCACGCCGACGCTGAACCCAACCCAGCAGACTGACCGTCTGACCGGCCTGATCTAATCCTGTCAGATGGTGCGCTTCAGTTCGTTGACTCAGTAAGGTCATATCACTTCACTTCCTCTCGATATTGTCTGTATATCGCTAGGATATACTGCATTACTTCTGTTTGCGGCATTTCTCGTTGCTCTCCGTTGACCAGATCGCGCACGACAGCCATACCACGCTCCAACTCATCTTCGCCCTGAATCACAGCAACCCGGCAGTGATTTCTGTCCGCCGCTCTGAGCTGCGCTTTCAAACTCTTGCCCAATAGATCCATACCTACAGGAATCCCCTGCTCCCGGAGTTGCCCGGTAAGACGAAACCCGGCTGCCATAGCTTGTTCACCCAGCATAATGATCATCGCAAACTGAGTGTCGGGCAGCACAGGCAGTTTATTCTGCATTTCTAAAGCGGACAGGACTCTTTCCAACCCCATCGCCCAACCGATAGCCGGCGTCGCCGGCCCGCCAATCTCCTCGACTAGCCCATCATAGCGCCCTCCGCCACAGATGGCGCTCTGCGCTCCGATATCCTGAGCTATGATCTCGAAAGCGGTCTTACGATAATAATCTAACCCCCGAACTAAGCGGGGGTTCATGTGATACGGAATATTGCCCGCATCCAGCAATATGCGCAATTGATCCAGATGAGATTGGCAATCCGCGCACAAAAAATCGACCATGAGCGGAACTCCTTGCGCAACGCTCTGGCAAGTTGCCTGTTTACAATCCAAGATCCGCAACGGGTTACGGGCAAATCTGGATTGACAATCCGCGCACAATTCTCCCAGACGCGGCTGTAAGAACGCCTGCAACTGCTCTTTGTAGAGCGCGCGGCATTGTGGGCAGCCGATGGAGTTCAGATGTACCTGCAAACCCGTCAAGCCTAAACGGCGATAGATTTCCCAGGCCAAACGAATGGTTTCGGCATCCACCACCGGCTGGTCCGCTCCTAATACTTCGACGCCCAACTGATGAAATTGACGGAAACGCCCAGCTTGCGGTTTTTCGTGCCGGAACATCGGTCCAATATAGTATAACTTAACCGGTTGTTCTACCTGTCCATACAATTTATTCTCAACATAGGCGCGGCAGACAGCCGCCGTACACTCAGGCCGCAGGGTCAGAGAGTTATTCCCTTGATCCATAAACGTATACATTTCTTTATTGACGATGTCTGTCGTCTCGCCCACACCACGCACAAACAACTCCGTAAACTCAAAAATCGGCGTGCGAATCTCCTGATAACCGAAATCACGGCAGGCCGCCCGAATGACACCTTCTATATACTGCCAATACTGCACGCGGCTAGGAAGAATATCCTGTGTTCCCCTTAGCCTTTGTATCGTCATACCACTACTTCCCCCTAAAAAATAAAGCCTCAGTCCCTGTCATGCACAAGAGACGGAAACTTCCATATGTATTATGTAGCGTTTTCCGCAATTTGCTCAAGATTTGACGAATTATTATAAGATGATATCAAGAACTGCGAAGTTTGTCAATCTCAATTATTCTCTGCTCATGCACTCTGCGCCATTTGTCGCCATATGTAGGCAGATTGACCGGATGAAAATAGCTGCTGAAACGCCGTCCGTCCGGGGTGAAAATCTTATTGGAGGCGCCTGCTCCCAGACCGATAATGTGCTGCCGTTCTTCGATAATCGAGATATTATAGCGGCATTCCATGCCCGGTTTGGCATAACCGATGTTTTCCAGATGACCGGCCGCGAACTTCTGCCGATATAAATAATAGGGCCGCATACCCCATTGTTCTGCTCTCTCTCTGCTCAATTCCTGCATAAGAAGCGCCGTTTCCTGTGACACATGCGCGAGGCGTCCTTCCCAATCTCTAGCGCCGCGTTTGATCGCCAGAGCATGAACAGTTAAATTATCAGGTTGTAGTTTGCCTACAGCGTCTAATGTCATGCGCACCTCGGCCAAGCCTTCCTGCGGCAAGCCTAGAATCACATCCATATTAATCAGCCAGAAACCCAGTGCTCTAGCCAGTTCAAACGATCTGACGATATCTTCGGTCCGGTGCTCCCGCCCGATTCTCCGCAAGGTCGCTGGATTCATGGATTGTGGATTAATACTGAGGCGATTCACTCCATAGCGTTGCAGGATCAACAGATTCTCCGCACGAATCGTATCCGGGCGTCCGGCTTCCACAGTAAATTCACCATCGGCTGCCCAGGGGATCTCACAGCGTAACCGTTCCAGCAAATGATCCAATTCACCATCATTCAGCATGGTTGGCGTGCCGCCCCCAATATACACGCTGCCCGCAACCAGTGCCTGCTCCCGCATCAACAGACCTACCGCCGCGATCTCCTGGTGCAGCGCCTGCAGATAAGCACAGACATCTGCTCGATCCGCAGCCGGAACGGTTCCGGGAAAAGAGCAATACGAACAACGCGACGGACAAAAAGGAATACCCACATATAACGCGATTTCCTGAGGATGCGCCGCAAAACTCGCAACCGTCTCCTCCTGAACAGCGGCGATTTGCTGCAGTAAGGCGATTCTGGACGGCGTCACCCGAAACAGTCCGCTGAAAATCTCAGCTTGGCGCTGGCAATCCAGATGCGCGTCCTCCATACGCTGCAACAGCTTCGCAGGACGCATGCCGGTGAGAATGCCCCACGGCAAAGAGAATCCGCGCTGCACCAGCAAGCGTAAGAGAATCTGTTTGACTAATATGCGCGAGAATGATTCTCGCCCGATCAACGGCAGTTGCGCGATTGCTCCTACTTCCTCAGAGGTGATCACGGCTTCATCTACCTGGGATAATCCAGCGCCGTCCCGATCGCAAACATCGATGAGTTCAGCCCAAATAGCACAGCCACGCCATACGGAGGCGTCTTCCCGGTCTATGAGACTTGCTCCATCCGCCGCGCCGTCTATGGCCAGGCTTGTTTGCCTGACCCGCTCCACTCGGATGAGAGAACCTGCGTCCAATTCCTGCTCCATGTCCTGCTGAGAGATCGTTTGCAGTTTGGCTTGGGGGGCATACGCCCGCAAAATTGCCGTACCGGCTGCCAATATATCCGGCGGCAAGGTTGTACTATTTAAATAAATGCATGTTTGTCTCATGCCCATCAGAAGAAGGGATTCTCCCGCTTTTCCCGTCCGATCGTGGAAGGTTGCATGTGTCCGGGAAAGATCGGCGTTTCATCCGGTAAAACCAAGAGTTTATCACGGATACTATCCATGAGCTGCGCGTGCGAGCCCCCGGCAAAATCTGTACGGCCGATCGATCCGGCAAAGACCGTATCCCCGCAGAACAAACCGGCGGAAGTCAGGAAACACACGCCGCCCGGGGTATGCCCCGGGGTATGAATCACCTGAATTTTCTCATTACCCACTTGCAGTACTTGCCCATCGGTCAGGTACTCGTCGGCGTTACCCGCCGTCTGGTTGAGACCAAAATAAGACAGCGCACTCCGATCGTTCAACATATTAGCATCCGCTTGGTGAATCGCTACCTTCGCGCCCCACGCTTGCCGCAAAGCCCCCACAGCGCCGATATGATCCGCATGTCCGTGCGTCAGTAGGATCTTCTCAATCGTAACGCCTGATCCGGCAATCCACTGCTCGATCTTATCCGGCTCGTCTCCCGGGTCGATCAGCACGCCCTTCTTTGTTTGATCACAGGCGAACAGATAACAATTCGATCCCAGATATCCCACGGTTCTTCCTTCAAACATACTATACCCCTCCATCTGTAAAGATTCATCGATTGAGCGCTTCAGCCCACTGCGCGTTTAGAACCCTGCGCTTAAAACCCGTTCAGCAGAAATCACATCTTTGACCCGGCGCACTTTCTGCATCACTTGCTGTAAATGCCCTAAATTGCGGATATCGATCCGTATCTGCACATTCACCACTTTATCTTTACCCACCCGGGCATTGATCCCGGAGATAACCGTCCTAGTCTCCATGACCGTCGTCATAATATCGGTAACCAGATGCGTCCGGTCATTGCCAAAGATCTGAATATCCACCGGATACGTGGACTCCGTCTGCGCATCATCCCATTCGACCTCAATCAAGCGACTTTGCAGTTCATCTTCCTGAGATTGCATGTTGACACAGTCCTTCCGGTGAATGGAAACCCCGCGCCCGCGCGTGATATATCCGACGATTGGATCTCCAGGCAAGGGGTTACAGCAATGAGCGTAACGGATCAGGACATTGTCCACGTCTTTGACCCGAACTCCTTGGGATGCTTTGCGTGGACGCGGGCTCTTCATCTCACCCTGCTGCAAAACAGCCAACTGTGCTTTCTCACGTTCTTCTTTGGTCAATTCTTCGCGCAGACGGCTTAGTACCCGATTCGCCGATAACGCCTTGTCGCCGATGGCTGCCAGCATATCCTCCAAAACCGCATAATTTGATGCTTTCATCCAGTCCTGCAACCAAGCCGCTTTCAGCACTTCCGCCGGATCAAACCCCAGTTTGCTGATCTCGCGCTCCAGGATTTCACGACCGCGCAAGATATTCTCTTCTCTGTCTTCTTTCTTAAACCATTGCCGGATACGGTTCTTCGCTTGTGATGTTTTAATGAAAGACAGCCAATCCCGGCTGGGCCCACGGCTATGTTTGCTCGTGATGATCTCGACAATATCCCCTGTTTTCAGCGTCGAATTCAACGGCACGATCCGTCCGTTGACCTTCGCCCCGACACAACGATGCCCCACATCCGTATGAATCTGATAGGCGAAATCTACCGGAGAAGCCTGAGCCGGCATTTCACGCACATCCCCTTTCGGGGTAAAGACAAAGACCGAGTCGGCAAACAGGTCAATCTTCAACGTGTCCATAAATTCGCCGGCGTCGTGCGGCGCAGCGCTTGGGAATTCCATCAGGCGGCGCAGCCAGTTTAATTTATCCTCGAAATCATTCTCCTTGCCGCCTTCCTTATATTTCCAGTGCGCGGCAATCCCATATTCCGCAGTACGATGCATATCCCAGGTACGAATCTGTACTTCAAACGGTTCACCGAAATCACCGGCCAATGTCGTATGCAAAGACTGATACATATTCGGTTTGGGCATGGCAATATAGTCCTTGAACCGGCCGGGAATCGGCCGCCAGAGTGTATGAATGAGTCCCAGTACGGCATAACAGTCATTCACCGTGGAGACGATGACCCGCACTGCCGTTAAGTCAAAGATTTCACTCAGTTCCCTTTGCTGGGTCATCATTTTTCGGTAAATGCTATAAATATGCTTCTGTCTCCCGGCTATATCCCCTTTAATCCCATCTTCGTCCAAACGCTTACGCAAACGGGCGATCACATCACGGATCAGGACATCCCGCTCCCGGCGTTTTACCGAAATCGCTTCTAATAAATCTTGATACTCTTGTGGTTTATCATAGCAAAAGGATAAATCTTCCAGTTCCCATTTGATCCGGTAGATCCCCAGCCGATTCGCCAGAGGCGCGAAAATCTCCAAGGTTTCTTTCGCTATCTCCCGTTGTTTTTCCGGGAAATGATATTTTAATGTGCGCATATTGTGCAACCGATCCGCTAATTTAA
>JAITOV010000141.1 GCA_031289735.1 Peptococcaceae bacterium
TAAACATCGCGTCCAGCGTCCCCTGGTAATTCAACAGCACATAGGGATGCGAACGATACGTGCCCCAGGAATACGCCCCGCTGGTTTTGCCGATATTCTCATACACGTCGATCCAGTGATTGCCGAAACCCAACTCCAACAGATCCAGATATTCAGGCCCCAGCGGCGCCAGCCCTTCCCTGATCATCTGCTTCGCCTGATCAAAGGAGATATTCTGCTTGCTTTCCTGCACGATCGGTACATAAATATCATACATATGGAGTTCATCCAGCTTCAGCGCCTTCTTGCGCAGCGCCAGATAACGATAGAGGTCCGGCAGGAATTCATGTACGGTCTCAATCAAAGCGTCGTAGACCGGCGGCAAGATGCAATCTCCATCCAAGGAAGCGGCTAAAGCTGACGGATAGCGGCGTACCTTGGCATAGAAGATATCCGCCTTCACATTGGCGTTCAGCAGCGCGGCCCAAGTATTCATCTGCTGGCCATAGGTCTGATACAGCGTCTGAAAAGCCTCCCGGCGCACCCGGCGATCGGCGCTCTCCATGAAATTCGTATAATTCCCCTTGGTCAATTCCACGCTCTCCCCGTTTTCATCCAGGATCTCCGGGAATTTCAGATCCGCGTTATTGGCCATGGTGAATACCGCCTGCGCGGCCTCGGCCAGTTCCCCGGCTTCCGCCAGAATTTTTTCCTCTGGCGGGCTCAAGACATGCTCTCTCTGACGGACCAACTCGTCCAGCATCTGCCGATACAGTTCCAACTGGGGATCCTGATACAGCGCGTCAAAGACATCCTGCGCCAAACCCAGCAATTCCGGCGCCACAAACGAAAGCGCGCTCCCCACCTTGACGGCCAATGTACCCGCCCGGTCGGTCATCGCTTGGTAACGATCCTGACGATTATCCTCATCTCTGCGCATCCGAGCGTACGTATAAAGTTCTTCCAGACGCATACTGAGTTCATCCATCCATTGCAGGCAGGCTGCCAATGTAGCGGCGCTCTCTCCCAGCCTGTCTCTATACGTTGCGGCGTTTTGGCTTAAACCCTCCGTCAGAGTGAATTCGTCCTCCCAAGCCTGATCACTGGCATAGATATCCGCCAAGTTCCACTTGTATTCCTCCGCTAATTCCGACCTTTCCCGCAATTTAACCGAAGCCATCCGTATCCCCCTTTGTTTTTCGTTACAATTATTTTACTCGTTTACTGATATAAAGTATATACATTCACGCCCATCCTTATCAGAAGACTTTTGCCTGTGCTCACAAAGAGAAACAGACAGCGTACGTTCCACTGTCTGTTTCTACCACCGTCCACCAATCTCCCTGAAGGTTCCCCAGCCTTCAACTTATATTTTAGCAAAAACAACGTGTATAAGCAAGGGTTTCACGAGCAATTTATGCTTCCGGAAGTATTTTCGTTCTTATAATTGTTGATTTATATTGCCGTGATATTTGGCGGCGGCATGACGCAGCTGGCTAAGCTATAGCCGTGACGTTCGGCCTTGAAACGATACTATGATCAATCCTTCTCCATAAAAGCTGCCGCCTATAAGCAAATGGCAAGACGAGTGCGAAACGCTCCGACAGGAAATAGGCTTATAAAATTTGGTGAGAACAAACGACAAAAGGTTTCATTTTTGGAAAAATCCGCGTGGCGTCCTCCCCTCCTTTCCTCAAATTTTCCCTTTACAAATCTCCCCCATTGATGTAGTATGAACCTAACCTATATTCGTGTAGGGGCAAGCGCCTTCAGATGTCTTTACTGGCCAAGTAGCGAGCATCTGAGGGCGGCTTTATTTAAACGGGTATACTCCGTTTAAATACTGTGACAGTAACTAGAGTAGTGTAAAACTCTAGAATCCACAAAGGAATCCTCTGTTGGCTATCCCCGCTTTCTTACACATCATTCCTCCCGGCGGTTATCTTCCATCTCCAGTCAAACGGGTTAACGTTGCTTGAATGCCAACCAACGGAATATTTGTTCTGTTTCCGTTTTCATCTTCATAGATGACTGCGGCAATGTTTTCTTCGGCGATGTCTACCATAACACTCGGTGCTATCAGGAAAACTCCGGGTTCAAAAGCTGCCTTTTCCGTTTTGGCGAGGTTTTGGCGATATTCCTCCGTGTTTTTATAGCCGACATCCAACGAGTAATCTATACCGGCTTCCGCATCCTTCGTTACTATTTCGTAAACTTTTCCGCTTGTCCCTTCCAGCGCCGCTATGACGCCTGCCGGCAGCATCGCTTGATCTTTTCCTTGGGTATTTTCTATGCTTATATAAACTACAGCGCCTTTGGTTATCTCGCTGGTTCCCATGATAAATTCTACTTTTGTAACTTCCATATTGAAATCGTTGCGCAGCATTTTGTTTGCTTGCACCTGGACTTCAGAACCCGCTTGCGCCATAGCAAAGGGCGAATTGGGATAGGCCACGATGATTCCCCCAAGTAAAAATAAGGCTAAAACTAACGCTATTGTTATAATTTTACCCTTCTTCATCCTATAAACCATCCTTATCTTAGTAAAGTTCGTATGAACATAACCATCTGCCGACGCTCCCGTATGCCAATAGAACATTATATCCTAACCTCCGGCTCCGCTACAGCTCCTGCGGCGGAAACGGCGGATAGACATATAACGGATTCCCCTGGCTGTCTTTGGCCGTGATGCTCTCTAGCTCACCGCTATAAAGATCAAATTTCACATAGCCGAAGTAGTCTTGGTTCTCATTGAGCATCAGTTCCGTGAGCGAATGATCCTCCGCCCAGATCAGTTCCAGCGCCCTGATCCGCTGGTCGTTGACAAAGCCGCCAATATAGTGGAAGGGGATCTTTTCTTCATCTTCATTTAGCGTCTCATAGAGACTTGCCATGGTACCTTCTATCCCGAAACCATAGTTTTTATCCCGCTCCCACGGCGTTAAAATATCGCTGTGACAGCGCACTTCTTCGAGCGCGGCGCGTAATTCTTCGATCGGACCGCTGAGGAGTTTATCCCCACTCCCAATGGAGTAAGTTTCAGCGTTCCCCGCGGTTAGGATCTCCATGTCTTGCGCCAGCTTTTCTTCTTTGTCTATTACGAGCACACCCATATAGGCTTGGTTGCGGGTTTGCGCGATATATTGAATTAAATTAGAGATGCCGATGTCTTCATTGAGGACGATCCGTAGGCTATTCACTTCGCCGATCTCCGGATATTCTCTATGGATAAAATTCATGATGATAGCCGTGAATTCTCCGGCTGGCTCATCCGGCGGCGCGGCAGCCGTCTGTGAGATACCGCAGCCGGATAAGAGCATGAGGAAGATCAACATTCCGGTGATGGCGGTTCGTCTGTTTTGGTTTTTTTCTTTCATGCGGCTCGCCTCCTCATTATTGTTTCGATGGCCCTGTTGTAGTTGATGACTTTGACGGTTTGACTATTGCCCTGTTGTACCTGATCTGCGGAATCAATCAATATCTCTTGTATCGCTTCGAAGTCCAGGGACGGATCCGCCGCGATGAGCAGCGCTACTAACGCGGTGACAAATGGCGTCGCCGCTGATGTGCCGCTAAAGCTAACGATGCTTTCTTCCGCAACGGTTGCGATCTTCTCTCCCGGCGCGTAGATAGCGATTTTCTCAGAGGTGCTGGAAAAGCTGGATATCCGCTTTCGCCGATCTACGGAACCAACGGCAATCACTTCATCATAAGCGGCGGGATAATCGCATACCTCTGATCCCGTGTTTCCCGCCGCCGCTACGATGATGATTCCTTGCTCTTTGACTGTCTTGATCAGCGCGTGTAGTTCAGGATCGTCTTTTCTGGTACCAGCGCTGATGTTTATGATGTCCGGATGATAACGGACAGCGGTCTCCACCGCCTGGATTAAACTGTGGATGGAGACTTCATCGGTGGCGGTTTTTTCAAGTTGCACGGAGATGATCCGTTCATCCGGCAGTAAGCCTCTGTATTCTTCTCCCTGACCAACGAGGATTCCTGCCACTTTTGTGCCGTGATCCGTGATGTCCGGCAGTTCGTAACCATCCGGTTCTGTGTAACGCGCTGCTTGTAAGTACGGGGAACGAAAATCCACGCCGGTATCGATGATGGCAATGATGGTATTTTCAGCCGCTTGTCTGCTTAAAGCAGGATCAATGCTTGCCCCCCACAGATGGTTTTCCGCCAGATATTGGGGTTTAGCGGTATGATTGTATTCCGCTTGTGATCTATTGTACTCGAACGGTAAGGCGCTGTTCATTCGCGGCCATAGTAACCAGACGAGACATACGAGTCCCGCCGCGATGCCTAATACAGCCCACGAAGCAATAGCCCGATGAGTGGCTATTGTTTTTTGTTTCTTTATAACCATACTTTTAATTTATGGCTCCGGCTTAATGCTCGGTTGGGCCATTTCCCCATTCTTTATGATGGATTTTCTCACTCTTATTATTTTTTGCAACAATTTCTATGCTCCCACCTCCAGCAAATAAATATTGCGTCCATGTTCTTTCACCAGATACGGATAACACCAATCCTGCAAATTTAGCGTCCTTTCTACGGTTGCGCCAGTGGGAATAGCGGACAGGTTAGAGCGTATTCCCTTGGCTGTCTTTGGCGAAAATGGCTGTCGGGCTACCATCATGATCAAAGCTCACATAACCATAGCTCTCTGCCCCATCGGGCAAGGTCAGTTCAACGATGGAATCATCCGGATAGACCAGTTCCAGGCTCTTAATCCGGCTGTCATTGACGAAGCCGCCCATATAGGTGTAAGGGAAAGCAGTGTGGCTGTCGTTTTCTAAGGGTATATTGCCGCGAGCGGTTACCTGATCGAAAGCGCTATGTTGGTTGCGGGGCCGCAGGTCGTCATCCTGCCAAACTTCATTGTCTACTATTTTGAAAAAATCTATATACTCTTTTTGGTTACTCTGTATGATACATTGAACTAAATTAGCATGAGAGTTTTCTTTTACCTCGTTGAGAGTGATGGTGATCGTTAACGGATCAATCCGGCTGATCTCTTTCGGGTAGTTGCGCTGAAGATAGCTGATGATGATTGTTTCCAGTTCGCTGTACCGCGGTTGTTCCTCTGGCAGGTTTGTTTGTCCGCCAGGTGCAGCGGCATACTGTTCTTCTTGTGCCGGCGGGAACGGCGGATAGGTGTAGAGCGTATTCCCTTGGCTGTCTCTGGCGAAAATGGCTGTCGGGCTAGCGTCATGATCAAAGCTCACATAACCATAGCTCTCCGCCCCATCGGGCAAGGGCAGTTCAATGACGGAATCATCCGGATAGAGCAGGATCATCGTCTTAATCCGCTCGTCGTTGACGCCTCCGCCGATATAGCTGTAAGGAATCAGTGAGTTTCGGTCGTTGGCGCGGGGTATCGCGCTGTGGGTGACGCTATTACCGAAAGCGATACTTTGATCAACAAAGGCGGGATCCAGAGTACCGGTCAAAACTTCCTTTTCTTCCAGAGTAAAAAAGCCCAGATATTTTTGCTGCTTGCTTTGAATGATACATTGAACCAAGGTGGAATTTTCTATGTCCTCGCGAAGCGTAACCGTAAAACGATCGATCTGGCCGATCTCTTCCGGATGTGTCCGTTGCAGATAGCGGATGATGGCTGTTTCCAGTTCGGTATACTGCGGTTGCTCTGACGGCGGATCCGCTTGTCCGCCGGTTGGCGCTACGGTGAGACATCCGCTCAATAAAAGGGTGCTTAACATGAGTCCGATGATGGCTGATCGTGTGATCTGGCTAAATCGCGTCATGGTGTATACCTCCTCAGAATAAATCGAATCAAGCAACGCCTCAAGGCCGCTACTTGATTCGATTTGCTTAAAATTAATTATTTGCTGGCATAATGCCCTACGACTCCATCTCCCCAACTTCTGACAAATATATATTGTGTCCATCCTAAACCAACATTGCCAGATACGCTGAGAGTTCCAAAGGTTGCAGAAAATGCTCCCGAAACTGACATATAAGAATAGCAATATGCTTCCGCCGGCATATTTGTTGAGTTATTGTTAGTGGAACGAGATGTCATAGTAGTTGGGCTCGATGCACTTACAATGCCAGCGTGCGATGCATCACCTAGCGCATAAATAATGGAAGTAGAAAATGTAGTTTTATTTAATGTATGATCTGTTCTTTTCAATCCAACTTCTGCATACGATATACCTGCTTGGAATCTCCAATAGGCGTCAAGGCACGTATAATTACCTGAATTGGGCAAGGTCGATGAATCCATTAAATATTCAGCAGACGGATAGATAAGATCGTCATCGGAAATGGGCAGTATTTTTGATGGGGAAAAGCTTATGGTACTTCCATCTGGATAAATGATCTGATATTGCGATTGATTAGGGCTATTTTTAATGAGTTCACTAAGTCTTTCTGTCCCCTCGGAAAGGATCCTTGCCGTTGATTTCAAGGCGTGGGTTATGGCCGCGTTATCTCCGTTCAATATTTTTTGACGATAAGCATTAATGTCTCTGCTTACGTCTTCGTCGGTGAGTTCTGGGAGGGTGGGATCAGCGGTAAAGACTTCCCCTCTTTGCTCCATATCTTTGACCATATAATCTACTTGAGCGTAATAACTGGCGTCTGCTTCACTCATTCCTTCATCCAAGAGTTCCGCCGTTTTCTGCTGAATATACGTATCTTGATCCAATATGTCCTGAACGGGTTCCGCAAATACCGTTGCGGGAATGGTCATGAGAATTAATAAACTTGATAATAAAATCGCTGTGAGTTTCTTTTTCATGTGGTTTCCTCCTCATTATGCTACAATAAATTTGCTAAATGAGTCTATGGGGATAGAGAGTCCAATGACTCTTAATGCAAAAGGCTGATCCTCCTTTACAGAAATCTCCCTATACAAATCTCCCCATTGGTGTAGTATGAAACTAACCTATATTTCGTGTAGGGGCAAGCGCCTTCAGATGTCTTTACTGGCCAAGTAGCGATCATCTGAGGGCGGTTTTATTTAAACAGGCCTGTCCCGTTTAAATACTATGCAAATTTTTCGATTATTTATCAATTATGGACATCCCACAGAGAAATATATAGTTATTTTTTCTTAACTTAATAATATTTCTTTTATCGTATATTGTCAATATCTATATTTTTATCTTCTGCTATTTCAAATATAAAATTAATTTTTCTTTATTTTATGTATTGATATTTTCCTTAAATCATATATAATATTATATGATTATCAAATGAATCTGTTTTCTTGGAAACGAGGCGATATTTTATGAAAGCTCATGCTTTCTCTCTAACCAAAAATGAATTGGAACTGATGCGGATGCTGTGGGCGGAGGGCAAACCTTTAGCCCGCTCCCAGATTATTAACCTTTCTCCTGACCGCTCCTGGAAAGCCGCTTCGATTCATATTTTGCTGAATCAGCTGTTAGAGAAAGGGGTTGTCGTGGTTGATGGTTATACCAAGACCGGGAAAAACTATGGGCGGACGTATGCCGCCGCGATCACGCCGGAAGAGTATCAACTCCGGCTGATCAAGGAAAGTTCGGCTTTTTTACCTTCTAAGTCCTCGGCCCTGATCCATATCATGTCGGCGCTGATCCAGGATGCAGAGATCAATGCGGAAACGCTGGAGCAGTTAAAAGCTATTTTACAGGAGAGAAGCGATGCGCAGTGCTGATGACCGGCTATTCGATGCTAACGGCGATCTTATGGTGTAACGCGTTTATTGTTATGGGCGCCCTGTTGCGGCGGCGTAACCGCTTTATTATCCGTTTCAGTATGCTACCGGTTATCTGCTTGGTGTTTTTCAGTATTTTCCGCTTGCTGTGTTCTGTTGAATTGCCCCATACGACGGTCGTGCGCTCGACAGTGATCTTACCGGCGGTGATTGATTTTTGTACCGCTCCGCTTGTTGTTTTGGGCAGCGGGCGAACGATAAGTTTGGCCGGTCTGCTGGCGGTGATTTGGGCGGGAGGGTTTGTTTACTGGATCCTGGCCTACTGTGTGCAGTCCATTCGCTTATATCACCAGATCGCTGCGGTTCCTGGAACCGATAACCCCCGCATCCGCTCGGCGCTTCATGCGGTCATGGCTGCCAGCGGGAAAAAAACCGCGGTCAAAGTGATTACCTCCGCTGAGATCGCTACGCCGCTGGTGACCGGGTTTTTCAGGCCGGTTATTTTCCTGCCGGATACTGCGTTTTCCGATCATGAGCTTACGCATATCCTGTTGCACGAATGGACGCATTTTTTACATAAGGATACCTGGGTTAAATTAGCTATGTATTTGATTCTGTCGGTGTTCTGGTGGAACCCATTGATCCACCTGCTGTATCGGGATTTGGATCATATCCTGGAGATTCAATGTGATTTGACCCTGACGGCAAATTTTGACGCAGCAAAGCGTATCCAATATCTGACAAGCATCACCCGTGTCATTGAGTGTGCCTTAACCCGGAAAATACCGCTGAACTCGTCGCCTCACGCCGCCCAGTTAATCAGCACCCGGTGCGCCGCGCAGATCAAGCAGCGCTTTCATCTGGTGTTGGACGCGGAGCCAAAGAAACAGCGTCGCGCGCAAAGCTTGCTAATCTGCGGGATGATTCTGTTAGCGTTAGGATTTTCGTATGCGTTTGTGGTGCAGCCAACTGGGTTCCCTACGATAGAACCGGGGTATGACGATAATTTTTTCGTCACTCCTGAAAATGCGTATCTGCTTACCAATGAGGACGGCTCCTATGCTTTATATGTGGATGGGAAATACAAACTACAGGTACAGCAAATACAGGCCGAACCCTATGTCAGCTTGCCCATAAAATAGGACGACACAAATAAAGAAGGGAAAGATGTTTCGATGAAGTTCAAGTTCAAAAAGATCCTGTCGTATTTTTTCGCCCTGGTATTACCCGCCGTTTTTTGGGGGAATGTTTCTTTGTCCCAAGCTGTCTATGCCGCGGAAATGACCGGCACTGAAATCTCCGCTTATGAAGCGGTTGCCGGGATCCAGATCCAAGACGCCGAAGAAACGCAATGGTATTTCCGGATACTAAACGGCGTAGCGGAAAAACGCCTGTGGTCTATTACCCAAAGGATATGGCTCACCGATTGGCTGCCTGCGTAATACAGCGCGGAAACTAATGATTGCTGCTCGCTAGGGCACATTTCTTTGATCTTCAAGATTCTTCGCTCTGCACCCATACGGGTCAGAGATGGGATCCACCCGTCCCCCGAAACTTTTCATGCGCTGCGATGGCAAAAGCTAAGTTGTTCGTAATAATAGCACTTACCACGACAATGCGCCGCATTCGCGCAGGTTTTGTCGGCACATGGGTTGCCCAACATCATCAGCCGATAACCGGCAAATTGCTCATTCCAGATTTCGTGCAACGTATATCTCCTCAGATTGAAACGAAAGCGCTGGTCATTGGCAAAGGAACAGGGTGAAACATTCATTTTCTCGTCGATATAGACAGAGAAGAAACCACACTCACAGGAATCAATATAATCCGCATCAACCGTTGTCCGGCGTAATAACACAGGAACGAAACAGGCGTCAAATCCGATTCTCATATCACATTCATTATGGTCTATGCTGTGTACAAACTTATTAAACCGTTCATCCGATATGGACAGGCAGTCATTGCGTACAGCACGCCCTTTGGGCTTATAGGTCAAGAAAATAACTGCGTTAATCCCAGCCAAAAGTTCATTGTATTTCCCGTTTAAGAGAGCGATCGCCTCGGGAAGTGATTCTTTGTCCAAGACAAAATGGACATTCACCTTGATACCGGCCTCCATCAGCAACCGCGCTTTGTGCGCTAAATAATCCGACATTGTGTGGATGGACAGGGCTACGGCCCCGACGAGTCCTTCCAATTTATTCGCCAGCGCGCGGTCCATATGTTCTCCGTTGGTGGTAAAATTAGCGACAATCCCTCTATCTTTGGTCGTCTGTAACAGGTCATAAAACCGCGGGTGTTCCAACGGTTCCCCGCCGCCCAGCGCTACCTGAAATACACTTCCGTACCGCGGATGGGTCAGCGCAGCCAAAACCGTCTCATAATCCTTCAGCGTCATAAAAGAGCCGTCGTCCGAACTGTTTCTGTAGCAAAAGGCGCAGCCCTTGGTGCAATGATTGCTGATAGAGATGTCCGCAAGCTCCGGCCAAGGCGCGCGCAAGGGGTTTGCTTCCATCGTTTCACCCCAGCGCAAAGTAAGCCCGGTATCCGTGTTCCCGTAGAAATTGTAGGCGGGAGAATCCGCGTGTTTGCTGATAATCACTTGGCTTCGCCTGCCTTTGCCTGACGCTCCAAGAACGTTTCTTTTTTTTGTTTAAGTGCTTCTTTGTCACGCGGCACTTGAACAGAGCCAAAACCCTTCAATTCACTAGCTAAGCGCCCATTGACCAAGTATTCACCATGGATATAGGCCCATACCGCATCATCGGAAAGCACAGCGAAGTCAACCTCATCGATAGGAACGCCAAAGGAATCATCATATTTGCTGTCCGGCTTTTTGGAAAAATCATATTGCTTGATATACAAGGTATTGCCGTTTTTCTCCAGTATTTCTCCGGTTTTCTCTATATCTTCGGCAATCAGTAGGTAAATCCGCTTGTTCTTTTCACTGAATACGTCTTTGCTGCTCTGCGTCAACTTACCCCAATCTGCCATAATCTGATTGAAGGATACGATATAACTGACCGAACTTGAGTTAGTAACAAAATCCGCTCTGATTTTCATGATTCTTCCCCTCTCACAGAACATCCGGTGTGATGCTCACTAAATAGCCGTCGTCCGTTTTCTCGGTTTGCGATTTTAACTTCAGCGGTTCCAATTCATTGGCAAACCAACGCGGTACGTGCCCGCATTTCACTTCTAACTTTTTGAAACTCTCCGTATTGAGAAACGGCAGGAGAACCTTTTTAGAGGTTACGCCGCTGTCACTATTCAGCACGGCTTCCAGGTCAATAAAATACACTTGCCTGCCTTTTTCCACCGGAGCGTAAATCTTTTCAGGACGCTGCGCCTTTTCCCGTTCGGCCAGCTCGCTTTTATAAATATAATCCAGAAAATCCCGCGGCTGACCGGACATCTCCCACATATTGAACAGGAGACCCTCCAGCACCGTGAAATAGATTCCGTTGACCTCGCGCACCACCAACACACGGCATGCGCCGAGCCATGTACTAAGTTCTTTCAGGCTTTCGCGGATGGCGCTTGCACCCGCATGCGCGGCGCTGATATATTCTTTTTCGCGTTCTTTGACAATCCGTCCGGCTTCCACCGCATAAACGACGATAAAACCGCCGCTTTCCAAGGTCGCTACATGGCCTTCCTGATCCATCAACACACCGATTTCCATGATTCTTGTCTCCTTTCCCACTGCACATCCCATGGAGACCCTCTCTCCACCCGCTTTCTGTTCACTTCAACACACCTCCCCGCATCCCATTGGCGCCAGGAGGAATCCACGTGCGGTTTTGTCGTATAAATCCTTTAACTGGCTGTCGGCCAATGCATGTTGCTGCTTTGCGGCGATTTGTTTGACTTGAGCGATTAAACAATCTGTCAATTCGTCCGTTGTCTCAAAACCCCACTCTGTCAGTTTCATACGGATAGATTTCTGCCCGGAATGTTTACCGATGACCAGGCGTCGTGTCAGTCCCACTTCTTGTGGTTCAATGGATTCATACAGCTTGGGGTTTTTTATCACACCGTCGACATGGATGCCGGATTCGTGAGCGAAAATATCCTTACCAATGATGGCCTTATTCAGCGGTATTTCCACCTGTGCTGTTTGCATGATTGCCTCACAGTCGCTAGCCAGATTCTCAGTGTGGGCCACGTTATCCATCCGCAAAAACCGCTTGGCGCACATCAGCATTTCTTCCATAGCCGCGCCGACCGCTTTCTCTGTTCCGCCTACAGAAGTATGCACGCGAGTGATTCCGGCGCACAGCGCGGCAAAAGTATTCGCCGTTGCCAGCCCATGTGCGTTGCCGCCACAAAATTCCAACGCGCAGCATGCCTTTTGCCGCAGATGACGCAACCGTTTAAGTACGCTTTGGGGTTCTAAGCGGCTTTCATCGTCACAATAAATCAAGCCACTTACGTGGCGGCTCTCCAGCAAATTTACATAATTGCCTAGTGTCGTGTTATCCAGAGCAGGCGCATCAGTCAGTTTTAAAAATACCTGATCAAATAAATCTACGGTTACATCCAAAAGCTCGCTTAAATCCCCCGTGTTCCCTTGACCATGTTTCCACTTGATGGCGATGTTGCGATGACCGCTCAAGCCTATCCGGCTCAGTTCAGCCATGCAGGGTATAGCTTCGATACGAACCGGCAGAGCGCATCGCATATAGTGACTCAGCGGTTCATCACAAGAGAGAAAATCAAGACAAGCCACCGGATATTTTTTCATTAGAGCGACCAGTGCCGGGTAATCGGCTATTGCGGGTTGTCTGCCCGCGATCCAGTGCATCGTATGGTCGATGATTTCAATGTTCACGCTCATTTGGCTTCCTCCTTCCCCAAACGGCTTATAACCCAGCCTTACGTTCATGATAAAACTGAACTTCCCCGTTTCTTGCACTTACATGGATCAGCCATCTAAGATGCTGTCAATTCTCGCTTGCCCAGCAGCGGGATACACCCGCTAACCCATTCGCCGTCACCGCTTAAAGTATGGGTGATTTTTACCCGGATTCCGTAGGCGGCGCCCAGGCTCTGCTCGGTAACAATCTCAGCCACTTCGCCAATCTCAAATACACGATCCGCTTGCATCAGCGCGACCTTTGTGGCGCATAAAAAAGCGTGATCGGGGAAGTGTGTGGTCATGATGACGGCGATGCCTTCGCCTGCCAAGCTTTTCACCTGCTCCAGCACCTTGATTTGATTGCCGTAATCGAGACTAGCAGTGGGTTCATCCATAATCAGAATTTTCGCCTGTTGTGCCAAGGCCCGCGCAATTAAGACGAGTTGCTGCTGCCCCCCGCTGATTTCTGTATATGCCTTGTCCCTCAGCTCGGCGATGTTTAAGCGCTCCAGCATAGCAACAGCAATCTTCATATCCTGTTTTCCGGGACTACCGAAGGCAGAGACGTGCGCTGTACGCCCCATTATTACCATATCCAACACTGAAAATGGGAAAACCGGGCGGTGAACCTGCGGGACAAACGCCACTGCTTTTGCCAATGTTTTACGGTTCCATTTGGCAATATCCCTTCCATCTATGCGGATGCTTCCGGAGGTTGTTTTGATGAACCCCAATATTGCCTTAAATAGGGTTGTCTTTCCTACGCCGTTGGGACCCAAAAAACAGAGAATCTCACCCTTCGCCAGTGAGAACGACACATTTTGCACCACCGTACGCGTCCCATAACCACAGCTAACGTTGGACAGCTCCAGCAATTTTTCACTCATATCCATTCCTCCTTTTCTGCCAAACAGCTTATGTGCTCCAAGTTTTTTCCCTTCACCCCTCTCCACATCGCCATGGCTTATTCTTCGTTTTCCCAGGCGATATGTTTCGAGCGCAATGCCCGTTCCCAATCGTTGGCAAAAGCCTGTAACAGATACAGCATTCCCTCGTAGCCGAAATAGGGTTCGCTTACATATAAGACGCGATTGCTGGGAGCGAGCACATCAAAACACACCTGGATCCCTAATTCCTCAGCAATATATTTCTCCCACGCTGAACCAATGACCAGATCCACGTCCGCGTTTTTCAAGGCCTCTTGCACTTGATAGCCATCCGCGTTTAACACTACGCGCGGCGCGATTCCCAACGACTCCAGTTCCCTCTCCAATAGAGCCTCGCCCAAAGGCGTCGTAGATTTGAAAAGCAATAGTTCCGGAATCATCTCCAACTCCAGGTAGAGCATACGCAACATGCCAATACCCATCGTCATATCCGCGGACAGGGCTATTTTGCAGTTGCGATACCGGGGAATCATCATTAAGCCACGTTTGCGCAAGATTCTGGTCACGAAATCTTCCTGCCGTTCAATGATCGGCTCCGCCTGGCCATCCAGCTCAAAATGCTTACAGAGTCCGCGGATCCAGCGCGCCGTGTTTGTCAAGCCAATGGGCAAGGGCAGATCCGCTAGAATCAACGGAACATGATGAATTTTCTCCATTTGCCGCGCAAAGCCGTATCCGGCGTCGTGACTAAGCAGAATATTGGCCTGCGCCTGCCCTGCTTTGGCGACCTCCTCCAGTGTGGCGTCGTGCGCCAAGGTGGCGATAACTTCGATGCCCAGTTCCGTCAACACGCTCTTGACCCAATGCCAATCTGACTGCCAGCTGGCATTGGCACTGGCCTGGGGCGCAATCAGATTCACGGTTCTGCTCATAGTCATCGCGCTTGGCTCAACCAACGGGAGCAAGGCGTTGAACCCCAAATCAATGCCGATATTGCTATGGCCGCGAAACCCGCCCGCGATCACCGGGATCAGCTTTGCGCTCACCTCCGGTTGCAGATTACGGCACACCGCCGCAATATCCTCACCGATGATGTCAGCCGAGCACGTTCCCACCACAAACATGACTTGCGCCGCGAAGTTTTTCTCCGCCTGCCGGATGATTTTCTCCAGTTTTTCCGTCGCCCCCATGATAATATCTGATTCAAAGAGCCGGGTACAGGCGATTTTGCGCTGCGTCTGATCCATTTCATGTTTATCATACGCCGCGTTTACGGTAGAAGCGCACCCTTGCGGCGAGTGAATCACAATGCTCACATCGCGAATCCCCGCGACCACGCTGGCCACCCCTTCTAACGCACAGCTCAAAAGCGGATCCTTGCTATGGGTGGTATGGGCGAATGTCAATCGTTGATACATTGCCGCCGCCTTCCTTGACCATAAAACGTACAGTCCGGCATACTCTGGCTCATTTTTAAGCCCAAATTACTTGCTCCGGCAATACCGCCCGCTCCTTTGGGAAATACCATCCGCTGAGCCAAACTGCTGCGCGGGCGATGGGCGTAATCAAAGCTCTTGCCAATGCACTCGGCTACTTTCAACGCGCCACGATAGCCGAAACGCGGCCGGTTCAAGATCGCGTTCAAATCCACCAGCGGAATGCTCGGAAAACTGATCGAAGAACCAAAATAGACCGCACTGCCGGGGGGGATACCGCCTAAATATTCTAAAAGCTCATCCTCACTCTGCTTCATGGATTCATACCGTCCGAACGCCAGCGCGCCTTTCGTGATGAGGATTTCCGGGTCAGTTCCGGCTTCCAGCAGATAATCAATACTGGTTACTCTGGCTTCGGCGCTCCACGGATGGAAATTATAAATGACCGCCCGCATACCAAAATCCCGTTCCAGCATATGGGCGATAGAAAGGGATTTCACCGCATCCTTTCCTTCAATAATGCCGATTTTGCCTACGAGATTGGCTCGCGCGGCTTCATATTTCTCGCGAATCACTTCATATTCTTGCGCACATAACGCTACTGCTTCTTTTTCTAAATCTAGATATTTGGCGGCGGTGAGCAGCCATTTCTTCGTCGCTGCGATGCCGTAGGGGAGAATCGTAGAATTCATGGGTGTGCCAAAGCTGCGCTCCATTTCTTTGCCGAGAGCATAGCCAATGTCATAACATAGTCCACAGTTTACAGCCACACTGGGCGCGTTTTGTAGTTGCTCCAACGTGCAGCCTGCTGCGATAACAGCGTTGACGTTCGCTCCGATTCCTTTCATCAAGCGCACCAACTCTTTCTCGTCGGTATCTACCTCAGTACGCTCGGGACCCATTTTTCCGCCAACGATATTGACGGATTTTTTCAACGCTGCCCGGCTTTCATCGGTAGGCGGTTTCATCAATTCTACAAACTTGCCAAATACAAGATCGAACCCAGAACGGTATTCTCCCGCAAACCCCTCGCAATGGATCGGCAGCAACCTGGCGGATACACGCTTTTGCGCCTTCTCCACAATCGTATCTACATTATCGCCGATAATTCCCGTGGCACAGCTTGTGGCAACAATCAGCAAGTCCGGTCTGTATTTATGATCAATCTCCTGGATAGCGCCTGTAAGTTCATTCTCCCCGCCATAGACAATATTCTTCTCGCTGATATTTGTCGTGAGCACCGCCTTATAGGGAGCGCCGCTGTTGCGGCAATTGGTAAGCTGATACGTCTGTTTCACGCCATAGGCACAGCCGCTAGGTCCGTGAG
>JAITOV010000148.1 GCA_031289735.1 Peptococcaceae bacterium
CAAGACTCGGCGTATCTCAACAGGCACGGTAATTTGCCCGTTTGCGGACACTTTTGCTAAATTCATAATCAGACCTCCAATCTCAAGAATTCTTGATGTCGTTCTTAGTATACACCAAACCCACAAAAAAAGTGAACCACCAAATTCAAAATCAAGGAGGACTATATCCCAAATGATTAAATTAAGGTAATATACGACTGGATATTATTCACGCAAATGAACAAAAGCCAGCACAATCAGCAGCGTAAACGCCCGATTGTCCCGCTGATCCCTTGCCGGAACAGACCGTCCAGGATCTCCGTTTCTGTGAATATCTGATCCCGGTCGAACCGCGGCTGTTCCAGCGCCACAAACGCATAGCGATCCGGCGTGAATGTTTCCACAATTCGCACCAGCGGAGTATCCGGCCTGACGGTTAGCCAGTGCGCCGCCATCAGCCCTTTACGGTTCAACTCCTCCTTCTTGCGCGTCAATTGCCGCAAAAAGATGATCCGCGCCTGGAAGATCTCCCGTTTGCCTGATAGCCAGAAAAACAGGCCCAAGACGCTCAGCAGAATGAATTCCCCTGCCGGCGCTTGGCTCCACCAAGAAAACAGCGCCAATAAGCCCAAGCCTATACCCAAAGCGCAACCGGCGCCGGCGAATCCCTTGGTAACCCGCACGAAGCCAAACGCCGCGCAGCTCAAGGCGCGCGCGATCCTCCCTCCGTCCAGCGGCAATACCGGAATCAGGTTAAACCCCGCCAGCCAAAAATTCAGCCGGATAAAATCCTCCAGCCAAACATCGCCTGCGCCTATGCCCCCCTGCCAGCGCAGGATCTCCGCGCCCAACAAGAACAAGATATTCAGCGCCGGTCCGGCTGCGGCTATCGAACTCTCTAACCAGCGCTGTCCTTCAAAGGTATCTTCACACTGCACGCTGCCGCCAATCGGTGAGATCTCCAGCGCGGTGACACGAACTCCCTGCGCTTTGGCCGCGACGATATGCGCGCCTTCGTGCGCGATCACCAAAGAAAATGCCATGACCGCCTGTCCTATCTGGCCTAACATAGCGTACCCGGCTAGAACCAGCCAGAGCGTTGGGTGGATATGGATCGCGATCCCTTTGAGCCGGAACCTCCTCATGTTCCGCACCTCCGCTCATTTACTCGCATCAGAACCCGCTGGCTGCATCACTGCTTCGCCGCCGGGCGGATCAGATAGGGCATGGGATCCACCGGCTGTTGATTACAGCGTAATTCCAGGTGCAGCCACGGCTTTTTCAATGCGGCTGACAGACCGACCGAGCCGATGAATTCTCCTTGAAGCACCCGCTGTTTTTCCACGACATAGACATCACCCAGATTACCCAGGAGACAAGTCCAACCGTCGCCCAAATCCAACTGCACCGTGTTCCCCAACTGAGCGTCCTGAGCAACTGCGCGAACCACGCCGCTATATGGCGCGACTACTTTCACGCCCAGCGCGCTGTTCACATCAATACCGGCATGTTTGCTCTGGGTCACGGGGTCCGCCGCGCCGAACGGCGCCATCACCTGACCGGATACCGGCGCCATGAGCTTGCCAACCATCCGCGCGTCCACGGCCAAATCTCCTTGAGCATTGCGGCTGATTTGCAAGACATCCTGCGCCATCCCATTCAGCGTGGTATAATAATTCGGCGCCATCGCCCCCTTGTACAGCGCATAAACGCCCTGAGACAGCGAATCCGTATGCCTCGCGCTCACCACCAGCGTAATCAACAGCACACCAGCCAACAGTGTCCTGCGCTGCAAACTGTTCCACTGGTTAAACAATCCGCCCAGCCGCTGGCGGTTGGTTTGCGGAGGCAGTGTGCTGGATCTGCGCTGATCGCGATACCCGCGCTCCCGGCTGACTTCTTGGAGCGCTTTTTCCCATTCCCAATCATCCCAGCGTTCATACGGATCCATACCCCGACGCCCCTCCTTCGCCTTGCCGGACGAGTTGTTCCTACCACTACCCTATGCCGCCCAGAGCAAAAAAAGAACCCCGCGTAATCTGAGCCTCATCAAATATAAGCACGCTATTTGTCATATTGTGCAGCTTCCGCAGGTCACTGCCCTTCGCTGAAAAGACGCTCTCAAGGAATTGCACTTGCGTCGTCAAGATTACCGGCGCATCCCACCTATCCGTGTGCAACTTATAATATTCGGGGTTGTCCGGCAGGATGTTTGAGTGATGCTCCAATATGGCTTCGCCGTCTCCGCCGAGTGCGGACCGCAATTCTTTGGCGGTTTGACTGAGAATCGAGAGATATGGGATAACGTAGATGATTCGGTCTAGTCCGTGTTTGCGCGCGTGTTCTAGAGCAAAACGCATACTTGCCAATGTTTTTCCGCCGCCTGTCGGTACTTCCAGTTTGTAAATACCACGTTCACGGACGCCGGATTTCGCGCAGTCATTGGATACTCGCCGCCGCAGACGCGCCATTTCAGATTCTATGGAAAATTCAGCGAGATGTACTTCCAACTTAGCCAACATTCTATTCCAATCCGGCTTATGGATCGCGTATGTTTTTTGACTTTCAAATAGGTAAGCGTCCAGTCTATCGGCGTCCACAAGGCAAGAGTAGATGAGTTTTGTGAGCATTGATAGGCCAAATGGTTGGTCTGGGGCAATACTGAACACCGCTTTAAACTCTACGAGCAATTCTTCGGCCTGAACATCTAAATCATCTGCTCGCGGAACGCTATCATGGCACTCGAACAACTTGTTCAACAACGCGGTTTCACCATCCGCAGACAGATAATCTTGTAAGGCTCCGTGGTGCGACGTTACAACATTTGCAAGAAGTTCCGCAATATACAGACACTTCACGAAATCGTCATAGACTAGCTTAGCACCGACGATACTGTGTAAAACACTGCCTCGTTTAGCATGCTCATCGAACAAATACGCCTGAAACGCCGGTTTCGCTTTGCCAGCGTCGTGGTACCAGCCAGCCGCTTTGGCCAGTTTACCCGCGCCAAATAGCTCCGCAAAATCGCTCGCCCATGCTGTGACATTGTCCAAATGTTCTTTAAGAGTCTCCGTGCGCCCGTCCTCTGCAAGGCGAGCCAATAAAACCTCTTGCATCATACGCATTACGCCCTTTTTCAATTAAGATTTCAACTTAAATTTTTGCTGTTATTATAACACCATTTATAAGTTTCTCTGTCACTCCACCAATCCACCCCCACTCCCCACTTCTTTCGCCAAGGCCAAATAAATCCCGGTCAGAATCAGCGCACCGCCGGCCCATTGGTACCAGAGCAACGCTTCGTGGAAAATCAGATAGCCCAAGATACTGGCGCCGGCCGACTCGCCCAGGACGGAGACTGAGACCAGCGGCGCCTTCACATATTTCAAAGCCCAATTGTACATCGCGTGACCGCCCAAGCCCGGGCCGATGGCCATCAGCACAAACAACAGCCAATCCAGCCAGCGAAAACCGCTCAGCGGCAGCTGGGTGATCAGCGCCGGTACGAGCAGAGCGATGGCCGCCGCCAAGCTCGTGACAAACGTATACACCATCAAGTCCACACGTGGCCGCACATAACGGCCAATAATATAGTACACCGCCACAAACAAACCACTCAACAGCGCCAAAGCGTCGCCGCCCAAACGGCCATAACGCAAATCACCGAACCCGATGAAGCCCGATCCAGCCAGCGTGATGATAATGCCGAGAACCGCCAATGAGCGGATTTTTTCCTTTAAGAACAAAAAAGAAAATACCAGGACAAAAAGCACCTGCATATTGGTGAAGAGCACGGAACTGGAGATACTGGTATAACTCAGGGAGGTGATCCACACGCCCAAATGCAGGCCGAGAAAAACACCGGAAATACAAGCACAGACCAGATCGCGCCGCGGCAAAGCCTTGATTTGCGGCAGCAAGCTATTCACCCGGCTCGCCCCGGCCAAACCGCAGGTAAAGACCAGCCGGTAAAAGGCGATCACGATCGCCGGCGCCGAACATAAACGAATCAGCGTCGAGGAGGACGACATGCAGCAAAACCCGATCAACAAAGCGCTATAAACCGGCCAGAGCGACTTCACGGTTCCCCTCCCAAATAGGAGCGGACCACCTGCGGATCGTTCTTCACTTCCTGCGGCGTTCCTTCGGCGATTTTCCGTCCATAATCCAGTACCGCAATCCGCTCGCAGATATTCATCACCAGCTGCATATCATGCTCTACTAAGAGGATGGTCAGCTTCATCCCGCTGCGCATCCGCAAAATCAGTTCCATCAGTTCCGCTTTTTCCGTGCTATTCATCCCGGCTGCCGGTTCATCGAGCAGCAGCAGCGCCGGTCTGGCGGCTAAAGCCCGGGCAATCTCCAGGCGGCGCTGTTCACCATACGACAGAGAATCGGCGTACTCCATCCGTCGCTCATACAGACCCAGCAGTTCCAGCAGCTCTGCGATGGTCTCCCGCGCCGCTTTCTTCTCCCGCCGATAGCGCGGCAACCCCAATACACTGCTCAGCATACCCGCGGCTTGCGTCCAATCAAAGGCGACCCGGACATTATCCTCCACCGACAGACGCTTAAACAAACGGATGTTCTGAAACGTTCGTCCGATGCCCAGACGCGCCACCTGATACGACGACAAGCCGTTAATTTTCTGATCATTAAAAAAGAGTTCGCCCTCCGTCGCCTGATAAATCCCGGTAATCAGATTAAACAGCGTGGTTTTACCAGCGCCGTTCGGCCCGATCACGCCGAAGATCGTGTTTTGCTCCACACCCAGATCCACGCTATCCAAGGCCCGCAGACCACCGAACTCCTGCGAGATATGTTTTAGGTTCAGCACTAGCATGGTTTCGCCTCTTTCTTCTTACCCCATCGCTTGCTCCAGCGCTTCTTCAGGTCGTACAACCTGATATCGCCAAGCAAACCGTTCGGACGAAAAACCATCATCAGCACCAGCAACGCTCCATAGAACAGCATCCGATAGTCAGCGACCACCCGCAGCGCCTCCGGCAAAGCCGTCAGGATCGCCGTCCCCAGGATCGCCCCCGGTATACTGCCCAAGCCGCCCAAGACGACCATATTTACAAGCTCGATCGAGCGCGAAAAATCGAAATCAACCGGAGAGATATAATACCTATAATGCGCGTACAGCCCGCCGCCCAAACCGCCCAGAAAAGTCCCCAGCATGAAGGTCATGACTTTCAGACGGGTCGTATTGACACCGCAAGCCGCTGCGGCAATCTCATTCTCCCGTAAAGCATAGAGCGCTTTGCCCATACGGGAATTCAACAAACGCGCCATACACACAATCACCACAATGGCAATGACCGCCACCAGCGTAAAACCGGTCTCTTTCGGAATCCCGGCCAAGCCGACAGCTTTGCCGCCCGGTTCGAAATTCAGGAAAAAGACTCGCACGATCTCCCCGAAACCGATCGTCACAATCGCTAAATAATCCCCTTCCAAACGCAAAGCGGGCACACCGATGATCAAGCCAAAGAGAGCCGCCATCAAAGCGCCGCCCAGCAAGGCCAGATAAAAAGGTACGCCCAGATGCATCGTCAGGATCGCTGAGGTATACGCGCCCAAGCTCATAAACCCGGCGTGCCCCATCGACAACTGTCCGGTCACACCGGTAATCAGGTTCAAACCCAGCACCATGATCAGATTAATCCCGAAAAGAATGATAATGCGTAAATAATATGGCTCGATGATTTGGCTAATGAGTTGATCCAATCCTGTTTCACCTACACTTTTTTGCTGAGCTTGCGGCCTAGAATCCCCTGTGGGCGGATGATCAGGACCAAGATCAGAATCCCAAAGGCAATCGCGTCTTTAAACGAAGATGAGATATAGGCCACGCCCATAATCTCCAGCACGCCCAAGATGATCCCGCCCAGCATAGCGCCGGGTATCGAGCCGATGCCGCCGAACACAGCCGCCGCGAAAGCTTTCAGCCCAGCCAGCGTCCCCATATAAGGCCAAACCGCGTTATAGTAGATCCCAACCATCACGCCGCCCGCCGCCGCCAACGCGGAGCCCACGGCGAACGTAAAGGAAATAATCCGGTTCACATTGATCCCCATCAGTGAGGCGGCTTCTAAATCCTGAGAACAAGCGCGCATCGCCTTACCGGCTTTTGTCCGCTGAACCATCAGGTGCAGCGCGATCATCATCAGCGCCGAGACCACCAGCATAATCACCTGCATGGAAGAAATCCGCACCGGCCCGACCTGATAGGATTGCAAGTCAATCACCTGCGGGTAACGCCGCGTATTCACGCCGGCGAGCAAGGCCATCAGGGTCGATAGGAAGATCGACATACCCAAGGCGCTGATTAACGGCGCGAGCCGGGAAGATTTGCCGCGCAAAGGCCGGTAAGCCAGCCGCTCGACGGCCATGCCCAGCAGCATACAAAAAACCATCGCGCCCAGCAAAGCGCCGCCGAGCGGCAAGCCCGCGTTGACCAGAAACAATCCGGCAAACGCCCCAAACATATAAATTTCGCCATGAGCGAAATTAATCAGTTGTACGATCCCGTACACCATCGTATAACCCAGGGCAATCAGCGCGTAGCTGCTCCCTAACGTCAAGCCATTAAGCAATTGCTGCCAAAACATAAGCCACTTCCCTTGATGTAAGCAGCCCGGTCACACAACCAGGCTGCCCATAGTGTGTTTGCTCCGAAGCACGCCGATTTATTCAGACGCGCTGGTGGGAATCTTCTCCAGCAATACCGGGAATTGTCCGTCCTTCACCGTCACCAGAAACACCGGGCTTTTCACCGGTTCACGGCTCGGCAGGAACGTCGTTTGGCCGGATACGCCGGGATAGTTTTTCAATTGAGCCAATTCCGTCTTGTAGACTTTCGGATCCGCGCTCTGCGCCTTTTCCATCGCCTGAGCAATAATCATCACCGCGTCATAATACTGCGCGGAGAACATATCCGGATCTTCGTTATACTTCGCTTGATACGCTTTGATAAAGGCGTCGGTTTCCGTACTGGGCTGATCCGCCGAGAAACCGCAGTAGAGAATGATCTTCTCATTCACCGCGTCTCCGCCGATCTTCACCAAATCACTGCCATAGAGGCCGTCGCCGCCTACCAGCGGAACGTCAATCCCTTGTTTCTCCATTTCCAGGATAAACAGCGCCGCCTCTTTGTAATACCCGGTGAACACGACCACATCCGGTTGAACCTGTTTCAAGTTCGTGACCTGCGCCGTGAAATCGGTTTCTCCTTCATTAATACTGTCTTCACGCACGATCTTGCCGCCTTGAGCGATGATCGCATCTTTGAACACAGGCGTCAGCGCCGTGCTGTAGCCGATATTCGCGGTCGTAATGATCGCCATGTTCGTCCACTTTTTATCCTTCAGCATCCATTCCACCACAGAAGGCGCGGCAAACTGATCCAATAACGTATTGCGAAAGACAAAATCGCCGATTTCCACCACACCCGCACCGGTCGCGCCGGCTGAGAAAATAACGACGCTATTCTGCTGCGCGATTTCAGCCGCTACCTTGGTTAAACCGGTCGCCGGATCCCCGATCATCGCCGCCACTTTATCCACGGTAGCGTATTTCGTCGCGATATTGGCAATTTCTCTGGCATCCCCTTTGTTGTCCTCATAAACGCCTTCCAATTGTTTACCCAGTACCCCGCCTTGGGCATTCAGCTCTTCGACCGCCATCTTCATGCCTTTTTCTCCGGGGACGCCATAATTGGCGTTATTGACCGTTTTCGCTCCTAAAAAACCCAATTTTATCGTCTCCGCGCTCGCTTGTCCGCCGCCGCTCGAACCGCACCCAGCCGTCAGCGCCGCGACTAGCGTCAGAGACAATAGACATACCAGTACTCTGCTCTTTCTCACTTTCGCTCCTCCTTCATCCCGCGTATTCTCTCGTATTTATTTGCCCTGATTTATTTACCCTGACATATCTAGATTTAATTCGCATCCTTTCCGCAAATTCCTGCTGGAAAGTGTAAAAAGGATTTTAGCGCACCCATTGCGAATAGTATGAACAAAACTACCGCAACCGGAAGGGAGTGTCCCGCTTGCTGGAAATCAACTCGATCGATGTCTATTATGGTCCGATTCAAGCCCTGAAATCCGTATCCATGACGGTTGCGGAAGGTTCCATCGTCACGATCATCGGCGCCAATGGAGCAGGGAAAACCACGGCCTTAAAAACGATCTCCGGATTATTGCGTCCCCGCGGCGGCGGCGTCTCCTTCCAGGGAACAGACATCACCCGCTTACGGCCGGATAAAATCGTCGCTCTGGGGATCTCGCACGTACCCGAAGGACGCAGAATATTTCCCGAACTGACGGTACTGGACAACCTGGAAATGGGCGCTTATCTGCGCCATGATAAGAAAGCGGTACAGCGCGATATAGAAATGATCTTCGCTCGTCTCCCACGCCTCAACGAAAGAAAAACCCAAATGGCCGGTACGTTGAGCGGCGGGGAACAACAGATGCTGGCGATCGGACGCGCCTTGATGTCTCAGCCGAAACTCCTGCTCATGGACGAACCGTCGATGGGTCTGGCCCCTCTGCTGGTCAAAGAAATTTTCGCGATGATTGAGGAAATCAACCGCAACGGTACGACCATATTATTAGTAGAACAAAACGCCCATTTAGCACTGTCCATCGCCCATCAAGCCTATGTATTGGAAACTGGGCAAATCGTCCTCTCCGGCCCAGCCCATGAATTAGCGCACAGTGAGGACGTCAAAAAAGCCTACTTAGGCGGCTGATGATCCACATCCATCAAGGAGGCGGCACGTATGAAAGTCAAAGACTGTATGACCCCACAAGTGATCACCATCAGCTATCATGACAGCATCGCCGGCGCTTTTCATCTCATGAAGGAAAACAATATCCGGCGTCTGCCCGTTATGGATCAGAACAAGCTCACCGGCATCCTCACCCAGAGTGATTTATATCAAGCCGCTCCTTCCAGCGCTACGTCATTGAGCATCTATGAACTCAATTATCTGTTAGCCAAGACCAAAGTGCGCGACATATTCCCATCCGAGCAGAAATTAGTCAGCATCAGCCCGGACAGCTATATCGAAACCGCCGCCGCTCTAATGCTGGAAAAGCGCATCAGCGGATTGCCGGTGCTCGAGGAAGAACAGCTCGTCGGTATCATCACCGAAACCGACCTCTTCCGCGCTTTAGTCAGCATATTAGGCGTCCAACGCCCGCATACCCGCATTGACGCGCTCATCCCCGACGGTCCGGGCGGTCTGGCGGACATCACCGGGGTAATGTCCGCGCGCGGCATCAATATCATCAATACCGCCGTCTATTTCAGCCCCAGCCTGAATAAATACAAGGTCATCCTGCGGATTGAGGAACAGAACTACGGACCGGCCGTAGATGATTTAATCAGCAAAGGCTATGAGATCGAATCCGTCATCGTAAGTGCGCAATAGACCGAATGGCGTCAAAATTCCGTATCGCTTCTTTACCGGGAGACGCGGATTGCTTTTTTCATATGATCGTTTTCGCCTTGCGTATTCTCATAACAGTCAGAGCTGCTGCAATCACTCCACTTACGAGCAGCATAATCCACCATCGTGTCATGCTGCTGTTGCCGCCTGTCTGCACATTGTTGTCGATTTGGCTATCACCATCATCGCTGCCATCACTGTCATCGCCGTCTCCATTGTCTCCACCGTTGCCGCCGTCATCACCGCCGCCACTGTCTCCACTGTCTCCACCGTCTCCATCGTCTCCATCGTCTCCATCGTCTCCATCGCTGCCGCCGCCATCGCCGCCACCGCTACCACCGCCGCCGCCGCCACCGCCGCCACCGCCGCCACCGCCGCCACCGCCGCCGCTGGGCTCGGCCTCATAGCTGTTAACAAATTTCACGGTTTCATCCGATTGGTAACTTATCGTCACCTTTGCTCCATCGGGATGATTTATGCTGTGAACAAACCCCTGAACATTGCCGCCGGTCTCGGTGATGGTATAGCTTCCATAGGGCAGATTAAGCAGCGTGTATGTACCATCCGAGAAGTCACTGTACGGAATCTTTTCATTAAAAACTTCATCATCGTCTTCGTATCCTGCCACGGTGAAATATACATCGGCGGGGTATTGATTCGCCGTGATGCCCGCAAATGTTTTCTGGATAGTGAGAGAGTTTACGAGACTGCTTGACCGGTTGTCGATGACTGCCCTGGTCCAAGTTTGCGTATCTTCGTCCCAAACCGGCTGAACATAACTGATTCTGTAGTCGCCGTTCAAGTTGTCGAACAGCTTGAACACACCATCCTCTATCGCGCCTTCTTGAACCGTATAATCGATGAAGGGAACTTCAACTTCATTGCCGGCATTCAGCCGCGGCTCATAAATCAGTAGTTCGTCCCAGGTATGCCGCCAATCATGCGCGGCGTTCAATTCCACAGGTGCGCGGAACGGCTTTCCGTTGGCATAGAGTTGCACCCAAACCGCATCCTGCGGCTCGCCCACCCAAATCTTCCGAACGGAAACCTCAGTGAGTTTATCGATTTCCAGCCGTCCATTATTGCCGAGCAGATAAACCTCGGTATCTGTGTCAGGCTCGGTATTTAAATAAAACTCGTAACTGCCGGTAGGATTCTCGTCTTTGAGTACGGCGGTATGACCCGCCTTTTTATGCTGCTCCATCGGAACGTATGGCGCTCCAGTTATTTCATCTGTTGCGATGTTGGTTACGTTTGTATTCACCAGCACATACGTATATACCAGATAACCGTCTTCGTTCGCATCGAAATATTGCTTTTTGACATAGTAATCCGTACCGGGCGAGTAGCTGTCCGCCAAATCATAGGCATCCATTACGCCATTATACGTATACAGTGGGGTATCCTCCGTAAAATAGTAGTAAGGGTTGCTCACATTCGGATTAAAAGCGGCGATCGTGGTATCATGCAATCTTCCATCCGGGTTATCCCAGCGCCAATCGTTGGAGTAGAAGTAATATCCTGTGCCGCTTTGGTTGGCGTTGCGCTCTTTATACTCATCCGAAACAGCGCTTATGTCGAGCGGATCTTCAAGCCCTACGGTATAACAATAGTAGATCGGCAGGGTCTCCTTGATTTCCAATCGCGCAACATGATCATCTTCAGCCAATTTTTCTGATACCGTCCGCAACGGAATCAAGCTGGCGGGGATATACCAGCGGATACCTTGCTGATTTTTTTCCATGGGGATGGTGACCTCATAATCGATGCCTTGCAGGGTGAAATCGCCTGCTTTCAAGGTCGTCATCACAGATAGAAAGGAGTATATCAGACTCGTCTGCTGCCCGGTTACTTCGTCATAAATCTCATCGTTCATGGGGTACAGCGCCACCGCACACGCGGCGTCTTCAGGCTGCGGGAGCGCTTTGCCGTATTCGTCATAATAGAGACCGACAAAATTGGTATCGCTGTCGCCATACCAGCGCAGCATACATTTGTAGTCAGTATCGCTGTTGTAATATATCTCGCCGGCCGCAATGTTGCCTTTGATGATAGCTTCAACCGTTGCTTTTTCCTCATCTGTTGGCGCTGTTGTTTCAAAAAGCAAACAGGCAAAGATATCCACAATATCATCAAAATCATTCCAATCTTGGCTTATGGCGCCTCCTATGATATCCTTCGCCAGGCTAAGCCCATAGCGCATCTCGCCTCCGGCAAACATACCTTTTGATTCTTTGAACACCATATGATCACCGATGACGTCAGATATGACTAAATATCCGTCAAAATCCGGGTTCGCGCCGTCTATCGCCGTGGTGTAGTTACCCTTGGTGATGATTTCGGAGGCGATGGCCTGAAACGCGTCGTTCAGCGCGTCCGAATTGTCGGCGGGATAATATCCATCGGTGTAAGCGTAGCTTTTGATATATCCGTTCGTATTTGAGATCGTTGCCAAAGCCCGTTGCGTATTGCTGTTCTTGTTAAACACCGGAAAAGTGATTGCAGCGGCGCCGCGGACCAATTGATCCAACAGCGTCTGCATATTGTAGGTGACGCCGTTAAAGACCTGTGTAACATTTTTTGCGTTATTTATCGGATCCATCACAGCCTGCCCGTGGCTGCCGGAGACACCGACGCCGATGGTGTAAAAGCCCATGGCTTGACTCATGCGCGACACGCCATAATAATGGTCATGCACCATCTGTTTCCAATAAGATGCAGTGGCGACCGTCAGCAGGTCAATGCCCATGTCGCCATTAGCAGGGTTGCCGTTGCCGGCGTCAAAGCCGGTAGCGGTGGAATTGCTTCCGATAGCATAATTTTTCCAGCCAAAGGTTGGATCGCCGTCAGTCAGCAGTACCAAGACAGGCCTGCGGGTGATCGTATAATTTGTATTGCCTTCGGTCGTGCCGTCAAACGTCGTATCGCTATTATCATAAAGAATCTTCGCGCCTTCATATATCCCGCGCTGGGTAGGCGTTCCGCCATCTACGGCGACGGCGCGTGAGGGAACATGCGGATCGGCAATTTTATCGCTCACCGTAATTGTGGTTCCAGCTGGGTTGATAAAAAAATAGTCGCCGGTGATGTCATAATGCCCCAATGTAAGCAGTTCGTTGCTTCGGGTTACATTGCCGCCGCCTTGTGTGCTGCCGCCGTAAGCCACCACCGCCACGCGGTTGTTCGGGTTTGCCTCCATCAGCGTGCGCATAGCATCGTTGAGCGCAGCAATCATAACGACCGACCGCGGTTTGCCTTCCAGTTGGTACACATACATACTCGCCGAAACATCCAAGACAAACACTACATCGGTCGGTTCGATAATCGTCTCGACTGAGTAGCTCTGTGACAGCGCTGATAAACTCACCAAAAATTCATCCTTAGAGGAGCCGATGGTATTGAGCGGATTGCCATGAATATCATAGTAGGTGATGCTGTCGCTACTCACGCTTTTATCGACCCATAAACGTCCGTTTTCCAGCGTAGAGGGTGAAAAGAACTCGGCAAACCGGGCGGTAATCGGGTCGTTAACCATGTCGTAAATATCGGTATACGGTTGCGACTTCGTTGCCAGCGCCGCATACGAACTAATGCCCGTCAATAATAAACCCATGGACAAAATCAGTATGCTACGCCAAAAGTAACTCCTTGTGTTTTTTAACATCTTCCCGCACTCTCCTTTCGGCGTGTTGTTATCGTCTGTCGAAGCGAGCGAGGGCCGTCGCGCCGCCGCCGCAAATTGGTTTCCCCTTCGCTTCCCCACGCAAGCAAAGACAGGCGGCCCATCCCCCGCACGAGAGATCGCCGCCTGTCCGTTTGTCCGTATATGATTTCAGAGTACCACAAATAGACAGAACTATCCTGTCTGTCTGTCTGTCTGTCTGTCTGTCTGTCTGTCTGTCTGTCTGTCTGTCTGTCTGTCTAATTATGTAGGACACTCTCATTTTTGTCAATCCATTTCGGGTCAAATTGAAAAATAAAAGCCGCGGGAACATCATTCCTATAGTTAAAGTATATTTAACCAAGCCAAAAATGTCAATCCAAGCGCAACCAGAAATGGTAACAAACGCACTATTCTTAATTTTTTCCCAATTTTCAGATTGAGCGAATACGGAGCGCGAAGCGCAAAAATCCGGACCAGCAGTAGAGCTATTGCTACACCAGCCAAACGGGCACATACCAGTTTTTCGCGTCAATCGGCAACAGGTCATTCACCATACAGACAACCGCGCCAGGCCCGATTTCCACCTTGTACTGCGTGAGCTCACCAAAGCGCTCCGGCTCAGCGACCGGTCGAATGGCGTCAAAATTCCGCAGCGCTCCTTTACCGGGAGACGCGGATTTCTTGACTTCGATAGGACATAAGATCCCGTCGCTGTAAAGCAAAATATCGATCTCACGCTTGTCTTTGTCGCGGTAATAGTATAGCGGCGGTTCTTTCCCGACGTGTAGATAACTCTTATAGATTTCCGCGAACACCCAACTCTCAAAAAAAGCCCCTGACATGGGTCCCGCTTCCAGGGTTGCGGAACTGCTCCATTTCAACAAGTAAGCGCACAGCCCGGTATCCAGCCAGTAAAGCACCGGGGTTTTCACGGCGCGTTTAAGGACGTTATTGTGATAGCCTTGAACCAGCGCCACTAAATGCGACGAAACCAGAATGGATAGCCACTTCTTGGCGGTCGGCGCGCTGATCCCCGCTTCTTTAGCCAGTGCGTCATAGTTCACCGGGCAGGCAGTCCTGGCCGCGATGATGGTCATAAAATTATAGAACGACATCTCGTCGGCGACCTGCGTTAAGTCTCTTATATCCCGCTGCAAATAGGTGTTGATATACGAGCGGTAAAAATCCTCAAGCTCCGGCGGATTGTCATCATAGAGCGTCGGCATAGCGCCTTTAAAGATCAAGGCAAACACATCGTTCAGCCCCATTTTATCTACTGCGCCGATACGTTTCAGCAAGCGTTCCGGATCTGTCGTGAAGTTTTCTGTCGGCCTGCCTTTGATTTCACTCAGCGAAAGCCCCAGCAAGCTGATAATGCCGACTCGCCCAGCCAGAGATTCACTGACGTTTTTCATCATATGAAACATCTGCGACCCGGTTAGCCAGTAGTCGCCACGCTGATGTGTCGCGTCAACACGCATCTTAATATACGGCAGGATTTGCGGCGCGTATTGTATTTCGTCAATGATCATCGGCGGGGCGTATCTCTGCATGAATAAGGCAGGGTCTTCCTGTGCCAAACGGCGCACATCTGGATCGTCCAGGGTAACATATGTGCGCCCCGCATCAGCAAGCTGCTTTAGCAGTGTCGTCTTCCCGGATTGCCTCGGCCCGGTCACAAGCAAAACCGGAAACGTTTGAGAGATTCTCAGGACGGCGTCTTCCAGAGCGCGTTTGATATACATCACAACACCTCGACTAATATAAATTCTTATTTTATATTAGTCGAGGTATCAGGAATAGTCAAGGAAAGTTGTAAAATGAATTGCCTAATGATAACTACAAACTTTATTAATATTTTACCGCCCGCGCCATTCGTTCACTAAATATCCTGATCTTCCAACAGTTTCGCGTAGTAAAAACTATACAGCGCGGCCGCCGGGTTATGGCCTAATACCCGATCCTTCGTGATCAGCGTAGTCACCGGCGCTGTGGAATACTTGATGAACAGAGAATCGTGCCCTACACACAGCCCCATGATGATATTCAAATCCGTTTGTTCACGATTCAGGATGTGCGCTTGCAATACCGGATTGCAAATCCCCTCGAAACAGCCTTGATTGACTTTCAAATCTTCCGGTATCCCGATCTCGGTTTTATCCAGCGAACCTGTCTTACAGACCGCGGTATAGCTCGCGATATGATGCGCCCGCAAGATCTTCACGAATGTCTTCGTTTCGTTCATCAGACCGATACACGTAGCGATGCCGATCTTCTGCGCTCCAATCCGCCTGGCAAAAGCGATAATTTCCTCCACGCGCGTCAACCGGCCGTAGTACGTACCTTCAATCTCGGCGGCGGCATACGCGATCTTCGAGACAAACGGATCACTGCGGTAGAGTTCTGTCACCTGCGCGAATTCTTCGCGGGAAGTATTTTCACCCACGCATAATTCAGGAAAATCCTTTTCGCGATGGTAGCAATTCAGTACGCCGCAATCACTGCATGAAAATGTTCTTTGATCTTCCACCTTGATCATCCTCCCAAAATATCGTTCACTTTCTCGATTTTGCTATGCAGCATATTCGTAAACCCCGGACGAATATCCGCTTTCAGCACCACTTCCGTCCGGATCCCTTGATCAGCCAGCCGAAACGCGGCGTCTTTGACCACCCGCATGACCTCATCCCACTCGCCCTCGATTTCTGTAAACATCGCCGTGGTACGATTCGGCAGCCCCGACGCGCGGATCACTTGGATCACTTCAGCGACCGCAGGCGCCAACTCATCCCCTACCCCGCACGGAGCAATGGCTACGGCGATTAACGTATTCATAGAGCAGACCCCCTTATCTATGCTCATTATAATGCAAGCAAAAAAAACCGCAAGCGTTGCGCGGCTTGAATAGTCTGAAAGCCGCCGAACCAAAGGCGAAACGCCGGGAGCGCGGCGCGGAGTTATAAAGTTTTCGTTGTCGAAACGGCAAATCGGCACTTCACTTTATGAACGGCTTTTATTATCGGAAGGCAAACAAATAAGGAAACGGTTTTGTCCTTCGCACAGCATGGGATTGAAATGTCAAACCCGATGGACATCATCAAAGACCCGTATTATCATAACATAAATAAAATCAGAATATGGAATGAAATTCTGGTTCAAACCTCAGGATGGTGCGGTTTTTGCAATAAAAATGTTTTGATTTTTACTTGTCAGTGATCAAGCACATCACACCAAACGATTAGTTTAACCAAGTTGCCCACTGCGCACAAATATGCAGTGGGTATTTTTATTGAAAACGATAAGCAACATCTTTATTACGGGTAGAATTAAGTTGGCGGCATTGTTCAAGAAGCGGTTTTCCATAAGCGGACCTACAAATTGCTCTGTATCTACAATTTATCAGTGAAAGGTGTGATTTAGTCATGGATTTAGAAAACCTCAGAAACAAGTATCACCAGCTACTCTCCGGTATGGAGGAAATCGGATATTCAGAAGTCTATACCAAAGGTATTCACAAGGCTATTGAGTGGATTCTGGCGGAGAGTGAATATCATAATTGGGCCGATTATCCTGATGTTTGTAAATATTATGAGCAAACTTCAAATACTCATAACAATTACAAACGCAAACGTGCATATCTGGGCGTAATTATGGAGTTCGACCTTTATGGGAAATTGCCTGACGGAAAGGATTCCAAACTTATTAAGAAAGGCGCGTATACCAGACTTGAGCTGACGTTCAAGGCACTTGTGGATAATTTCTATCGAGCTGAATTAGAACGCGGGGTCGAAAAAGCCACTGCTACCGTATGGAAAAATGAATCCTCATGTTTTCTAAGTTTTCTCCAAGAGGCAGGCATACACAGATTGGCTGACGTCAAAGAAGAAACCGTGTTGTCGTTCTTTATATCATCCGATATGAGGCCGATTAAAGGCAGCAGCTATCGCTGGACGATTTCCCATTTTTTGAAGATCTGTATGCCGATAGATGCGGAGGGTTGCGAGAAAGCGTTGTCATTTATCCCAATGCTGCGGAGAACAAGAAAAAATGTTCAGTATCTTACAGCGGATGAGCACCGGAAAATTCTTGACGCGCTCGGTGACATGTCAAATGCACTCACATTGCGGGACAGGGCGATTGGCCAGATTGCCGTTCACTATGTATGCGAAGCGGCGATATCGCGACACTGGAACTGAAATCAATTGATTGGGATCGTGATGTCATAAGCATTATCCAGCGGAAAACACAGCAGCCGTTAGAACTCCCTTTGCTGACTGCGGTTGGCAATGCCATCTATGATTATGCAACCCAAGAACGGCCTGCCAGCAGTTGCACGGCATTATTTCTTACTTGGAATGCTCCGTTCGGGGGAATATCAGACGAGGCCGCATGGAGAGCTTCAGAAAGCATTATGAATGCGTTAGGGATACGCCAAGAAAAGGGCGACAGAAAAGGGTTTCACATCTCCCGGCATCATCTGGTAACGACATTGATGGGTAACGGGATCAAGCAGCCGATTATCAGCGCTATTGTCGGACATGTCAATCCTCGTTCAATTGAGACGTACAGTTACGCCAACCACACTAATTTAAAGGATTGCGCTCTGAGCATCGAACGCTTTCCCGTATCTTTGGAGGTGTTTCCCGATGCAGAAATATGAATCATTTCTCGCTCCCGCGATGGAATCCTTTGTTGCTTTTCGAAAGGCGTCAGGCCGCTGGAATGACTGTGACCGCCAAAATCTACATCTTTTTGATCGCCATTGTGAAGTGATGTTCCCATGGGTATTGGAATTGACACAGGAAATGGTAGACAGTTGGTGCCGCAAACGCGATTCGGAACTAAGCAATACCCACCGAGGGAGGATATATGTAATTTTTCATTTCGTTAATTATTTGAAAGAGCGCAATTTGACCGGGATCAATGCCCCGACAATACCAGTAAAAATGCCCCGCACATATATTCCCCACGCATTCACGGATGATGAGTTGGCAAACTTTTTCAGAGCTTGTGACAACCTCCCAGCTACGCCGCGCAAACGCGACGTTCTTTTACGGAGGATTACCGTGCCGGTATTCTTCCGGCTTTTATACAGCAGTGGAATCAGGCTCAATGAAGCGAGGTGGCTCCGGGCTGACGACGTTAACTTGGAAAACGGCGTCCTCAACGTTCGTCATTCAAAGGGTTCTTCCCAGCATTTTGTTGTTTTGCATGATACCATGATGGTTCTCATGAACCGCTATGACAGCACTATGCGGGTGCTGTATCCGGAAAGGGAATACTTCTTCTCGTCAGCCAGGGGTTTTTGCCTGTCAAGCCAGTGGGTTGTGGTGAATTTCAGAAAACTTTGGGCTATACATAATACCGCCCATGCGGTGGCGTATGACCTCAGGCATAATTATGCCATTGAAAATATCAACCAGTAGATTGGCGAGGGCTTCGACTTCTTTGATAAACTTTTATACCTAAGCAGAAGCATGGGACACAGCGACATCGAAAGCACCAAATATTATTACTCGCTTGTGCCGGCGCTGAGCGGTATTCTCAGCAGATTGACGGGCAATAACTTTAATAACACAGTCCCTGATCTGAACTGGGCAAAAAAGAACATCTACGACATTGATATGGAGGAGAATGAATATGAAAAAATCTGAAAAAGAGGCTGTCGTCATTGCCAGGCGGATCCGGGAGTTTCTCAATGACTACGAGACGTACCGGAAAAGCGAACATACAATTCGGTCGCATGAAATGGCGCTGTCATTGTTCATTGCCTACCTCGAAGCGAAAGGGGTCAGAGAGGAGACTCTGAGTTATGACTGCTTCAGCAGCGATACGATTGTTGAATGGATGAGATGGATGCGCAAAGAACGAGGCTGTTCCCCTGAAACCTGCAATAACCGGCTTGCTGGCATCAGAAAATTCCTTGGCTATCTTGGGCAACGTGAAGTAGGGGCACTTCAATTCAGCTTCGAGGCTACCAAGATCAAGCGTATGAAAACGACGGAAAAGAAAGTGTCGGGAATGAGCAGGGACGCTGTAACAGCATTAATTGCGGCATCGGATACCTCAACTCCTGCCGGGCGGCGTGACCAAACTTTAATTGTCACGATGTATGGGACCGCAGCGAGACTTGATGAGATGCTGTCGCTGAAAGTAGAACAGCTTCATCTTATGGAGGGATCCCCCTATGTAGTGTTTATTGGAAAAGGCCAAAAAATCAGAACGCTTAGCCTGGATCCAAAGTCTGTTGAGTATCTAAAAAACTACCTTCGGGATTTCCACGATGATAAACCCGATCCGGAAGCATATGTATTCTATTCAAAAAACGGCGGACAACACAAGAAAATGAGTCAAACGGCAGTGAGCAGCCGTCTTAAATCTCTCGCTGCTGTTGCCCGCGAAACATGCCCGGAAGTGCTGCCAAGCGTCCACGCCCATCAGCTTCGCCACGCTCGCGCTTCCCACTGGCTTGAAGATTGAATCAGAAGCTTGCGGCTTTGGAAACAGTCATGGACGATAACGCTAACGGT
>JAITOV010000162.1 GCA_031289735.1 Peptococcaceae bacterium
CTGTGCTTGTCCACGCATGGCGGTTGAATCGCCGTCAGATCCAGTGTCTCGCCGCTTTGGGCCATGGCCAGCGTCAACTCCGCCGTCTCCTGCGTCGTCATGCCCTGAAAATACACCGCCATCGCCCAGGCGGACAGCTGATAATCAGGAATCTGGCCTGAAGTATACATGTGAATGAGCCAGCGGATCTCCTCACGGGAGAGTTCTCCCCCATTACGTTTCTTCTCAATAATATCAACCGCGCGCATGTTCCGCCTCTTTCCTGATGTCTATAACACCCGTACGACGTTAGCCACGAAGCGGACAAACTCCGTCTCGATCCGCTGCGCCGTCTCCATCACTTCCGCATGGCTCAACTTCCGCGGCAAAACCCCTGCCGCCATATTGGTAATACACGAAATCCCCAAGACACGCATACCGCCGTGATTGGCCACGATCACTTCCGGTACCGTAGACATTCCGACCATATCCGCCCCCATCATCCGGGCGTAACAGATCTCGGCGGGAGTTTCATAACTGGGTCCCGAGAACGCGGCATAGACTCCCTTTTGCAGCGGCAGCCCCATTTCTTGCGCTGTTTGCCAGGCCCGCTTACGCCATTCCACATCATACGCTTCACTCATATCCGGGAAACGCGCTCCGAAATCGGAGAGATTCGCGCCACGTAGCGGGTTGACGCCCAACATGTTCAGATGGTCCGTAATCAGCGCCAGATCCCCCGCTTTAAAATCGAAGTTCACTCCGCCGGCGGCATTCGTCACAATCAATCCCTTCAGGCCCAAAGCCTGCATCACGCGCACCGGATAGGTCACTTCCGCCATGTCATACCCTTCATAAAAATGGAAACGCCCTTGCATAACCATGACATATTTACCTTCGACCCAGCCGAACACCAGTTGTCCGGCATGCCCGGCAACTGTCGAAACCGGGAAATTAGGAATTTCCCGATAGGGAATAACCTTCGGGTTCTCCACCAGATCAGCTAAACGTCCTAAACCGGAACCTAGAATAATTCCTAACGCCGGGGTTTCCTCTAGACTCCCTTGCGCCAGGAGATAGCGTTTCGTCTCGGCAAGCTTGATGTTCATCTCAGATTCACTCAGCATCATTCTTTCCACCTCATCCTTTAAGAATCATCTTGACCCCATTATTTAAGCAAACTAGCACAGAAACTAACGCCATGCTCTAACGGCGCTGTCCCTAAGTATTCCGCTATGCTTGCACCCAAATCGGCAAAACTCGAACGCACGCCCAGATGCACGCCGGGACGCGCGCCCGCACCATAGATCAGCAGCGGCACATATTCGCGCGAATGATCCGTGCTGGGTGTAAACGGGTCGCAACCATGATCCGCCGTGATGATCAATAGATCTTCCGCTTGCAACAGCGCCATGATCTCCGGCAGACGCGCGTCGAATTCCTCCAAGGCTTGTCCATACCCTTGCACGTCATTACGATGCCCGTAAACCATATCAAAATCCGTTAAGTTCGCCATGATCAAACCGCTCTTATTCTCTTGCAAATAACACAACGTCTTATCGACGGCATCCATATTATGCTCAATGTGCACAGAGTCGGTAATGCCGCGCCCGGTATAAATATCCTTGATCTTGCCAACAGCCATCACGTCCAATCCACGCTCCACGATATACTCGAGCAGGATCTTACCCGGAGGCTCGATGGCATAGTCATGCCGGTTTGCCGTGCGGTAATAATTTCCCGCCGACGCTCCCAGAAACGGTCTGGCGATCACCCGGCCAACCATCAGATCGCCGGTCAGCATCTCTCTGGCGCTACTACAGATGCGCAGTAATTCCTCCAGCGAGATCACCTCTTCATGCGCGGCTATCTGGAAGACCGAATCCGCCGATGTGTAAACAATCGGGGATCCCGTACGGACGTGTTCCGCGCCTAAACGCTGGATAATCTCGGTACCGGAGGCTACTTCGTTCCCCAGGGTCCGGCGCCCGATCACCTGTTCGAAAGCGCTGATAAAGACTTGCGGGAAACCCTGGGGAAAGGTGCGTAAGGGCTGTTCCAGAAAAACCCCGGCGATTTCCCAATGTCCGGTGATCGTGTCCTTACCCTGGGAATGCTCCGCCATTTTCCCATACGCGGCGAGTGGAGCGCTCGCCGGCGGAACCCCGTGGAGCGGTTCGATACACCCTAAACCGAAGGACGCCAGATACGGTATAGCGATATTCTCCCGCAAACGGCAAATATGGCCCAAAGTATGGCTGCCTTCATCTCCATACAGATACGCGTCCGGCAGCGCTCCGATACCTACGCTGTCCAAGACAATTAAAACTACTCTGCGCGGCATACAATTCTCTCCTTTTCCTTCGCTGACTTGCTGACTCGTTCACTGCGCACGCGGATGCGCTTTGCGAAAAACCTCCAAAATGTATTGCTTCGTCAAATGGGTATAGATTTGCGTCGTGGATATATCGGCATGGCCCAGCATTTCCTGTACCGAACGCAAATCCGCGCCATGATCGAGCAGATGCGTCGCAAAGCTATGTCTGAGCGTGTGCGGCGAGATGTTCTGATCTAAGCCGCTCGCTTTCGCGCAGGCTTTGAGAATCAGCCAAAACCCCTGCCGGGTTAACGGCTTACCCTTCGCGTTTAAGAATAATATATCTGTGACCCCTTTGCGGCGCAGCCTGTAGCGCGGGCCGTCCAGATAGCGCTGCACGGCTTGGGCCGCCAGCTCGCCTAAAGGAACGATCCGTTCCTTGTTGCCCTTGCCCAGACAGCGTACATAACCCACGTCCAGCGAGACATCTTCCACGCGCAAGCCAACCATTTCTGACACGCGCAGCCCGCTGCTATATAATAACTCGATCATCGCCAGATTACGGATGTCCAAATCGGTTTGAGTCACGCCGCCTTGCATGAGTTTATCCACGGCTTGTTCCGACAAGACGGTTGGTAAGCTCTGTTCCAATTTTGGTGTATTGATGTACGTCGTCGGATCATCCGAACGCAGCCCTTCACTGAGCACATAGGCGAAAAAGCCTCGCAGAGCCGCAATACAGCGGGCAATACTCCGCGACGCCATCTGTTGTTCTTTCAATTGATAAATAAACAAAAAAATATCGTTACCGCCACAGGTCAAGGGATCGAGTTGCTTCGCTTGTAAAAACCGTTGCAAACGCGTTAAATCCCGGCTGTAAGCGAGCGTCGTATTCTGCGCTAAACCCCGTTCCACGCGCAAATAGGTTAGAAAATGCTTATACAGCGCTTCAGAGGATTCCATGGAGCACGCCTCCCTTGCTAGGGTCTCTATCCCCTATTTCGTCAGATCCCTGGCTATTTCCTGCCGCGGCAACGGCGCTTCTACCCGGAAGGAATTGCCCCGCGGTATGCGCTCCTTCGCATCATGCCACAGGTGAAAGAGCCAGGTTTGTCCCAGTGCCGCGAATCTTGGCAGTACCACCGCCAGCAGAATCAAGAGCAGCAGAATTCTGAGTATGTATAGAAAAAAACCGGCCCAACTCCGTTTACGCATCATTCTCACCCTGTTATCAGGTGTATGCGCCGACAGATTGTCTATAGCCCAATGAAATGCACGCCCAACACAGAGAAATATCCTTGCGCAATTCCGGTCAGCACAGCGCCGCAGCCGACGATCAGCGCCGCCAGCGTATACCGCAAGAACTCACGGCCCAGAGATTCCCCCCGCGCCTTGCCGCGCAGGAGTAAAATCGAAAACATCATCGCCAACGCCGCCCCGGCAAAAAGCAGCGGAATATGGAGCAAGGCAGGGATAACAATCGTGATCAACACCAAGATCGCGCCTGCCGCGCCTTTGACCCCGAGCAAAAAACTCACTGTGAATCCCAGAATAAACCCACGCGTAAAGATGATCAAATAGATCAGCGGCGTACCCACGACGGTCAAGCCCAAGAGCCAGATACCGCCCATGAGAATCAGGGTATCCCTGGCGAGCATCTTGAGAAATACGGGATCCAGCGCCTGCAGTTGGTTCTTTAATAAACCATCGACAAATTCAGTCAAACGGATCACTTCCGCGCTGCCTAATGCCCCTACGCCAAAAATTCCGAAAATCAATCCCGCCAGATAAACACCGGATATCGTAAGATAAATCAGCCAGTATTGGCTGATATGCTCTTGCAAACGCCCATAATTCCCTCGCAGCATCCGGCGATCGCCCCTTTCACACCCCTTTAAGGCATATGTATGAAAAAAGGCGGACAAGTATACCGGTTTATTATTTTCCAGGAACGCTCTCTGCACTCAAAAAGCCCTTTGCCTGTGCCAGGAGAACACCCAAAATGGTTTTAGCGTCGTAAAACTTACCGCTGATCGCGTCCTCAATCGCCTGTCGAATCGGTATACGCACTACATGCAGAAATTCATCCTCATCCGGAGTCAGAGGCGCCCATGCCAGATCGGTCGCTAAGTAGAGATACATCCGCTCATCGGTAAACCCCGGCGTGCTATAATAACTGCCAGCCAGCGTCAGGTGTCCGCTGTAACCGGTTTCCTCGCGCAACTCCCGCTGGGCACACAGATCCGGATCTTCTCCCTGCTCCATTTTCCCTGCCGGGATCTCCACCGTTTCTACCCCCAGGGCATAGCGGTATTGCCGTACCAGAATCAAATCGTCATCCTGCCTGGCTACGATGGCTACGGCTGAAGGATGACGAATGACCTCCCGTGAAGATTTTTTTCCATTCGGCAAGCATACCTCATCTTTTTCCACGCGTAAAAACTTCCCCTGAAAGACGACTTCGCCGTTCAGGCGTGTTTCACTTAAATCGCTCATACTTTCCTCCTATTCCTCATACAAAAGGAAGGTGTAACTCTCCATATTATTGGATCATTACCCTCTCTTTGTCAAGATCGTCCTCAGAACTATATAGCGGTTTGCCGCTCTGACGCCGCCTTATCTGAACGCTCAAGCCGTTTTCCCCGGCTGGCGTGATAAGCGGCTACTTCGTTGCGATATTTTTTGGCTTCGTATAAAGCATTGTCTGCCGCCGTCAACAAGATTTTGGTGGCATCTTCCGTCATATCGACGCCGGAGCTCTCTAGCTCTTTATAAGCGCTGAGCCCGACACTGATCGTAATAGCGCCATGATCTCCAAGCTCCTCGAAGTGATGTGATTCTACCGTGCTGCGCATCCGATTCATGAAAGCATGCGCGCCTGTCAATTTGGCGTTCGGCAGGATCACCACAAATTCTTCGCCACCCCAGCGGATGACGACATCCGTTTTACGCGTTGACCGTTTCAGGAGGGTCGCTAATTCACTCAACACCTGATCACCGGCCATATGACCATAGGTATCGTTCACTTTTTTAAAATGATCGATATCAATCATCGCCAGGGAGACATCGCGCAATCGTTGCTCCCGCACAGCCAGCAAACATTCCTGCATTTTCTGATGGAACATATTTCTGTTACCGACCCGCGTCAGCTTATCCGTATAAATTTCTATGTATAGTTCGCGAATATTCCAGCCGACGTAATAGCCAAAGAATGTCAAAATCAAGGTTAAAACGATCCAGATGATGATCCGGTTGGACACGACCGCCACAACCCCTAAGGCGATTGCCGCCAGGATCATCCCACAAAGGGCAAACCGAAACGGCACCCATCTCATAAAACGCGCATCACTTGATTTCATCTGTTCTATACCTCTTTCACTTATTACTGTGTTGGCGACAACTGTTGCTTTGTTGAAAACAATGCTTCATCGGCTTAGCGCATGAATTTCATTTCACAGAGATTATCGGCAAAACAATTCAAAATATTAAGGGAGGTTGCAAAAAAAATGAGTGATCCCCCCATCTCAGCAGGTTCAAGTCTTTGCTAAACCGCATGACGCTGTATGGATCTGCCTGAACTGCGGCCATACGCACATCGGATCATCATGAACAGCAAACAGCGCAGAAAAGCAAAGACCGCCTTTTTCGGCGGTCTCTTTAAGAACATCGTTGAACCATAGGCTACGTATTTAATCTTTCGTCCGATCGATCATATTCATATTTGACATGCGCAGCCGATCCGCCACCATCGCGATAAATTCAGAGTTTGTCGGTTTTCCCCGCACCAGATCTATCGTGTAACCAAAGAATTTGTTCATCAAATCAATATTCCCCCGATCCCAAGCCAGTTCGATCGAATGCCTGATCGCCCGCTCCACCCGGCTCGGCGTCGTCTGATATTTCTCAGCAATCATCGGATATAGCTGCCGCGTTATCGCTCCCAACAAACTTAAATCCTTAATGACCGCGACGATGGCGTCCCGTAGATATTGATATCCTTTGACATGGGTTGGCACGCCCATTTGATGGATCACGCGCGTGACTTCCACATCGTAATACTTAATACTATTCGCGTAAGCAGCCTCCACTCCAAAACCCCGGTTTACCAAGCTCACCTCATCACGCGCAGGCATGTCCATGGGTTTCCCTAATAATTGCCTGATGCGATCCCCCAGGATATTCAGATCAAAAGGTTTTAGGACAAAATAATCCGCTCCCAGATTCACAGCCCGATGCGTCATCTGCTCGTGACCAAATGCTGTTAAAATAATTACTTTCGGTCTGATCGGATAGGATTGTAATTTCTCCAGCACTCCTAAACCATCTAAATGCGGCATGATGAGATCTAATAGCACTACATCGGGATTCTCTTTATATATCACCTCCAGCGCTTCTAAACCATTGTACGCCGCACCGCAGAACAAGAGATCTTCTTGACCGTCTATATATGCTTTCAGGATATCTACAAATTCCACATTATCGTCCACTGTCAACACACGAATCATCTTCTGCACGTTTTGCAACCTCCACGAACTACATACTCTTTCATTTCTTTCTAGATATTTTTTCTATACGCAAGTTATTCGACAAGTCTTTTCCCAAATCCTTCTAATAAATTTTAAATCTACCATCTTCAAGACAAATCTCCGCTCTACAAGCGCTCCCTAGACCAGTGGGAAGATGATTCGTTGCATCATCTTCCCACTGAAGCATCTTATGCGGCTTCTTGTTCCTGCAACACCTTACTGTCTTTTAACATATTTTGAATAAAGACGCCATAACCACGCAAACTATCATTGATGAATACATGCGTGACCGCTCCGATGATCTTGCCATCTTGTACTATCGGGCTGCCGCTCATTCCTTGAATGATCCCGCCGGTAGCCTCTATCAGGCGCTCGTCTGTAACGCGCAGGATCATATTCTTGCTGTCTGTTCTATTCGATAATACCCGTTCAATCGTTACTGCAAATTCTTCTATCTTCTCCCCTTGGATTACGGTATAGATTTTTGCCGCTCCTTCATGCACTTCGGCTGCCCAGCGCACTTCAATTGGCTCCGCGAAGTAGGGATTTTTGATCTCTCCGCTAAATTGGCCAAATATTCCGTTTACGGTATTCTGATCAATCGTGCCATTGAAGCTTGAATTCGCTAAGAAGGAACCGATTTTTTCTCCCGGATGACCTTTTCTCCCTTTCTCAATCGACTGAACAGAGGAGGCGACGATTTTTCCCTGTAGGATCTCGATACGTTGATGTGTATCCGCATCATTAATCACGTGTCCTAATGCGCCGTATTTCTGCGTCGCCGGATCGATAAACGTCAGCGTTCCCACACCAGCCGCCTGATCCCGCACATAGAGCCCAATGCGATATCGTCCGGTTTCCGCACAGAATATCGGGGCGACGTTCTTGGTGATTACCTGACCGTGACGCTGAATTTGGATCTCCAGGCGCTCATCTTTATCTCCCGCTTTGTTCACCGCCTCAGCTACATCCTGATCTGTCAGAACGTCCGCTTGATTCATCTTTAAAAGCGTATCTCCGGTTTCGATGCCGGCATCCCGGCCCGGATAATATTTCTTGCCATCTTGCGCCGTAACCGGCGCTTGACCGACGACCATCACGCCTTTGGTCTGAAGATTGACTCCGATGGATTGTCCGCCTGGCCAGAGTTTGATTGCCGGCATGACCTGGACTTCAGTATTTTTAATGGAAAAGATGCCAAACAATTTATAAGATACGCGCGTTGCCTTAAAATTACCGGCCGGAACAGCCACATCGTCCTGCATCCGGAGGTCTTGCCGAATCATCTGGCTCCACAGACTGCCGATATGCATTTCCTGTCCGTCCCGATACTGCTGCTGCTGAATCTGAGGAAGCCTGGCTATTTCCTGGCATAGTGGATGCAGACTTAGGAAGGCACAGAGAAGCACCGCCAGGACAGACACGACTCTCTTCGTCCTCAATCTCTTCACCCTCCATTGTCTTTTGTCCCTAAGCTTGTTCCCATCCTTCTCCTTTCTTTTCACTCGTTGCGTTTTTTGATTTTAGCGCGAGACTAACATTAAATTGTCCAGATCAATGGAGCGTCATTCTATCAAAAGCTTGGGTGTTTTTCTAAGCATTGTTCAACGCGTCAAGCAAAAGCAATTTTTGAATTAATTTGTTTCGCCGATTCGCGCATAAGAAATAAAATCAATGATCCTATGAGCGATCGATTTTCTGATTCGATCGAAAAAATAAAGGACAGTTACCGGCTGCCCCTTTTATTTTACTATGCCCTATTTAGTTTGCCGCGCTGAGCCGGATAGTATGTATGCGTCACATCGTTACTGCTGTGTATTTTGCTTTGTCTGTCGCAAACTCTTCCACAATTCCCGCGCATGCGTCTGCGCCATCCCGTCCTGGTCTCCGCCGAGCATACGCCCCAGCTCACGCACCCTTGCTTCCTCGTCCAAGCGAACGACCTGCGTGCGCGTACGCTCGCCCTCGCTCTCCTTAATGATAGCGAAATGCTCATCCGCATAAGCGGCTACATAAGCGGCGTGCGTAATGCAAAAAACCTGACGATCCATAGCGATTCCGGCTAGTTTTTCTCCGACTTTCTGCAAGATACGTCCGCCGACGCCGCTATCTACTTCATCAAAAACAAAAGCATCCACGCTCTCCACCCGGGCCAGTAAACTCTTCAGCGCCAACACCAAGCGGGACATTTCTCCGCCAGAGGCTACCTTAGCTAACGGCTTCAGCGGCTCACCCGGATTCGCACTGAAATAGAATTCAATGGTTTCCCGGCCTTCCGGTGAAGGCTCGTCATGCTTGTGCATCTGCACCAATAGTCTGCCCTTTTCTAAGCTCAAATCCGCCAGTTCCCCGGCGACATCTTCCTGAAACGCCTGGGCGCATGCTTCGCGTAAGGAGGATAGCTGCTCCGCCGCGCGGTCATATTGGCGCAAAGTGTCCGCTTGCTCCTGCTTGAGCCGCTCTAAATCGCGTTCTAAATGCCTCAGTTCATCCGATTCCAGCTCCAAACTCTCACGCACGGCTAAGACCTCCGCTAAAGACGCGCCGTATTTGCGCAAGCGCTGCAATTGGTGCAGGCGTTCCTCCAGCCAATTCAAACGTTCCGGTTCGAAGCATAGCTGATCACAATAGGTCTTCAGCTCACCCACCAATTCTTCAGCGGCAAAATAGACATTCCCGGAAAGTTCCGCCAAGGCCGCACTATGCTCATCCAAACGGACCAGATCGTTTAAGCCCTTACGCACCACCGATAAGGTATCCAGGGCGGAGCGCGCATAGTCATCACCCAGATAGAGCGTCCGATACACTTCCTCGCTCAGACGACTGATCTTCTCCGCATTGCCCAGGCGTTTCTTTTCCTGCTGCCAACGCTCTTCTTCACCCAGCTCCGGATGAATCTCATCAATCTCCGCTATTTGGCCTTGAATATTCTCCAAGCGTTGCCGGCGTTCTTGTACTTCCTCTACCAGCTGCCGCTCCTGCTTGCCTAACGCGCGCCAAGCAAGCGCCAGCGCACGGACCTCATCCGCCTGACCCAGCTGTTCCACCCCGCCCAAAGCATCTAACAAACAGCGATGCAAGGCAGGATTGAGTAAACTTTGATGCTCCATTTGTCCGTGTATATCAACCCATCCGGCACACAGCTGCCGATACAGGCTGAGCGGTACGGCGCGACCCTGAATACGGCAGATGTTCTTGCCGTTCTGGTTTAATTCGCGAAACAATATCCACTGCCCGTCTTCAGCCGGATAACCGGCCCCCTCCAGCCTGAGCGCTAATTCCGCTCCCAGCTCCGTAAACACGCCTTCGATACGCGCGCGTTCTTCTCCGAAACGAATCAAGTCTGATTCGGCGCGCCCGCCCAGCAGAATGCCCAGCGCATCGGCCAGCCTCGACTTGCCGGCGCCGGTTTCTCCGGTAAATACAGACAAACCACGGCGCAAACTCAAGCGCACGTTTTCCATCAAGGCAAAATTCTCGATCAGCAGTTCCGCCAGCATCCACAGAGCCCCCTATCCCATGAGATCCATAAACCGTTGCCTGACTTCCGGCACAGCTTCTTTCGGTTTGACCACCACCAGAACCGTATCGTCTCCGCCTACTGTGCCCACGACGTCCGTCCAGCGGCTGGCATCGATTAAAGAAGCGAGTGCTTGCGCGTTCCCCGGAGTCGTGCGAATGATCACGAGATTTTCACTGTCATTCACACTGACGACAACTTCCCGCGCTCTACGGCGCAGATTGTCCAGCCCGTTGACAAACACTGCTTCACCCGGAATCGCATAGTGATATTCATCATCTTGACCGAGGATTTTCATAAGCCCCATCTCTTTGATATCACGCGAAACCGTCGCCTGAGTCACCTGAAATCCCTCCAGTCGCAATCTTTCGGCTAACTCCTCTTGCGTGTGGATCGTCTCTTGCGCGATGAATTGTTGAATCTTCCTGCGACGTTGAGCTTTCATACTTTCTCCCGACCCTTCATTCGTTGAAGCATCATGCATCATGCCAACGATCCATCAGTTTTTCCCGCACGATCTTGGGGAAGCTGCGCGTTCCCAAATGAATCAGCCGGGCTTGTAAATCTGAGACGCGGATCAAGGCCCGGTCATTCGGGCGGATATTTAAGTGATATTTTCCGTCGCAAGTAACCCGGCAGAGCTTACCTCTGGCCAAGGTGATCTCAATCACTTCCTTCTGGGACACGATCATCGGCCGGGCCGAGAGGGAATGCGCCGCCAGCGGCGTGATGATGATTCCCGCCACGTCCGGGCTGACCACCGGACCGCCGGCAGACAAGGAATAGGCCGTCGAACCGGTCGGCGTAGCAATGATCAATCCGTCCGCCGGATAGCGCACCGACGGTTCTCCGGAAATATCCGCCTGGAGAATGATTTGACTCTCCCCGGCTTCCCTGGCAAAGACCACGTCATTCAGCGCTATCTTATGTACCTCTGGCGCGCCGTTCGTGTGAATCTCCACACCGAGCATCGCTCGCTGCTGAATCGTATAGGCGCCATTGAGCAAGGATGCGAGAGCCTCCCAGATATCTTCCCGCTCGATTTCGCACAGAAAGCCCAAGCGCCCGAAATTAATACCCAGGACCGGGATCTCCCAGATCGCCGCTTCTCTAGCGGTTGCCAGCAACGTTCCGTCCCCGCCCAATGAGATGATACCTTCCACATGTTCCTGTTCAAATGCCTGCCAATCGCGAAACACCTGACAAGAGCGCTCCGTCAGCCACGTTTCCATCTGATCGGCTACCCGTACCGTCTCTGCTAAGCTGAAATTCCCCCATATGCCAATTTTCTTCATAGCTTACCGCGCCCCCTCTTGCGCTTCCTGAACCACGGCGCCTACGCCGGCCCGCCAATCTATCTGTGCGTCCGTCCGCCCCAGCCAAGCCAAGAATTCAATATTCCCTTCCGGTCCGCGAATCGGCGAATAACTCAGTCCCTTGATCTGAAATCCAAGTTGCTCCGCGTCTTCCAGTACGCGCGTGATCACCTGCCGATGAATCTGTGGATCCTTAATCACACCGCGTTTGCCAATGTATTCCCGGCCCGCTTCAAATTGCGGTTTGATCAAAGCCACCACTTGCCCTGTCTCCTTTAGTATACGCCCGATCGCCGGAAAAATCTTGTTCAGCGAGATAAAAGAAACATCCGTTACGACCCAATCCATCTGCTCCGGCAAGGAATCCTCGGTCAAATAACGGGCATTGGTTCTCTCCAGCACGCTCACGCGCGGATCATTGCGCAGCTTCCAATGCAATTGACCATATCCCACATCGATAGCGTAAACCCGATAGGCCCCCTGCTGTAACAGGCAATCTGTAAAACCGCCGCTTGAGGCGCCGATATCCGCCGCGACGACTCCATCCAAGCTCAGACGAAAAAGTTCAATCGCTTTCGCCAGCTTCAATCCGCCGCGTGAAACGAAGGGAAGCGGGTCTGCTTTCAGTTCCAACTCCGCGTTCACCGGAATCTCCACGCCGGGTTTATCCAGACGTTGCCCAGCGGCGAAGACCAGACCGGCCATAATCGCCGCTTTCGCTTTTTCCCGGCTCTCTGTCATCCCGCGCTTAACCAGCAATACGTCGAGCCGTTCTTTCTCTTGCTTCACGATTCCCCGCAAACTCCTCGCTATTACATCGTATGGATACGGCGCTTGCTCAAACGCATTCGCTCCACCGCCTTGATGATCCCTTCTACCGTCAAATCATACTGCTCATGCAGTTGCGCAATCGAACCGTGCTCCACAAACCCCGCATACCCGATCCGTTCGACCTGAACGTCAGTCAAGCCTTCTTCAGCCAGTAGTTCCAAAACCGCACTGCCGACCCCGCCGGATAAGATCTGATCTTCAAGGATGATCAGATGTTTGGTCGCGATGGCCAGACGCAGGATGAGTTCTTTATCTAACGGCTTAGCGAAGCGCAGATTGATGACTCCGGCCTCAATGCGCCGCCGCCGTAATTCAGTTGCGGCTGTCAGGCACATATAGGCCAACGGTCCCAAGGCGCATAGCGTCACGTCCCGGCCCTCCCGCAATACTTCCGCCTGCCCGATCGGGATCTCTTGCCAAGCAGCGTTATGCCCGGCGACAGGAACCTCACCCCGCGGATAACGCATACACACCGGGCCGTTATATAATAATCCTGTATAGAGCATATGGCGCAGCTCATCACCATCCTTAGGAGCCATGATCACTAAATTTGGCGCCGCCCGCAGCAGAGAAATATCAAAAATACCGTGATGCGAAGATCCGTCATCCCCCACGACCCCGGCCCGGTCAAGCGCCAGGAATACATGCGCATTCTGCATACATACATCATGCAGGATCTGATCACAGGCCCGTTGCATAAAGGTTGAATACAGCGCGACCACTGGCTTATACCCACTACAGGCTAACGCCGTCGCGAAAGTCACCGCATGCTGCTCGGCAATGCCCACATCAAAGAAACGCGCCGGATAATTCTGGGCAAACAGACTTAACCCCGTACCACTGGACATAGCCGCGGTAATGGCCACAATCTCCGGATCACCCTGAGCCAGTTCGTTCAACGCCTCACCGAACACTTGGGTGAAACTCGGTTTTGTCCCCGCCGCTTTCAGTTCCCCGGTCAGTGGATCAAACGGTCCCACACCGTGAAAAACATCCGGGTTTTGCTCCGCCGGTTCATAGCCTTTGCCCTTGCTCGTAATCACATGCAAGAGCACTGGCCCCTTTTTCTGCTTCGCCTGGATCAATATTTTTTCCAGAATGGCTTCGTCATGTCCGTCCAACGGCCCCAGATAGGTGAAGCCAAGCTCCTCAAACAGCAATCCCGGAACCAGCATGTATTTCAAACTCTTCTTGACTTTACGCGCCGTTTGCACAGTTTTCGAGCCAATCGCCGGGATTCTCTGCAGAGTATTCTTCAGATTTTTTTTTCGTTCAGCATAGTGTGGATCCGAGCGCAAACGATTCAAATACTGCGACAGCGCGCCGACATTCTGCGAAATCGACATTTCATTGTCGTTGAGAATGACAATCAGATTCGTTCCGCTCTGTCCGGCATGATTCAGCGCCTCAAAGACCATCCCGCCGGTCATCGCCCCGTCACCAATCACCGCGATCACATAGTGCTTCTCGCCGCGCAGATCCCGCGCCGTGGCAAAACCCATCGCTGCGGAGATCGAAGTGCTCGAGTGCCCCGTGGAAAAGCAGTCATGCGGACTCTCTTCACGCCGGGGAAAACCGGATAACCCCTGCCATTGGCGGAGCGTACGAATTTGCGCCAAACGCCCGGTCAGCATCTTATGCACATAGGATTGGTGCCCTACATCCCAGACCAGCTTATCATTCGGACTGTTGAATACCCGATGCAAGGCAATCGTCAGTTCCACCACGCCCAGATTCGGGGCTAAGTGACCTCCATTGGCGGCCACAACCTCGATGAGGGTCCGTCGTATTTCTTGCGCCAGTTCTTGCCGTTGCCGCAGATTCAGCGAACGCAAATCCTCCGGTCCATGGATCCCTTCGAGCAGACCCATCTCTTATCCTCCTAATTTTTCCGTTCTTTTTTCTCTCTATTTCGCCAGGGAAACAGCCCTTCTACCACGACCATAAGCTTACCTACCCAACCGATAATCTCATTCGCTTGCTGCATGGCTATCGTCTTACTGAACGCCTTGCTGGCTACCATCAGAGACGCCACCAACGCCAGAATCAGCGTATTGAGCCAGAATTCGTAGGCTGACATGAACGGATATTGCCGAATAAAAACCAAAATAATGGTGGTCGCCATCGCCCCGCCAATGGTTGAGGTCACATCCCCGATGATATCGTTGGAAAAAGTGGCGACAACGTCGGCGTTTTTAACCAAGCGGATCGCCTGCTTCGCACCCATGATTTTTTTCGCTGCCCGGGCATGGTGCGGCGGTTCCGTAGCCGCCATGGCCGCCGTCCCGATCACATCAAAGCCAACATGCAGCAAGATGACCAGTAATAATATGAGGACGGCTACCCAGAGTTGCGTATAATTCAATACTTGAATCGAAATACCGCCCACCACGGTGGCCACGATAAAGGTCAAGATAAAGATAAATAGTGTGTGTTTCCAACCCTTTGCTTTCCGTTTTTTCGCCAACTTGAACTGTTTTCCTTCCTACATCAACATACCGATGATGATACCCAAGGCCGCCCCGCAAAACACCTCAAACGGCGAATGCCCGATGAGTTCCTTCAGACGTTCTTGCGCAATATCGGATCCCTGATAATACGTATCGATCATTTGATTGATGCGTTCCGCCTGCTTACCGGCAGCCCTGCGGACACCGGTAGCGTCATACATCACGATCGCCGAGAAAAACATTGCCACCGCAAACAGCGGCGATTCCCAACCATAGTATTTGCCAACGCCGCAGGATAAGGCGATGACGGAGGCGGTATGCGAGCTGGGAAACCCGCCGGAACTGAGCAGAAGGCTCCAATCCACTTCCCGCAGTAAAAACAGATTCAGCGTGAATTTCATTAATTGCGCGATAAACCATGCGCCTAACGCTGTCAGCAGAATATGGTTATGGGCAATCCCCTCAAAAAATCCCATGATGCGTCTTCCACCTCAATAATGCCGCTGTTCAATATAATCAGCTAAATCCGCTAAAAAAGCAACCGGCCCTTGGAGACCGCTCAGCGCCGCCTGTGCTTGCCGGATCTGTTCCCGCAAATACATTTTGGCCTCAGGCAATCCCAGCAAGGCCGGATAGGTCGCTTTTCCCCGGCGCAGATCGCTTCCGGCCGGTTTGCCCAACGTCTCACTATCCTCTTCCAAGTCTAAAATATCATCTTTAATCTGAAAAGCCAATCCCAGATGCCGGGCGTAAGCGCTCAATGCGCTGATTTGCTCATCTGTGCCTCCGCCTAACATCGCTCCTAAACGCACGGACGCCAACAGCAGCGCTCCGGTTTTGCGCCGGTGGATCTGCTCCAGTTCCGCTAAACTCAAATCCCGGCCTTCATTGAGTTTTATTTCCGCCGTCAAATCGTCTGCCTGACCGCCGATCATGCCCACATATCCCGCGGCTGCAGCAACTTCCCTGATCACGCGCAGTTGCTGATCCGCAGAGACCGGCAAGGGCTCCGACAACAGTTCAAACGCATAGGTCAATAAACCGGCCCCGGCCAGAATAGCCTTCCCTTCGCCGAACATCTTGTGATTCGCTAAGCGTCCGCGCCGGTAATCATCGTCGTCCATCGCCGGCAAATCGTCATGGATCAGGGAGTAGGTATGAATCAACTCCAGCGCCGCAGCCGCCGGGAGGATCGCCAGCGGCTGCGCACCCAACGTCTCAGCCGCCGCTAAAGCCAGCACCGGGCGAATACGCTTGCCTCCACCCATCAGGGAATAGCGCATACACGTACACATATCCTCTTCCGCTAACCAGGGCAGCTTCGCCAAATACGCTTCCACGTCATTCACATAAGCCTGAAGTTGTGTTTTAAATTTTAGCGGATCAAGCAAAAGCGGATCATCATCCTTCCGTCTGTAGCGTCGCCGTTTCTATACGCAGGTTGCCTGCCGCGTCTTCTAAGAGTATCTCCATCTTCTTCTCCGCCTGATCCAATTGCGCAGAGCAGTATTGCACCAAAGCGGCTCCTTCACTGAACAGATCTAAGGCCTTTTCCAGCGGCACTTCCTGTTCTTCCAGAGATTTAATGATTTCCTCCAATGTTTCTATTCCTTGCTCAAAGGATTTCGCCGGAGGCTGCGTTTTCTTCGCCACCATCTTTTTTCTCCTTTTTCACTACCCGGCAAAGTAAGGATCCCTCATGCAGCAACACATGCACCTGATCATTCGCTTCCACTTGTCTAGACCGGCGCAGCAATTGCCCGTCCGGTCCGTAAGCTAGCGCATACCCCCGGCCTAAGATCGTCAGCGGACTGAGCAAATGAAGTTTCGCCGCTAATATTTGTAGTATAGCACTTTTATTTGTGGTAAATCCA
>JAITOV010000140.1 GCA_031289735.1 Peptococcaceae bacterium
CAGGCGGGAGTTTCTGTCATTACAGCGTTTTCTTGCAGATCGTAATTGACTTTTTTAGCCATGCAACAGCGCCCCTCTCATACGTATCGAATAGGATCTTTCAATTATATCAAAAAAACGCTGCGGCGACGAGGGTTGGCATATTGGAAGGCGGTTATCCGCGTTATTTAGCGGTTTTTTTCTGTCCTGGCGAAAAAATACGTGCCGATGATTAAGCAGGCCATGGTCAGCCCCACAATCGCGGCGAAATTGATCAGCGGGTTGAACATCACGACGCTGTTATATTCCGGCGTCCCGGCATAGACGACAGCCCGCGTCAGATCGAGACAATAGGTCATGGGCATGAGCCGACTGAGCACCAGCAATGCTCCATGCGAATTGCTGATCGGGATGATCGCGCCTGAGAGAAACATTTGCGGCATAGTGATAATCATGACGGCAAAATTGGCCGTCTTTTTGCTTTTGATCAAGCCGATGAGGATCATCGACAAAGCGCCGCCTGAGAGGCAAATCAGGGGTGACAATGCTAAAATCAGGAGCAATTGCCCGATGTGCAGGGTGATTCCCATGATTAGCCCGACGATCAGCGTGCCCGCCATGCTGACGATGGCTGCGAAAGAAGCCCCCAGGATTTTGCCGACGACCAGACTGTAGCGGGAGACCGGAGAGACCAGCATTTCTTGATTAAAATCGGTTTCATGGTCGTCAACCAATGTGGCCATGCCCATCGTCGTGGTCATAAACAGCATGTTGACCAGCATACCGACCAGCATAAACTCGCCGAGCTGAAAGCCTAAACCGGAAGACATATTCTGCATCATGTTGCCGCCGATCATGCCCATCATGATGATCGGCATCGCCAGACTCATGATGATCGTGCCGGGGGATTTAAAGAATAGCGTGATTTCCCGCGCCAGCACCGCGCTGACAGCATTTAACTCGCGGCTGACCTTGGATTTCCGGCGTGCTAAGGCGACCGGCTTGCTGGTGATCATCCCTTGCACAGGGGTTACGCGCTTGACGCTCAATGTATCGTTCATTGTATCGCACCTCCAGTTATATGCAAAAATTCGACGTAGGCGTCCTCTAAGGAAGGTTCATGAATCTTCAACGTATTCAATGGTGTTTTCAGCCCGGCGATCACTTCCTGCGCGGTTGTTCCGCTGAAAGGTACGACCACCTGTCCGTTGGCTTTATACGAGAGATTTAATCCCGTCAGCTCGTCCAGCAGGTCGTCCCGCTGTTCCGCATCGAGAATTAACTCTTGGTGCAGCAGGCTGCGCTTCATTTCGTCCGGTGAGGCGCAAATAGCGATCTTCCCGTGGTTGATGACACAGACTTTATCGACGTTTTCCGCCTCGTCGATGTAGTGGGTCGTGAGAAAGATCGTTGTGCCATATTGCCGGCGTACGTCGTTGATATAATCCCAGAGTCCCCGGCGGCTCACGGGGTCTAAGCCCTGTGTCGGTTCGTCAAGAAAAAGTACCTCCGGCGTGTGAATCAGGCTGCGAATGATCTCCAGTTTGCGCTGCATCCCGCCGGAGAGTTTCTTGACCGGCTTAAACAGCGCGTCCTGAATGCCCACGATTTCCGCCAGATCGAGCACTCTCCGGCGATACGCTAAAGACATCAGCTTAAACGCGGGGCGATAGCCGCACATGCCGTAGAGACAGGCATGGAAGCGGATATTCTCTTCGGCGGTGAGATTCGGGTCCAGACTGGGTTTCTGAAAGATGATGCCGATGTGTTCGCGCACTTGCCGCGCTTCGTGCTTCACATCAAAACCGGCGATCTTCACCTCGCCGCTGGTCAAAGAAAGCGTGGTGGTGAGAATGGAGATCGTCGTGGTTTTTCCCGCGCCGTTGGGGCCGAGGAAAGCGACAAACTCTCCTGGTTCGACCGCGAAACTGATGTCGTCCACCGCCGGAACGTTTGCCCCCTTGTAGCGTTTAACCAAATGGTTCACTTCAATCAAACTCATATCTCCGCCTCCTTCCTGGTCAGTAGGGAATCGACCATCAATCCGCCGGCAAAAAGCAATAAAGTTAGCATTAACATAACAATCCCTCCGTTCAGTTTTCGTGCTTGTGCTTCATTGATTTCATTATGCAGCCGCAAATTAAACGGGGGTTAAACAAATCGTAAACGCAATGTAAACAAACGCGCTTTATTTTGTCAGCGGTAAAAACACGCTGAAGACAGAGCCTTGCTCCGGCGTACTGTCCACGGACACGCGCCCGTTGTGCAGTTCCACAATGCTTTTAACGAGGGATAGGCCCAGTCCGTTGCCGCCCAGCGCCCGGTCGCGGGATTTATCGGCTTTGAAAAAACGTTCGAAAATGTGGAGTTGCTCTTCCGGCGCAATACCCACGCCGTTATCCGTGATCGCGGCTACGGCCTGTTCGCCCCGGATCGCCAGGGTAACGCTGATTTGGCCGCCCGGCGGGGTGAATTTGATCGCGTTATGCAACAGATTAATCCACACTTGTGAGAGCAAGTCTTCGTCGCCATAAAACGCGCACTTGGGCAGATCCGCTTCCGGCGTGATCTTTTTCGCCGCCCACTGGGACTCCAGGGTCAGCAAGACCGTTTCCAGCTGTTTATCCAACCGGAACTCTTTTTTGTTTAACGCCAGCTTGTTATGATCTAAACTGGAGAGTTTAAGCAGATTCTCGCTTAAAGAGGACAGGCGGCGGCTTTCAGCTTCGATGATTTCCGCGTAACGCAACCGGCCGCTAGCGGATAGGTCCGCGGTTTTTAAGAGCGCCGCGAAACCGCCGATGGAGGTCAGCGGGGATTGGATTTCATGGGAGACGTTCGAGATGAAATCCTGGCGCATATTTTCCAGCGTACCGAGGTTCTTCGCCATATCGTTGATGATGTTGACCAATTCGCCGTGGGTATGATTGTTGTCGCTGGGGGTGAGCAGTACGTCAAAATTCCCCTGGGATATTTGTTTCAGCGCGCCGGTAAGCTGACTGAGACCGTCGCTATGCTCTGTGCGGTAATGCTTGGAGAGCTTCATGAAGACGCCGACGCTCACGACCAGCAGCAATATGCCTACCAGTCCGGTAAGAATATGGGAAAGAAATAGCGGTAGGCGGCCTGTCCAGCGGAAAAGCAAGAAAGTAACGCCATATCCGGCGCTCAAGGCGATGGTGTAGATAACAACCATCAACAAGCAGCCAAAACCGCGCCAGACGAGCGGGTGGTGCGGCCCGTGCCGTTTGGGCCCCGTCATAGCAGAGCCTCCAGGCGATAGCCTAAACCGCGCACGGTCGTGATTTTAAAACCAGCCGTCTCCTCAGGGTAGCGTTCCCGCAACCGGCTGATATGCACGTCTAACGTGCGTTCGTTGCCGTCGAAATCATACCCCCACACATCCTCAATCAGTTGGTCGCGGGAGAAGGTGCGTCCGGGGAATCCCGCCAGCTTGAACAGCAGTTCAAACTCTTTCATCGGGATGTCTGCTGTTTTACCGTTGACGGTGATGGAAAAACTGTTCTTATCGATCAATACATGACCGATCAAGATGCGTTGTGATGACGCGATTTTATAACGCCGTAACAGCGCTTGTACGCGCAGCAACAGTTCGTCGCCTTCGAACGGCTTGGTCAGATAATCATCCGCTCCCGCCTCAAAGCCTTGCACTTTTGCGGGTAATTCATCTTTGGCTGTCAGGAGTAACACCGGGATATTTTCGTGATATTGGCGCAGTTTACGGCATAATTCATAGCCATTCATGTGCGGCATCATCAGATCGACGATGCATAAAGCCGGATTTTCCGCCGTGATCTTTTGCAAGGCGTCTCGTCCGTCGCTGGCTTCGCAAGGATTCAATCCGCCCTTCTTCAAGAGCGCGCAGACCAGTTCCCGGATATTCGGATCGTCGTCTACGATCATAATTTTACTCATCGGCATTCACCTCGCCTTCATTTTACCGAGGTAATGTAAACGGAGTATGAATTCAGCCTATGGGCGCAAGGGTCACTGTTTGCCGCGCTCCGAAGGTCTGACCGGCGCGTCCTTGGTCTTAATTTTTGCATAGAGAGCTGATTTGCTGATGCCGAGCAGCGCGGCGGCTTTGATGACATTATTATTGCATAATTCTAAGGCTATTTGTATTTGCTGACGCTCTGTTTCATCCAGGGTCATAAATTTATCGGGATGACGTTCTTCGTAGTTATGGTTCAGCTCATGCTGGTTCGTCGCCGGCGTTAAGGCGTTGCGGATATTTTCGGGCAGGTTTTCCACGTTGATGGTATTCGTTTGGCTGGTGATAATGGCATAACCGATGGATTTTTCCAATTCTCGTACATTTCCCGGCCA
>JAITOV010000173.1 GCA_031289735.1 Peptococcaceae bacterium
GAAAATGAGGAGAAATGCCTATGTCGCTTTGTATGGCCCAACGGTTGGGGATAAGCTGCATTTGGCGGATAGCGGATTAATCGTAGAAATTGAGAAGGACTACAATACCTATGGAGATGAAGCGGTATTTGGCGGCGGCAAGACCCTGCGGGATGGGTGTGCTCAAGCGCCCGGCGTCTCTTCAGCGGATGGGGCCTTAGACTTTGTGATCACCAATATTACGATCATCGATCCGTTCTATGGGGTCGTTAAGGGTGATATCGGCATTAAGGATGGACGCATCGTGGGGATCGGTAAGGCGGGCAATCCTGATATCATGGATATCACGCCAGGTTTAATCGTCAGCCCGAATACGGATATATTTTCCGCCGATCCCGGCATGATTGCCACGGCGGGAGGGATTGATGTTCATGTGCATTTTGATTCACTGGGGTTGGCTTGGGAAGCTCTGTCGAATGGGATAACGACCATGCTGGGCGGCGGAACGGGTCCCAAAACGGTAGGGATTGAAGCGCCTGGGGCGTTCAATATTCAGCGGATGATCGAGGCTTTCGAGGGGATACCGGTCAATATGGGGCAATTGGGTAAGGGGAATTCCAGCCGGCCGGACGCCCTAGTCGATCAGGTGCTCGGCGGTTGTTTAGGGTTGAAGCTGCATGAGGACTGGGGTTCGACTCCGGCGGCGATAGACCAGTGTTTACGGATTGCCGACGCGTATGATTTTCAGGTGCAGATCCATACCGATACCCTGAATGAATCAGGCTTCCTGGAAAGGACCTTAGAAGCGATCGGCGGGCGAACGATACATGCGTATCATACGGAAGGCGCGGGCGGAGGACATGCGCCGGATATCCTCATGGTTTGCGGTATGGAGAATATCTTGCCTTCTTCGACGAATCCGACGAATCCGTATACGATCAATACGGTGGAAGAACATCTGGATATGATTATGACGTGCCATCATCTGAATCCTAAGGCGCCGGAAGATGTAGCTTTTGCCGATTCGCGCATCCGGGCGCAAAGTATCGCGGCTGAAGATGTGCTGCATGATCTGGGCGCTATCAGCATGCTGGGCTCAGATTCGCAAGGTATGGGGCGGATGGGGGAGAGTATTCTGCGCACCTGGCAGTTAGCCGCCAAGAATAAAGCGCAACGCGGCAAACTGCCGGAAGAAACCGGGGACAATGATAATCAGCGTGTTTTGCGTTATCTGGCAAAATACACGATCAATCCGGCGATTACCTTTGGGATCTCCGATGATGTAGGATCATTACGACCGGGACGGTTAGCGGATATTGTGATCTGGAAACACTCGTTTTTCGGAGCGAAACCGGAGATCATACTGAAAGGCGGCTTTATCGCTTGGTCCGTCATGGGTGAGAGCAACGCATCCCTGATGACCTGCGAGCCGGTCAAATACCGGCCGCAATATGGCGCTGCCGGAGGCGCTCCCAATAGCCTGGCCAAGATCTTTGTTACCCAAGCGGCGCTGGACCATGGACTGGCGGAACGGCTGCCGGTGTCGGCAAAAAAACTGTTGCCGGTAAAGTATACGCGGAAGCTGCGCAAAGCGGATATGCTATTCAACAACTATTGTCCAGATATTCGGGTGGATCCGGAAAGCTACAAGGTCTATGTGGATGGCAATCTGATCGCTTCAGAACCGGCGACGGTACTTCCTTTGGCGCAAAAGTACTTTTTTAGATAAGTGCTGGAACTGAAGAATGAGGTAAATGGATGAACAATGGGGTTAACGGGATGGAGAATCAGGTGATTGAACGGGTGCTGGGAAAACTAGGGAATTTTGACCTGAAAGAGAAGAAACTGGAGCCTATCGTCTTGACGCGTGAGGCAATGCGTCATGGACATGGGGTATTGGCGACGGAGCACAACCGAAGGATCAAAGTGTCTTTGCCGGAAAACGAGTGCTTGCGTGACGCGGATGTGTTATATGCGGATGACGCGCAGATCATTTATGTTCTGGCCGCGCCGGAGGATGTGCTGACCATATACCCAACAGACACCCGCGAGTGGGCGAGAGTGTGTTATAACATCGGGAATATGCATATGAAAATCTATTTGAATCCGGATAGTATCGATACCTTATATGATCATGTCTTAGAGACGCAGTTAATCAGCATGGAGGCCTCTTATACGCGATATAAAAAGCAGATCAAAGGTGAGGATCTGAGCGTTGGGGGGCTGCGGCATCGGCATGGATCATGATGCAGCCTGGATCGCTTTATTGCATGTAAGCGGCAGCAGTTTTCCTACCGGCGGATTCGCTCATTCTTTCGGCTTGGAGACGTATGTGAGTGACGCGCGGGTAAGCAGCGGTCATGATCTTCTGAACTATGTACAGACGATGCTGTGTTGTTCGTTGGGCACGTTGGACGCGCCCTGTGTAGCGCTGGCTTACAAATATTCCGGAGAGGAATTATCAAGGCTCGATCAATTGCTGACCGCTTATCGGCCGGCAGTTGAGCTGCGTAGAGCGAATCAGCGTATGGGCCGGGCATTTCTGCGCGCTTTTCGTGAGATGTATCCGGGTACGGAACTGGACGCCTATCAAGGAACACTCGCTGAGACGAGCGGAGGTAACTATGCCGTCATCTTCGGTAAAGCCTGCGCCATCATGGGTATTGCCAGAGAATTTGCTGTTTCCGGATTCTTGTTTAACAGCTTGAACAACTTGATACAGGCGGGCATCAAATTGATTCCGCTCGGTCCATCAGAAGGACACGCAATCCTATTCAGTCTCTATGAAGCGGTAGCCGCCACTGCCCAGCGCGCGTTGAGGATGAATGAAGAAGAGCTCGGCTCATTTGTTCCGGCGCTGGATATTGCCTCAATGAAGCACGAACGTTTATACACGCGTTTATACATGTCATAAACAAAAGAAGCGGGAGCGAAATCTATGAGAAAACCGATTAAAATTGGGGTTGGGGGACCGGTTGGCTCAGGTAAAACGGCCCTGATCGAAAAGTTGTGCAAAAACATGCGCGCTGATTATGAGATCGCTGTGGTGACGAATGATATCTATACGAAGGAAGACGCTGAGATCCTGGTGCGCAGCGGGGCGTTGCCTGGTGAACGGATTATCGGCGTAGAAACTGGCGGCTGCCCGCATACCGCGGTTCGGGAAGATATCTCAATGAATCTGGATGCGATCGATATGCTCAAACAACGTTTTGCCGCCCTGGACATCATCTTCGTGGAAAGCGGCGGGGATAATCTGGCGGCGACCTTTAGTCCGGAACTGGTCGATGGGCTGATTTTTGTGATTGACGTGGGTGAGGGAGACAAAATTCCCCGTAAGGGGGGACCGGGCATCACGAAATCCCATTTATTAATTATCAATAAGATTGACATTGCGCCGTATGTACATGCCGATCTTGCGGTGATGGAACGGGATGCGCGAAAAATGCGGGGCAATCAACCGTTCATCTTGACCAATCTATATGAAGGAACGGGACTGGATGAAGTGATCAGCTGGATCAAACGGGCAATGCTCCTGGAGGGGAATGACGATCAGTATGCAGACCAAGGCGCGCCTAGCTCTGGAATTTAAGCAAAAAACAGACAGGACGACGGTGATCAGTCAACAGTATTATTGTCTGCCGCTGCAAATTATGGAGATCTTTCAGGATGAGGAACGCTATGGCGCATGGCTCTATCTGTTGAATCCGAGCGGCGGAATGTTGGAAGGAGATCGCTTTGATCTGAGTTTTGTCTTGCATCCGGGAGCGGCTGTCCGCATCACAACGCCTGCCGCCAACAAAATTTATAAATCCGAGACTGACGCGGCAGTGCAGCGCCTGAGCGCGACGCTGGCAGCTCATGCGATGTTAGAATATACGCCGAAGCATACGATACCGTACGCCAACGCGAATTATCATCAGCTGAACACCTTTCACCTGGCTGAGAATTCAACGCTATTTACCTATGATACCTTGACGCCTGGCCGTATGGCGCGAGGCGAGTCGTTTCAGTATACGCGTTGTTTGTTAGAACAAAGTATTTATATCGAGAACTGTTTAGTCTGTAAGGACCGCTCGGATATTCGGCCGGATCGCCTGGATGTGAGGGCGATGGGCGCGTTCGCCGGGAAACAGATTCTCTCGGCAGCCTATATGTACGACGCCCGCTTACCGGAAGACGCGATCGATCGCTTGTATGCGGCGGTTGCCGAGTTCGCGGACATCGAGATCGGTTTCAGCGCATTGACAGGCGGCTTGATCGTCATGAAACTGCTTACAGATAAGGTGAGCGTGAGTGAATCTGTGCTCAAGAGCGTGCAGCGATGTTTTCGCTCTTTTATAGCCCCAACAACCGCGCAACCTGCGTGACGAGCAAACACATACTGAACGCGGTTGCGCTCGGAAGCGCGAAAGCCAGCAGGGTCCACTTCAGACTGCCGGTTTCTTTATAAATACTGAGCAGCGTGGTGCTGCATGGCCAATGCAGGAGTGAGAATAACAGCACATTGACCGCGGTTAGCCAAGTCCAGCCATTGGCGAGCAGGACGCCGCGCAACTGCGCCAGGCTCTGAATGTCCTGGAGGGAAGCGCTGGACAGATAGCTCATTAAGAGGATCGGTATGACGATTTCGTTGGCCGGAAGGCCTAAGATGAAGGCCATGAGGATGAAGCCGTCGAGACCGAAGAACCGGGCGAAAGGATCCAGGAAGGCGGCCGCGTGGGTGATGAGATTGGCGTCTCCCCAATAGCAGTTGCTCAGCAGCCAGATGATCGCGCCTGCCGGGGCGGCGATGAACACAGCGCGCCGCAGGACGAAAAGGGTCCGGTCGATCAGAGAACGATAGAGGACCGGCCAGAATTGCGGCCGGCGATAAGGCGGTAATTCCAGGACGAGTGAGGAGGATTCGCCTTGTAAGACCGTTTTGGCCAGGCCCCAGGAGATCAAGAAGGTAAAACCCAGGCCGATGAAGATGACGCCGGCGATGGCGGCTGCGACGGCCGCCTGTTGATAGGCCAGGTAGGCGCCGCCGGTGGTGAAAATCGTGGCAATCGCGATCAAGGTCGGGAAGCGTCCGTTGCAAGGGACGAAATTATTGGTTAAGATGGCGATTAGGCGTTCCCGGGGTGAGTGGATGATCCGCGTGGATACGACGCCGGCGGCATTACAGCCGAAGCCCATGCACATCGTCAGGCATTGTTTGCCGCAGGCGTTGGCTTTTTGAAACAGATGATCCAGGTTAAAAGCCACTCGGGGGAGATAGCCGAGGTCTTCCAGATAGGTGAATAAAGGAAAGAATATCGCCATCGGCGGCAGCATGACAGAAACGACCCAGGCCAGCGTGTGATACACACCCGAGATGAGCAGACCGTGCAGCCAGGCCGGACTGCCCAGCGCTAGAAAACAGCCCCTGAGCCAGTCTTCCAAGGCAAAGAGCCCTTGAGCGAGCAGCGTGGAGGGGACGTTTGACCCGCTGATGGTGAGCCAAAAAATACCAATTAATAATAAGAACATGAAGGGATAGCCGAAGCGGCGCGAAGTGACCAAGCGATCAAGCTTGTTTTGCCAGGAATCTTCTGGCGCGGAGGATTGTTGCAAGACTTGCCGGGCAGTGGTTTGCGCGTTAGAAAATATATCGCCGACGACACGGTCGCTGATCCAGGAAGCGCAAGCGCTGCGCTCGTCCGCTAAATCTACATAGAGCCGGATCAAGGGATCCTCGGAGGGAAGCGTTTTATTCCCAACTGTATTCATGAGCGTTGTCTGCCTTTCGCAAGCTGGATGTAGGAGTGTTTTGCAGATGTATGTAGTGACCGATCTTAGCGATAAAAGCCGGCGGGCTGTCCAACAGCCGGAGAGCGAGCCAACGCTGGTTGAAGTAAGGCTCGCTCTTCAGATCGGCGAGCCGCGGTAAGATCCGGCGGATCAGTTCTTCGATTTCCGCCGCATAGCGGATCTGTTTCGGTTTCGCCGTGTGGCCTAATACGCCGGTTGCGTAGAGGGCTTTTTTTATTTCCTCCAGACCGTGCTTGGAGCGGGCCGCCGCTGGAATGACGGGCACGCCGAGTTCGGCGGCCAGGGCGGAGATGTCAATGCTGACCCCTTTTTTTGCCGCTTCATCCATCAGATTGACGCAGACGACGACGCTGGAGGCGACCTCCATAATCTGTAAGGCCAGGTTGAGGCTGCGTTCCAGCGCTGTTCCGTCCAAGACGGCGAGAATGACGTCCGGGCGTCCGAAACAGATGAAATCGCGGGCAATCTCCTCTTCGGCGCTATGAGCCATGAGGGAGTACGTGCCTGGCAGATCAACCAGCAAAAATGATTTTTCCCGGTAAGAAAAACTACCCTGGGCGCGGTCTACGGTTTTCCCCGGCCAGTTGCCGGTATGTTGACGCAAGCCGGTTAAGGCGTTGAAGAGGGTACTTTTACCGACGTTAGGATTCCCGGCGAGGGCGACGACTGTCTGATTCATATGCATCCCTACTTTGTTACTTGATAGAACTATTCTATGCGTGATCAACGAATATTTTCCCAGCATCCGCTTTTCTTAAAGCGACAATTGTGCCGCGCACCTGGTAAGCGATCGGATCTCCTGAGGGAGCGCGTCCCCGGCAGACGATGGGGACGCCGGGAATAATGCCGAGATCCAAAATGCGTCGCCGGAGCAGTCCGCTCACATGCAGCTGATCCACCGTGGCTTGCCTGCCGGTTTTTAATGCGGATAGTTCGGTCATAGGTCCTCCTTTTTGCTGTTAGCTTGATGGAGATTCTGAGATAGCTTATTACGCTGGTGAGGCGAGTGTGCGCGGGGAAAGCGTGGTACTTTCTGTCAAGCGGGAGCGTAACGCGGAGAGAAGTGTCAAGTGTGAAGTGTCAAGCGCGAAAGATATAAATATTCTATAAATTGCGCTTATTAAGTCAAGTGAATAAAAGTACATTCCTGTAATGAACAGGCTTTGCGTCGGAGTGTACATCTATTTTGTGTGAACTGTAAAGAGGTCAGGGGAATTTTTGCCTGAAGGCAGCGGCAAAATATTGATCAAATCCGGCTTCCTCGCCATGGCATTGGTTTTGCAGAAACAAAGAATCAAGCCGGCTTAGCACAAATGACAAAACGATAAGATCAGCATAAACGACGCGTCACCTGAGAAAAGGGGGGTGCTCTGCTCATGAATGACTGAATATTCAAAATGAAAAAATAAGGAGGTATCTGGGATGGCTGATGTAAATGGTGGAAATCTGGCGCCGGATCTTAGCCAAAGGGCTGGATGCGCCGCGAGGCTGGAGCGACTTCCAATTTGTAATTATCATCGCTGGATCGCTGCGTTATTATTTGTGGGTTGGTTTGTCGAAGGGATTGATATCAGCGGTATCGGATTTTTGATGCCCCTGATCATTGCGGATTTAAAAATCACGCCGCAAATGGCGAGTTACCTGACGTCGGCTACGTTCTTGACCATGTTTTTTGGTTCTTTATTCTCGGGTAATCTGTCCGATAAATTTGGCCGGAAGAACTCATTGATCGTTGGCATGATCACCTGGGGAGTCGCCGGGTTTGCCCTGACTTTTCAACAATCGTTTACCGGATTACTGTTATTCCGTTTCTTGCTGGGCGCCGGGCTGGGCATTCAATATCCGGCAGCGATGGCTATGATCAGTGAAGTTGTTCCCTCGCGTTCGCGCGGCAAATACATGTCTATTTATCAAGCGTTTATCCCCTTGGCTTATGGATTTTGCGGCTTGATTACCGTTCTGGTATTGCCTCACTTCGGTTGGCGAGGCGTATTCTTCATCGAAGCGATACCGGCCTTTTGGTTCATCGGCATCAAGAGATACCTCCCGGAATCCGCGCTGTGGCTGGAATCTATCGGGAGATATGAGGAAGCGGATAAAATCGTGGATGTCTTTGAACAAAGGGCTGCCGCTACGGGCAAACCGATTCCGCCGGTTGAGCTCAAGACCAGGGGTCCGGCCGGAAAACCGGGAAAATATTCTGAATTGTTTACGAAAAAGTATGCCTTGATCATGATCATGTGCGTCATCTGGTATCCGGCGACCTTAATGAGCGATTATGGTCTGGGAACCTGGCTAACCACCTTGTTGATGGCCAAAGGGTTTAATGTCGTGCGCTCGACCGCATTTGTCTCCTTGTCGGTGCTGGCCGGCATACCGGCCATCCTCTTTGTCACGTGGGGCGTAGAGAAACTCGGCAGGAAATGGACCTTGTTAATCAGTGCGATCATGGCGGCGATCTTTGCCTATCTGTATGGCGCCTCCACCACCATGGTCATGCTCATCGTCATGGGCGCCGGTTATCAGTTCTTCAAATACTCGATCTCCATGACCAATAACATTTACACGCCGGAGCTGTTTGAAACTCGCCTGCGGGCGACCGGTGCCGGATTCGGTATCGCGTGTTCCCGGTTGGGCGCTATGTGCGGGCCGATTCTCTTAGCCTGGGTTATGACTGTGGCCGGCGTTCAAGCGACGTTCTTTGTCGCGGCGGGTCTGGCGCTGCTGGCTGGCGTCACCGTCATGATCCTGGGACCGGAAACCAAAGGAAAAGTGTTCAACGAATGATCTGAGTTCTTGCGATATTAAATGAAACGAAGCCGGCGCAATACATGTGAGGAGGGATGATATGTATCCATTCATTCAGGAGATGCGGATTTTGGATCTGACCAGATTATTTCCGGGAGGATACGCCACGCAATTGTTAGGGGATCTGGGCGCGCGGGTGTTAAAAGTCGAAGATCCTTGGCGGGGTGATTACCTGCGTTGGGAGGAACCCTGTTTCCCCGGGACCAACGAGAGCGTGTTGTTTTGGGGGTTGAACCGCAACAAGAAGAGTATCAAGCTGAATCTCAAGTCGGCAGCAGGTAAGCGGATTCTCTTTAAGCTGCTGGAGCAGTACGACATCGTGTTGGAAGGTTTTCGCCCGGGCGTCATGGATAAGCTGGGCATCGGGTATGAGCAATTAAAAGCCGTAAATCCCGCGGTGATCCTCTGCTCGATTTCCGGTTTTGGTCAAGACGGGCCTTGTTATTTAACCCCGGGCCACGATATCAATTATATGGCGATTGCCGGGGCGTTGGGTTTAAGCGGCACAGCCGGAGGCGCTCCGGTGACGCCGGCCGTGCAGGTTGCCGATATCGGCGGCGGCGGGATGATGGCGGTCATCGCGGTTCTCGCCGCCTATATCCATCGCCAGACAACCGGCAAAGGGCAGTATATCGATATTTCTATGCTGGATGGCGTCGTCTCCTGGATGAGCATGCTCTTCTTGCAAGCTGAAGTGCCTAGCGCCGGCCTGAAACGGGGCGAAACGCGTTTGGGCGGAGGAGAGATTTGCTACAACGTTTACCAGACAAAGGATGGCGGGTATATGGCGCTGGGAGCGCTGGAACCGCAGTTCTGGCTGAAATTCTGCCAACTGGCGGGAAGGGAGGATTGGATCACCGAACAGTTCAGCCGCAACGGCGCCGTAAAAGCTGAAGTAGAAATTCTGTTTAAGACGCGGACTCGGGACGAATGGGCGGCCTGCTTTGCCGGAGCGGATGTCTGTTGTGAACCCGTGCTGGATCTATCTGAGGTCAAAGCGCATCCGCAGGTAAGCGGCCGCAAGTTATTTAAGCGTCTGGACTATGATCCGGCCGGAGTGACGGAAGTCGTGCGCAATCCGATCCGTTTTCCGACGGAACCCGAGTTGGAAGATCTGCGTCCGCCGGGTTTTGGCGAACACAGCCAAGAAGTTCTGCGGGAACTGGGTTTAAGCGAAGAAGAGATTCTGATCCTATTGCATGAGCAAACCGTAGTTTAATGTTATGTGTAGAGAGGAGTAGGCTTATGTATACAAAGACATTTATCCCTTATGGAGGATATTTCAGTTCACCGTTTGCCCGCTGGCAAGGAACATTGCAGAATGAGAATGCGCTGGAACTGGGAGCGGCGACGGCCAAACGCTGGCTGACAAGCAAGAATATCGATCCTAAGATCTTCGAATATGTGTATGTGGGCAATACGGTCGGTCAATTGCGTCAATTTCATGCCGGACAGTGGGGGGCGGCGCTGATCGGCGCTACGCAAACGCCGGGTTGTCATATCGACCAAGCCTGCGCTACAGCGACGACCTGTATGAACCAAGCGGCGGTAGGCATAGAAACTGGATTGTATGAGACCGCGTTCTGCCTGTTAACCGATCGGATGTCGAATTCACCCCATACGATCTGGCCCAATGTCAAAGGCGCGGGCGGAACCGTGATTGCGGAAAACTGGGCGTTTGACAATTTTACCGATCCCTGGGGCGGCGTCGCCATGATCCAATCGGCGGAGAATTCCGCCAAGACGATCGGTGGAGTCAGCAGAGAGGAATGCGACGTGGTCACGTTGCGGCGTTATGAACAATACACGGATGCGTTAAAAGACGATCGCGCTTTCCAGAAACGTTACATGTTCCCGATTGAATATAAGAAGAGCAGAAAAGAAACGGCTTTATTAGAGGCGGATGAAGGCGTAACCCCCAGAACCAAGGAAGGCCTGGCCGGTTTCAAGGCTGTGCTGGCGGACGGCGTACACACGTCCGGTTCGCAAACGCATCCGGCTGACGGCAATGGCGGCGTGATCTTAACGACCCGGGAACAGGCGCGTGCGCTGAGTACGGATAGCAAGGTTGAAGTTCAGGTTGTATCCTATGGATTTAACCGCGGACCGTTGAATCATGTATCCCTGCCGATCGTACCGGCGGCTAAAATGGCGCTGGCAAATGCGGGGATCAGCAGCGCGGATATTAAGGCGCTGAAAACGCACAATCCGTTTATTGTCAACGATATCTATGCGTCCCGGGAACTGAGCTTTGATGTGATGAACATCAATAACTACGGCAGTCCGCTGATCTGGGGGCATCCCCAAGGACCGACCACCAGCCGGGCAATCATTGAAATCATCGAAGAACTGGTGATTCTGGGCGGCGGTTATGGTTTGTTCACAGGTTGTGCAGCCGGCGATATTGCGGCGTCACTGATCGTGAAAGTGTCTTAAATAGGCTGTTCCTAACAATTGCATAATGAATCACGCGGAGGAGGAGACATCATGGAGCTTAAAAATAATGTAGCGGTAGTCACCGGCGGAGCGTCAGGTCTGGGCGAAGCAACGGTCAAATGTATCGTCAATCATGGCGGGAAGGCGGTTATCCTGGATTTGGATGAGGTCAAAGGTCAGAAGCTCGCTGCTGAATTGGGTGATAGCGTACTGTATCAAAAGACGAATGTGGCGGATGAAGACAGTGTCACAGCGGCGGTCGAGCAAGCCGTCGCAACATTCGGCGGAGTGCATTTCGCGGTGAATTGCGCCGGGATTGGCGCCGGGCAAAAAGTCGTAGGCAAAAAAGGCCCGCACTCTCTGGCTGACTTCAATAAAGTGATTCAAGTGAATTTGATCGGCGCTTTTAACGTGATCCGTTTGACGGCGGCTCGGATGATCCAAAACGCGCCCAATCAGGAAGGGGAACGCGGCGTAATCGTCAATACGGCGTCGGCGGCCGCCTTCGAAGGGCAAATCGGGCAAGCCGCGTATAGCGCTTCCAAGGGCGGCGTCGTATCGATGACCCTGCCGATTGCCCGGGAACTGGCTGCGCACGGCATTCGCGTCATGACGATTGCCCCAGGTATGTTTGATACGCCGTTGACCGACGCGCTGCCCGCGGAAGTTCGTACAGCCTTAGGAGCGCTCGTGCCTTTCCCCTCGCGTTTCGGCTATCCGCAGGAGTATGCCCTGATGGTACGCAACATTATTGAGAATCCGATGCTGAACGGTACGACGATCCGTCTGGATGGCGCGATCAGAATGCAGCCAAAATAATTCAGCGCATATTTGGGAAAAAAGAGAGGTGAACTGTATGGAGCTGTATAATGAGGAACATGAAGTATTGCGTCGAACATTTAAGAAATTTGTCGAGAACGAATTGGCGCCGCATGCTGAGGAATGGGAAGAAAATGGCGCGGTTCCTCGCGAGATATGGAAGAAGATGGGGGATCAAGGATATCTATGCCCTTGGATCGAAGAGGAGTATGGCGGCTCAGGATCCGATTTTCAGTTTTCCGTAATTATTAATGAAGAAATTGGCCGGGCCGGATTAGCGATGAGCGTTGATTTGCACAGTGATATTATCGCTCCATATATCGGTACATTTGGCACAGAAGAACAAAAAGCCAAATGGTTGCCGGGTTGTACAACCGGAGACACGATCCTGGCCTTGGCGATGACGGAACCGAACGCCGGGTCGGATCTGCAGGAAATCAAAACCACCGCCGTTAAGCAGGGCGACGAGTATGTGATTAACGGCTCGAAGACCTTTATTACGAACGGGATTTCTGGGGATTTGTTCGTAGTAGCCTGCAAAACAGATACCAAGGTTGTGCCAGGGTATAAAGGCGTTAGCCTGATTGTTGTAGAAAACGGAACGCCCGGCTTCAGCAAAGGACGTAAGCTGAATAAATTGGGCCTGCACTCCATTGATACCGCCGAACTGTTTTTTGACAACTGCCGGGTACCGGCCGGGAATCTCCTGGGTGAAGAGAACGCTGGTTTTAAGTATCTCATGCAAAAGTTGCAGCAGGAAAGATTGATCGCCTCCATTGCCGCCCAGTCTTTGGCTGAACGTATGTTAGCCGACGCCATGGAATATGCCAAAACCAGAAAAGCCTTCGGCAAACCGATCGGACAATTTCAGCACAACGCCTTTAAAATCGCGGAGATGGCCACCGAGGTAGAACTGGGCAGAACTTTCTTGGATCGCTTAGTGGCCGATCATATCGCACATAAAGACGTGGTCACCAAAGTGTCGATGTCTAAGTACTGGATTTGTGAAATGGCGAACCGGGTTGCCTATCAATGCTTGCAGCTGTATGGTGGGTATGGTTATATGGAAGAATACCCGATCGCCAGATACTACCGCAATGTGCGCGTTCATACCATTTATGCCGGCACAACAGAAGTCATGAAGACGATTATCTCCCGCAATCTGGGTTTTTGAGTGTTTCGAGTCATCACTCCGTCATGACCGCATGGTCTGACATACTTTAAATGATATAAAATATGCTATATAATAACACCTAGAAATATCAAACGATTCCAATTGTTTAAAAATATCATTAAAAGGATGGTGCAGCCATGATCATCGGTGATTTGATGACACGTGATACGCCGCTTTTACATCCCAATGATACGCTGGAACACGCGGTGAAACTACTCAGAAAAACGAAGATGGACGGGTTGTCGGTGGTGGACGGCACGGGAAAATTAATGGGCATATTTACCAAAGCGGATATGATGGACGCGTACTTGTCTGCCGCCGATAAATCCGAAAATCTGGAAAACTACTACACCCGCAAAGTCGTCACCGTCGATGTGAATACGCCGTTATCAGAGTTTGAACGAATCGTGAAGCGTTCTCCGGTGGGGAACGGCGTCGTTACGGATGAACAGCATAACATCTTGGGCTTGTTCACCAAAATCGATTTGATCATGGCGCTGTTGAAGGAAGCGGAAACCTTAACCGCTCGTCTGAATGCTGTGTATAACGCCATGCATAACGGGCTCATTGTCGTTGATAAGCGCCGCGTCATCGAATTTATCAACGTTTCAGGCGAAAAGATGCTGGGGCTGAAACAGAAAGAACTGCGGGGATGTTTGTTCGATAGCGTCTTTGCCAATATCGATCTAGCTCCGGTTCTGGGCGGGGACAATCTGATGATCGGGGTGAAGGAACAAATCAACGGAGTCGAGATTTTGTATAATATCAGTCCCATTGAGCGTGAAGCGGAGATCACCGGGGCCATCATTATCTTTCAGGATATGACGGATATCGAGCAGATCGCCTCTGAATTGGAAACAACCAAGAGACTGTCGGAAATCCTCTTAACCGTATTAAATATCGCTTATGAAGCGATCGTGGTGATCGATGATCAGGCGAGAATCACCTTTGTGAATGAGGCGGCCTGTGAATTTTTCAATAAGCCGGAATTCAACTTAATGAATCAGCCGGTGGATCAAGTCGTGGAAAATACGCTGCTGCCCAGAACGATCAAAACCGGTATGAGTGAATTTAATGACATCCAGGTGATCGGCGGACGCCGCTATCTGGTTTCGCGTATGCCGATCGTGCGGAATGGCAAAGTCGTTGGCGCTGTGGGTAAGATTATCTTTCAGCGTTTGGAGCAGGAAAAAGCGTTTGCTGAGTTGATACTGAAAATGGAAAACGAACTGACGTATTATCGGGAAAAAACGAAACAAGACAAACATACGATTACCTTTGACCAGATCGTCACCAACAATAAAGATATGCGCAAACTAAAGAAGGAAGCGGAACGCGTGGCCCGAGGAATCTCTACCATTATGCTTAATGGAGAGAGCGGAACGGGCAAAGAATTGTTTGCTGAGGCTATTCATAATGCC
>JAITOV010000109.1 GCA_031289735.1 Peptococcaceae bacterium
GGTAGAGAAGCGGATGAAGATATCGGTTTGCTTACCGATGGCCGAGAAGATTTTGGCTTTCGTATATTGCGTGATGTCGTGGGTCACGGTAAAGGTTCCGAATGCCCCCGAGCCTTTGGCGTGCATGCGGCGTTCCGGTATGACTTCCCGGTCGAAATGGGCGAGTTTTTCAATAAACCAGGGGTTTTGCAGTAGCATAGGACCGCGTGAGCCGGCAGTGACGACGTTGGTATTGTCAGGAACCGGCGCTCCGCCCGCGGTAGTGAGTTTTTTGTTCGGATCTTCTTTCATGAACAGCTCCTCCTAATCTTTATAACAATAAATAGGCTGTTATTCTTATTAGAACTATTCTAAACTATATGTGGGAGGAGGTCAATCTCTCAAGGCTGCTCAGGCTTCGATCATAAGTCATTATATATATGAATACGCCAGAGTAAGGGCATAGTGGACTCAGGAAAACGGCAAATATAAAACTGCCGCTATTTCCCGCAAGCAAGAGGGGAGAAGGTCCATCAAGCTGGTCGTACTGCCATAGCCGTTAGCCTGTAACCCTGTTCTTTGCGCCACAATACCGGCGCGGAAGAGATGAAAATTGTTGGTGACAAAAGCGACGGTATAAGGTTCAGTCAACTTAGCGTCTAAGCTATTTTTAGAGAAGCGGAAATTCTCTGCTGTGCTGGTTGACAGATCCTCTTTAAGGATGCGTTTGGCTGTTATACCGCAGCTGAGCAAGTATTTTTCCATCGCATACGCTTCACTCACCGATTCTTGAGGCCCTTGCCCGCCGCTGACCACAACGATAGCCGTAGGGTTTTGTTCCAGGTATTTTACTCCCTTGTCCAAACGGCTTTTTAAGGCGATGGTCAGTCGTTCTCCGTTTACACCGGCTCCCAGAATAATTAAGGCGTCTTCCTGATACGTAACCTGCGGGATACTTCCGTAAGCGGTTAATAAGATAGCCCCGGCCAAACATAAAATAATTCCGCCGTTCAGCACATAGCGAATGATCCTCCTGGCTACCCAGGCGGAAAGCCAAAAAGCCAGACCCAGTAAAATAGTGAACACCGCTCCCAAATTAAAATTCACGCTGACAGTCCGGATGAAGCCATATAGAATTAAAATGCTGCCACCAAAGAAAAATATCTTTTTCATCTTATCGTCATCATACCATATGTAGCATTCTTTTTGGCCTAATTTCTTTCAGGAGTGCGAAGAAAGTGACGGCGGAGGCGTTTTCTCGGATTCAGCAGAGCGCTATTGTTTCTATGTATGATCCGCTTGTTTTCGCTGGGATAGAAGTGATACAGAGGGAATGCGTCGAGCGGATGCGCTACGCAGTTCGCTTGGCCCGCACGCATCCCCATGCGGATCCTGCAGCCGCTCTGAAGCGATTCCGCGTTCTGTACAACCATGAGCAGATTAGTGTTTGTCTGGGTCATCATCATTGTCCGGATCGGGATGTATGAGGGAAATGGACGGATCATCGTTGTCGATATACGTGCTTTCGCTCATTTTTTGCGCTTCCTCTAAAATATGAACAGCGTCTGTCACTTTGTTAAATAGTGAATAATACATTGCTTTAAAGTCTGCCATGGATATCATCTCCTTTGATGTATTCTCTACCATCCTGGTCATTCCAATTCATTTTCCTGTCGAACAGTCTGTTCAGCGAGCAAGAAAAGAGCATGAACAGGCCGAACGGGAAGATCAAGCCAAGCATCGGAACGCGGGTGTTTTGGGTCAGAACCGCGATCCTTGACCATGGATGCGCGTCTCCGAGAAAATGTTTTCTTGTTCTTTATAATCAGTGTAAACTATCGACAAAGTTGACAGTCAACTCATTTTCTGGAAAAAAATAAATATTTTTCTTGGGCTAGAGCACTGTAGAGAATAGCCTAATCTAGCCGTTCAAACTGATCAAACCTCAGCGACTCTGACGAAAAAGCGTGTCAACCATATAACGACAAAATATGATAAATAAATTTCGCAACAATAAAATACGACAAAATAAGACTAATCATAACTATCAAGTTAATTTATAGTCATTCTAAAGATATCTAGCAAAGTTCGCTCGCAGGCGATCGCCGGGCAAGATTTTTTATGTTCAGATTCAGCTGAACCGTGCTAATTCGTTGCAATTACAACGGACTGGCCAACGTTTATGTGGTATGATGCATACAATCAGGAATGCGCTTACTTCTTGCTAACGGCAAGACCAGGATCAAAGGAGGATATCGCTATGTTACGAAAAATTATTTCCATCAACACGGACAAATGCAATGGGTGTGGACTGTGTGTGACGTCGTGTCATGAAGGAGCGCTCGGGATCGTTCACGGCAAGGCGCGTTTGTTGCGTGACAACTTTTGCGATGGGTTGGGCGATTGTCTGGCGGAATGTCCAACCGGAGCGCTGTCGTTTATTGAGCGTGAAGCGCCTGTGTATGATGCGGAGGCAGTTGCGGCGAGCCAGCAATCAACTTGGCACGCCTTCCCGATTCAACTCAAACTTGTGGCCTCGAATGCGCCGCAATTTGCTGAGTGCGACTTGCTGGTCGCGGCAGACTGCACAGCGTTCGCACGGGACGATTTCAAGCGTGAATTCACAGCCGGTAAGGCGGTTGTCATTGGTTGCCCGAAACTAGACGGTGTAGACTACGCCGCAAAACTCGCCCAAATCGTCCGTGCGAACAAGGTCCACTCGGTAACAGTCACGCGGATGGAAGCGCCGTGTTGCGGTGGCTTGGTGCGCATGGTGCAGGAGGGGATCGCGCATTCCGGGCGGGAGGTGCCGCTTGCGGTGGTGACAATCACGCCAGAAGGCGCCCGCAAGGCAACCCCATCTGTTGCATTGGCAACGCAGATGAAAAAAGCCTTGGTTGTGATCGACATGCAGAATGATTTTATCAGCGGAGCGCTGGGTTCTGCGGCGGCGCGGGCCATCGTGCCGCGTGTCGTGCGCAAGCTCAAAATCCACAGCGAGATGGGCAGCCGGATCATCTTCACCAGAGATACGCACACCCCAGACTATCTGAATACGCAGGAAGGGATGAGCCTCCCGGTGGTACATTGTGTCAAAGACACGCCGGGTTGGCGGATTGCCGATGAGATCGCCACAGCGGTTTGTCTGGACGATTGTCAGATCTTTGACAAAGGCGGCTTTGGCAGTGTGGAACTGGCTCAATATTTGCGGGATGAGGTTTATGAAGAGATAGAATTGCTTGGCCTGGTCAGCTCGATCTGCGTCGTGTCCAACGCGTTGCTGATCAAAGCGTATTTGCCCGAAGCCAAGCTCAGCGTGGATGCGTCCTGTACGGCGGGTATTACAGAGGAAGATTACCAAGCCAGTCTGTGTGTGCTGAAGATGTGTCAGATTCAGCTTGCATAAATGGGAAGAAGCGGGATATAATCGATAAAAACATTGCGCCGCAAAATCGGGCAAAAAGTTAGGAGTTGGCAGTTCGTGAGTACAGCAAAAAAACCTATCCTATGGATGATTGCGCTGCTGATCATTATCGCTGCGGTAGGGTCGAGTTATGCGCTACGGGGGACATCGAACACGCATGTGAACCAGAACCCGGTAGATCCCGTAGGTTCGTTAATTGCGTTTGTTTATTTTGACCAAGGGTCTTACAAGGATTACGCCGCTACTTTTTCGAATGCAGAGTGGGTGTCAAGCAAGGAAGAGATCGCAGCCTATAAAGCGAAGATTGCCGAGGACCGGGAATTCTATACCTTTTTTGGTCAGGATGACACCCTGGAACAAGTATTAGCGCGTTTGGCCGTAGAACCTCAGACGGAACATTCAGCCAGGGTCTATTATCGAGAAGGCGCCGACGCGCGCCAAGAGACCAGATGGGACGTGATTCGTACGGATGAAAAAGGTTGGGTGATTGACAATCATTAAGACGGATCAAGGCGCATGATAAGGCGCAAAAAATATCTGGTGTTGATCTTGGGCGTCGTATTCCTTGGCGCCGGTTTGTTGGCGCGCTGGATCGCGCCATCCGTATCGATTTCGGTAGCCGAACCGCGGCGCATGACCTATCAGGATGGCGTCGCCGCGGCGAACTGGGCCTATGAGGGGCTGGCGCTCATGAGCGACGCGGCTACGGGGGCGCCGCAGGCGCGCTATTCTTTGTCTGAACAGGTTCTTCATCGGTATTCGTATGATCCGCCACCGGATGAGAACAGCGATCCTTTGGTCGCGGATTTCTGGGTAGGCTTGGCCCCGCTCAGCGCTTATCTGGCTACCGGGGATGAAAAATTCCTGACGGCAGCGCGGCATACGGCCGATTTACTGGAGGATGTCCTGCCTGAGACGGGCCTGGTTCCGCTCTATGATTTCTCTACGCAGGTTTGTATCGAGGAAGGCCGGATCATGACCGGGACGAACGGCCAGGCGTCTATCCTGGAATATGTCTCCTACTTAGCCCGGATCGATGCGGATTATCGCCCGCTGTTAGGCAAACTGGCCGATGGGTTATGCCGCTATGCGCTCCAGCCGGAGACGGATTTGGCTTGGTTTCAGATCCAGCCAGCGACTGGAGCGCCTGTGTATTCTGCGAGTTTCGGCTTCGAGACCCAGTTGGGCAGCCAGAGTGTCAGCTGCGCGCAAGCGCTCTTGGCGGCGTACAACACGGATCCTGATCAGGAGCGTTGGCTGAAGACGGCATTGCGTATTCTCCAAGCGATTTGGCAACTGCGCGATCCGGACACGAATCTGCTTGCGGAAGTCTATGACCTGGAACATCAGCAGCCGGGAACACGTTTGTACCCCTATCAGGATTTTCGTTACGATGATATGGGCGGCGTCTATCTGCGCGGTTTGACGATGGCTTATCAGATCACGGGTGATCCTGAGATTCGGGCGATCGCCGAGCCGTATATGAGCGCGCTCTTGCAGGGAACATGGGATACAGGGATCAACGGCGGCGCGTTCCGCTATTTGAACACAACCCATGGAGAACCGGCCGCCCGTTTGGTAGAGACGATGCACGGACTGTTCATCGCTACATTGTTGAAGGCGAATGATGTATTCTATGCCGGGGCGAATCAGGAGATCATCCGCGCCTGCACAGCCCATGCGCAACATACCATTGTGGACGGATTTGGCTTGCGCAATGGCATGGTTCCGCATCAACTGGGCCGGGACGGGCGCGTGGTGAACGCGAGCAGCGATTCTCAGCTGGCCTATGCGGTTCTGCAGTTCCCTCTGGGATATGAGCGGCTAAGCCAAATCACGGAAAATCCCGCTTTTCGCCAGGCGAGCAATCAGATCTTGTCTATTTTGCTGGAACGGCATAAGATAGAAGCCGGTCAGGGCCAAGTCCCTGGGTATGTTAATATTGTGGAGACTCAGCCGCCTTATGGTTTCGAGCACGACTACGCGCGCCCGGAGTATCTGTGGCAGGCTTTCTTTTTGCCGGCGTATCTCCTCTACAATAGTCTGCATCCGTCTGCGGAAGTAACGATTGGCTGGGATCAAGATGAAGCGCCTGGAGTTTTCGGGTTGGTGTGTGATATGCCGTATTGGAATGAGCGTCAGGTCTTTTGGCAGGATGGAGCTTTGCACTTGGCGTGGGTGAGCGGGTCGGGTAGTCTGGATATGCGGGATATAGGTTTGCGGATCAGAGAAGTAACGATGGATCAGCAAGGGTACGCAGATTACACAGAAGATGTAGTACATACGCAGCCGGGCAGACATACCTATGAAATCTGGTTTGCTGATTGACTTCCTGTGTACCCTATAGTAAAATCGAAATTGGTAAATTAGTTAATAAAATATTTAGTTACTAAACTTATGAATTTGTGCGCTGCACGCTCTGATCATCCAGCAGGTATGAGTCAGAGAATTGTAGCCAGGGAGAAAGATGATGTCGCCAACGGCCGTTTCGGCGCCCCTTCAGCAAGAACAAAACAAGAGTTGGCTCATCGTTATGATGGTGATGCTGATCGGATCGTTCATGTCGATCCTCGATTCCAGTATTGTCAATGTAGCCATACCCACCATGATGAACGATTTCCATACGACGTTGATGAAGATTCAGTGGGTGAATACGATCTATATGCTGGCCCTGGGCGTCGTCGTGCCGGCGAGTGGCTGGTTGGGGGATCGTTTTGGCCTGAAACGCTTG
>JAITOV010000168.1 GCA_031289735.1 Peptococcaceae bacterium
ATCCAGTCAAGCCCAGCCGCAGACCTTCTGACAAATCCGTCAAGCGCTGGCGGTTCTGATCAATCCGCCAGCGCGGGTCTTGTAAAGAAGGGCGATCCGCCCAATAAACCAGGGTTTGGCGTTTGCGTTCGATCTGGTAGCGCAACGCCGCTGCCAGACGCCGGGACGACTGTCCGATTTCAGCCGTCAAGTCCCATAACTGAGGAATAGCCATCTCAGCGGCTGCGGAAGGCGTCGGGGCACGCAAATCAGCCACATAGTCCGCGATCGTGACATCCGTTTCATGCCCTACCGCGGATATCACCGGAATCCGCGAAGCACAGATTGCCCGGGCGACTGTTTCCGTATTGAAGGCCCACAGATCTTCCAATGAGCCGCCTCCCCGTCCGATGATCAGCACATCGAGCGGTTCCGCCTGTCCAGCCCGAGCCATCTGGTTGAGATTTGCGATCGCCCGGGCAATCTCGGCGGGCGCCGTCTCCCCCTGCACCGCCGCCGGAGCTAAAATCCAAGAAACGCGCGGGTTACGGCGCGTCATCACTTGGATGATATCCCGGATCGCCGCGCCCGTCGAGCTGGTGACGATGCCGACGCGACGCGGGACTTTGGGGAGCGGCTTTTTTCTATCCTCGGCAAATAAGCCTTCCGCCCATAATCGCTCTTTTAATTGCTCAAAGGCTAAATATAGCTCCCCTAAACCGCTCGGCTGCATATCCTCCGCGTAAAACTGGATACTGCCGTCGCGCTGATACATACGCATACCGCCGCGTACCAGGACTTTCATACCGTCGAACGGGACAAAGCGCACGCGTTCCGAGCGGCTGCGAAACATCACGCCACGCAGACTAGCCGATGTATCCTTGAGCGTAAAATACCAATGCCCGGAAGGACGATGATGCTTAAAATTCGAGATCTCTCCTCCAAGCCAGCAATGATTGAATTCCGGCGCGCCTTCGACCAGCACACCCATCGCCTGGACCAATTCTGTTACGCTCCATATTTTGTTCATGCGATGATCCGGCCTTCATCAGAGTACATAGATAATAATGCATAAGAAGTGCATGAGCGATCCCAAAAAGACAAACAGATGAAATACCCCATGAATAAATTTCTTTTTCTTCCCGATACCATAAAACACGGCCCCCAGTGTATAAAGAATCCCGCCGGCCAGCAACAAATTGAAGCCGGGAACAGTTAATACTTGCAGCAAACTGTGGAATGCGGGTACGATGCACCAGCCCATGATCAGATAGCAAAACATGGAGAACGCCTGGTACTTCTTGAGATTGATCGCGGTCAGCGTGATCGCTAAGATGGCCAGACCCCATTCCAAACCGAAATAACCCCAGGCTAAGCCCGGCTGCTGCGGACGCAGCGCACTGAGAGCAATCGGGGTATACGTACCGGCAATCATGAGAAAGATGGTGCAGTGGTCGAGCACGCGGAAAACCCGTTTCGCGGTCTGATGCACGAGTCCATGATAGATACTGGACATGGTATAGAGCAGAATCATACTGATGCCATAGACAATCGACGAAGCGACGCCCCAGAGATTCTGGTGCAGCGCGGCTACCGTCAAGCACAAGACCAGGGCGACAATGCCCAGCGCTCCGCCTACGATATGCGAGATCATATTCACGAGTTCTTCAGCTCTTGAATAGCCGGGCAGTGTGATGCGCATATCTTTCGTTTGCATCATAGATCTCCTCTCCTCTCACTCTTCAACCCTCACAACCTCCGTTCCATCATGGCGATCACTTGCTGGCGTAAATCGGCGGCTTGCTCGGGCAGCAAGGTACGTTCTGCTTGCACTTTAGCGACATATGCTGGGTCACGTAAGGATTTCAGATTGATATCCACGCTGAGTAAAGCCGCTTGCAGGGCGCCCTCGGCTAGATATGCCGCAACGCCTACATCGCTGATCGCTGAGGCGTTGCCGATCGGGGCCAGGATGCGCGCCCATTCCAAGACGTTGAGACTATAGCGGGCGGTGGCCAGCGGCGCCTCCGTCGCGTTGCGCAGCGTTTCCTGTAGTTGCACCGCACGGGCTGCTTGGTCTGCTTCCGTCTCCTTCGGCATTTGCCAGACGACAGCGAACCTACCGAACGCCTCGATATCTCGACTCACCTGTTTCTGCAGCGCCGCCAGTAAATTCTGCGCTTCCCACAAAACCGTAGCGGCTTGGGTCGCTACGTCGCGGTATTTTTCTTTACCGACGGTCAAGTTCGCTACCATACAGAGCATCGCGGCGGCCATGGCCGCGCTATAAGCGGCGATACTGCCTCCGCCCGGAGCCGGCGCGGCACTGGCGGCTTGCGTCAAAAATTCCTCCGCCGGGCATTGCCAGATACGCGTCGTATTATTTATGTTCTCATTTGTGTTTTCAGTCACGCAATCTCCCCCTTTGCAGGGCCAGGCCTTTGAGCAGATTGCGCAGGAGCAGCACCGTGGTCAGGGAACCAACTCCTCCCGGAACCGGGGAGATCCATCCGGCGACCTCGCTAACGCCAGCGTAATCTACATCCCCACAGATTCCTCCCGAAGTCTCATTGATTCCGGCGTCGACGACCACCGCTCCGGGTTTAACCATATCACCCGTGATCAAACGGGCTTGACCCACCGCGGCAATCAGGATATCCGCCTGGCGGGTAAACGCCGCCAAATCCGGGGTCCGGGAATGACAGACCGTCACCGTTGCCTGCTGACGCAAGATTAAAAACAGTAAAGGCTTACCCACAGTATCCCCGCGTCCGACGATCACCGCGTGTTGGCCGGCAATCGGTACATGGGAACGCAGGAGAATCTCTATACAGCTTTGCGGCGTTGCCGGTATTAAGCCATCCTCACCGCTCATGATATAGCCGCGATTGACCGGGTGCATACCGTCCACATCTTTTAACGGGTCGATCGCCGCCATCACCCCTGCCTTATTGATGTGCTTCGGCAGCGGAAGTTCTATCATAATACCATGGATCTGCGGATCCGCATTGAGAAAACGGATCACGTGTCTCAATTCATCTTCTGTCGTTTCTTCAGGCAGTTGCACCTGACGAAGCTCAATCCCCAAATCCTGCGCAGCTTTGTGCTTAGATTTCATATAGACTATCGAGGCCGGATCTGCGCCGACCAGAATCACCGCCAGACTCGGCAGAATGCCCTGATCTCTCCATCTGGCAACCTCTACGCGCAGTTCTGCTCGGATACTTTGTGCAATCGCTTTGCCATCCAGCAATTCAGCCAAATTACTTACTCCTTTCCTGATCTGCTTCCCGCGTCAGCAAAGCCACGCCTACGGCATTATCTCCACACCATTCAGGCTTTGCCCAATACAACGCCATATTGCCCCGTTCTGATTTCTGCATGCGCCGTTCAATTTCCTGCCGGATAAAACGATTCGCCGCTACCCCGCCGGCTAGCAATATCTTCCGCCGGCCTGTTTCCCGCATACCAGCCGAGAGCCACTTACTCAGCGTCCGGGCGATACATCCCTCGACCGCTCTGGCTACGTCCGCCTGCGCCTTCCCTTGCTCCAACAGGCGCACCGCCGCCGTTTCCACGCCGGAAAAACTGATCCGCAAGCCTTGCACAGAAGAAGGCAGCCAGGAACCCGCCTCCGCTGAACCGGACAAGGCTAATTGTTCCAGATATTTACCGGTCGGGAAGGCCAATCCCAGGCGCACCCCGACGCGATCCACGAACTGGCCGGCGTGCAAATCCGTCGTCCCGCCCAGCAGCTCAATCCGCAAATATCCGGGACTGCGCGCGCGCACATGCAATAATTCCGTCGTACCCCCGGACAGGTGTACGGCTAAAAAAGGTTCTTGGATCAGATGCTCATTGCCGCGCAGAGCCGCGGCAATATGTCCTTCCTGGTGCGTCGTGCGGAACAAGGGAATCCCTTTGGCCGCAGCCAATATGCGCGCCGCCGCTATTCCCGCTGTAAACACCGGCATATACGAACCCTCTACCGGACGCGGCGCCACGCTGACCCCGACGGAGGCCAGATGCGACAGGTAGGCCTGCGGCAACGCCTCGGTCAATTCCGGGAGGTTTTGCATATGCTGAAAGAAAGCCGCTGATTGGGCTAATCCGGTCGTCTGAGCCGGTACGTTCAAGAGACGCCTGGATTCCCACACACATTGCCCTGACCGATCCACGACAGCCAAGGATGTCGTATACGCGCTCGTATCCAAGCCTAAATAGTACAATTCGAATCTTCCCGCTTTCCGGCGCCCTCCGCCAGCTTATCCAGGAGCCCGTTGACAAATTTCGCCGATTCTTCACCGCCGAAACGCTTGGCCAGTTCAATTGCTTCATTCAATGTGACCGGCCCGGGAATGTCCGCGCAATAATAAATTTCATACGTTGCCAGGCGCAGCAGATTGCGATCAACATTCGGCATACGCCGCAACGGCCAGCCATCCGCTAATGAGGCGATCTTTTGATCGATCTCCTTCTGGTGTTCCAATGCGCCCATGATGATCTGACGAGCGAATGGCACATTGGCTGAAGGCAAAGAAAACTCCTCCGACCAGCAGGCAAGCGCTTCTTCAATATTCGTACCGTCCCTATTCACATCCACCTGGAATAAAATCTGCAAGGCCATTTCCCGAGCTAACCGTCGGCTCATGCGTTACCTCCCCGCGCAAACCCGGCGAAGCTAAAGCCGCGCCGGGTCAGCACCAATCACTCACTATTTATTTTGGCCAGCGCCTTTGTAACCACGCCAGCGGATTTTCACCTTCATCCCAGCATTTTCCCAGGAACAGTCCTATGAACACAAATAGACAAACAGCCACAGCCTGCCAAAATCCCACAAGGATGACAAACAATCCGAGCAACAAACCGCAGGCCGCTCCGATCAACCTGCCCGGCTGCTCTTCCAATCTCACGCTAAGAAAATCGGTCGCTCTCTGCCCGATACGCCGCCAAAACTCTTTCATCGGACACGCGCTGCGGCGGACGGCGCTTTACGCACCTCGCGCACCAGCACAATCACCTCGGCTATATGTATTCCCGCGTAAGTTTCCACAGCTTCTTTGACCTTGATCTGCATCTGTTCGGAGATCTGCGGAATCACGACACCCGTGGCAAACTGACAGGAGATGACGATTTCTACGCCGTGCTTCTTCTGCCGGATATGCGACTGTAACTGCTGCACCCCTTCGAGTGTCAGTGCGCACTTATCGATGATTTCGCGCAGGGCTTTTTCGGTGATGGTGATCCGGCCATACGGCGAAACCAGCGAGACCGTCACGCTCTCGCGCTTGAGGCGCAAGACGAAAAACGCCCCGGCCAAGAGCAGAAAGATCACCAGGACCAAACTTTCCCAGGGATTTTGGCTGATCCAGTTTACCCCTTCCATCGTGATGAAATATGGCCAACTCCAACCCGTGGCAATGGCGAGTAGCCAGATGGCGCTAATGATGATAACAACTCCGACTCCAAAAGACAGCATGCCGCTTCCTCCGTACACCAGCGTGACCGCATACAATGCTCCCTATTTCACACGGGTTTCTTCTTCTTTATTCTCAGTGTTCGTATGGAAGTTGACATTCTGAATATGCACATTGGTTTCTACGACATTCAGCCCGGTCATACTTTCAATAGCTTCTTTGACCTTTTCCTGCACACGCAAAGCGACTTGAGGTATCGCATATCCATACTCAACGATAATATAGAGATCAACGGCGGCTTCTTGTTCTCCGACCTCGACTTTCACGCCTTTCGCCAAGTTCTTCTGTCTGCCAATCATGTGGGCGATATCTCCCACGATGCTGCCGCTCATCCCGGCGACTCCTTCGACTTCCGAAGCGGCCAAACCGGCAATCACTTCGACAACCTCGTCGGCGATGCGGATTGCTCCGAGCGTGTTCTTCAGACTCAAATTATCCATACCGGCACCTCATTTCTTTTCATTAAGTATAGCAAATACGCGCCCATCTGGCAAAACATTACGGATCTCCAAGCATCCTCCGCTGAATAAAGTTCGTATACACATCTCCGCGGAGGAAGAAGGCGTTGTCCAGGACTTTCAAATGGAAGGGGATCGTCGTCTGCACGCCTTCAATCACGTATTCTTCCAACGCCCGTTTCATCCGCTGAATCGCTTCCGAACGGTCGTTGCCCCAAACAATCAGTTTACCGATTAAGGAGTCATAATACGGAGGGATCGTGTACCCTTGATAGGCCGCGCTGTCTACGCGCACACCAGGCCCGCCCGGCGCATGATAGAGTTCTATCGTTCCCGGCGAAGGCATAAAATCCTTGTCCGGGTCTTCCGCGTTAATCCGGCATTCCATCGCCCAACCACGATTGTGGATATCCTTTTGTTCCCAGCGCAAAACCTCTCCGGCCGCCACGCAGATTTGTTCCTTGACCAGATCCAAACCGGTGACCAGTTCTGTGACCGGATGTTCGACCTGAATGCGCGTATTCATCTCGATAAAGTAGAATTTTCCGTGCTTATCCAAGAGGAATTCGATGGTTCCTACACTGGAATAATCCGCAGACTTCGCTGCCAGCAAGGCAGCCGCACTCATCTGTTCACGCAGTTCCGGCGTCAGGGCTGCCGACGGGGATTCTTCCAAGAGTTTTTGATTGCGCCGTTGCATGGAACAATCACGCTCACCCAAATGCACCACATGCCCATATTGATCCGCCAGAATCTGAAATTCAATATGGCGCGGTTCTTCGACATATTTCTCCATATAGACGGTCCCATCGCCGAATGCGGCCTGGGCTTCACCCTGGGCGGATTGCACTGCTTTCAGCAGTTCGCGCGTGTTCTGCACGATACGCATCCCCCGGCCTCCGCCTCCGGCAGACGCCTTGATCAACACCGGATAGCCGATCGAATCGGCAATCTCCTCGAAAGATTTGATATCGGTCAGCACGCCTTCGGATCCCGGTACGACCGGCACCCCAGCCGCAATCATCAACTTGCGCGCCTGCGCTTTATTGCCCATTAAATTAATCGCTTGCGCGGTAGGCCCGATAAAAACCAGATGACAGGATTCACAAATATCGGCAAAACGGGCGTTTTCCGAGAGAAAGCCATACCCGGGATGAATCGCATCCACACCTGTAATCTCAGCCGCGCTGATGATATTCGGGATATTCAGGTAACTCTTCGCTCCGGCAGCCGGACCGATACAAACAGCTTCATCCGCGGCTCGGACGTGCAAGGCATCCCGATCCGCCTCCGAAAACACAGCCACAGTGGCAATGTCCATTTCCCGGCAGGCCCGAATAATGCGCAGAGCGATCTCGCCGCGATTGGCAATGAGAATTTTCTTGAACATATTTATCCTGCCCCCTATTTCGCTACGACAAACAGCGGCTGCCCGAACTCTACCGGCTGGCCGTTCTCCACCAGGATTTCCATGATCTTACCGGCGAAGTCGGACTCTATCTCGTTCATCAATTTCATTGCTTCAATAATGCAGACGACCTGCCCCGCCTGAATCTGCTGCCCACTCTGGACAAAGGGCTCCGCTTCCGGAGCGGCCGACACATAGAAGGTCCCCACCATTGGAGATTTGATGTACTCACAATTATCCTGTAATTCGCTCACTTCAGGAATCCGGTGTTCCTTCACCGCCGGCGTCTGCGCGCTTTCCTCCGCCGGCGCGGGAATCACCACAGGCGCACTGGCAGCCGGTGTTCCGCTGGCAGAGATTCCGGGGTTCTTTTTAATCGAAATCTTAACCCCTTCGCTTTCCAAATCCAGTTCACTGATCGCCGTATCATCCAGCAATTTAACCAGTTCTTTGATATCCTTGAGATTCACTTTCTTTTCCTCCTTGAAAGTTGCTGCGCGGCTCACGACCGGTTGTTGGTCTATACTTCTCGGGGGAGCTAACACCGGTTTTTCCGGTTCCGGTGTCTGCAGGGTTCCATTCTGCCGGTCTTCCAAAAATTTCTTGGCGATCTGCGGAAAGAGCACATAACTGATCACGTCCTCAGGCGAACGCGCCAGCCCCGCGCATTCTTGCCTGGCCTTCTCCATCGCCGGTTCTAATAAATCTGCCGGACGGCAATGCAGCGGTTTATCGTTACCGATAATCTTCTTTTGAATGATCGGGTTAATCTTGCCCGGGGGTTCCCCGTATTCACCATGCACATAGGCTTTCACTTCTCCGGGCACCATTTTATACCGTTCGCCGCTCAAGACATTCAGCACCGCCTGCGTACCGACAATCTGACTGGTCGGCGTCACCAGCGGCGGATAGCCCAATTCTTCCCTCACCTTGGGGATCTCATCCAGCACTTCATTGATCCTATGCGCGGCTTTTTGCTGTTCCAGCTGCGAGACGAAGTTCGAGATCATCCCGCCGGGAATCTGGTGTTCAAAGACGCGCATATAGGCGATGCGCGTCACGCCGCGTTCATGGCCGCGCCTTTTACGCAGTTCCTCAATAAAATCAGCGATTTCGAAGAGTTTGCTCAGGTACAGACCCGTCGCGACCTCGGAGTCTTCCAGACACTTGACTACCGTCTCCACCGGCGGCTGACTGGCGCCAAAGGCCAAGGGCAAGCTCGCCGTATCGATGACGTCTACGCCCGCATCCGCCGCTTTGATATACGCTCCTATGGCTAACCCGCCGATGTAGTGGCTATGCAGCTGCACCAGAATATCCAGCTTATCTTTAATCCGGGCAATCAATTCATACGCGCGATACGGCGTCAATAGACCCGCCATATCCTTAATGCAGATTGAGTCGCAGCCCAACTCCGCCAACGCCTGGGCTTTCTCCACAAAATGATCCAGCGTATGTACCGGACTGACCGTATAGACGACCGCGCCCTGCACATGCGCGCCGGCCTCTTTAGACGCTTCAATCGGCACGACCATATTGCGCACATCATTTAACGCGTCAAATATCCGGATGATATCAATGCCGTTTTTCACCGCCAAGCGGACAAATTCGCGCACGACGTCATCCGCATAGTGCTGGTATCCCACCACGGATTGCCCGCGCAGCAGCATCTGCAACGGCGTCTTTTTGATATGGCTCTTAATCAGCCGCAGACGTTCCCAAGGGTCTTCTTGCAAGTAACGCAAACTCACATCGAAGGTCGCGCCTCCCCAAGCCTCCAAAGAATGATAGCCAATCTCGTCGATATTATGCAGGATCGGCAGCATATCTTCTATTTGCATGCGCGTCGCCCACAGGCTTTGATGCCCATCGCGCAACGTCGTATCCGTAAACCCAATCTTTCTCATGGTCTCACCCCTCTTTTCCAAACCTATATGCACTCTCTTATGCATTCTATGGCCTGAATGATCAATACATATTTTATAATTATAGTTTTTTTAGGATTTAATTTCAACGGGCTTCGCGCATGTATACAGTATGCCTACTTTAGTGGCGGACATACAAACGCTGGGCGCTTCCGCCTTCCTCCCTCCCATGCGTCCCCTTGGACCATTTGCAAGCTTCTGTAAGGTTTTGCTATAAGCGTCAAATGAATAACACCGGAGATTATTCTCCACGGCTCGGACGCGATATCTCTGGCTGATTTTAACGCACTTGACGGCGAGCGATATTACATCACCAGAGAAAACGGTGAGTCAAAGGTGCACAAAATAGACCGTGCCGGCGTGGTAATATCTGCGGCGAGATCAAAACAGCGTCCCACCGGCAACCGGTTGGAGACGCCGTTATTGATCCGTTCGATTTACGACAGGGAGCGGTTCACGGTTCATAAGCTCATGGGGCTTTTTCTTTAAACACTGTAAAAGTCAGGCTACTGCTTTACGTTTACAATCTACGCATTGTTTTTTGTACAAATGGCAGTGATAACAACAATATAAATCGGAAAAGCGAGAAAGATTCCCATGAACAAAAATCCGGTTCCCCCAAGCGGCATATCTTGAGGATTCGTTATCGGCAGAAGATATGAAAATGCCAGAAGCAAGATGATAAAATAAGGAAGCCAAAGTAATGCTGCAATATATCGTAATTTCCCTGCATTAAAGTATTTTTTGCTGATTGCCACAAATAGAGTGGTCGAAAGCACAAGTAGCGTGACAAGCATTATGGTATTTATTGTGCCATTCAACCAATGCGTTACTCTTTCTAAGCGATATGAATTTACAAAAAGCTGAATTTGGATTAGTAGTGAAAAGGCATATGCCAAGCTTAGAATATTCACTTTTATGATATATTTCATCAACGTTCTTGGCGTTGTTCTACTTTTTCAACGTTAACAGTTCCTGTTTCCTCATTCGCCGGATTCGTTAATCCTTTCACCAGCTGATTCAGGTCGATGCCGGAAACCGCTTTCAGCATATCCGGCGCCGTCGCCATCAGAGACGTAACATAGTTGCTGAGACGCGCGGCTCCCGCGCCGTTGCCAGTATCCACGACGGTTAACTGGCCGATAGACTGCAATGGCTCCGCGATCTTAGACGCCAATTCAGGCAGCATCTTGACGATAATGTCCAACACCGCCGCTTGCCCGTACAGTTCAAAAGCCTCGGCTAGTTTCTGCTTGGCTTCGGCTTCCGCCAACCCCTTCAGTCGGATAACATCGGCTTCCGCCGTCCCTTTGGCGCGTTCCGCATCCGCCACAGCCAGACCTTCCAGCCGTTTCTGCTCGGCATTCCCTTTGGCTTCCGCCTCGATCCTATACTGTACCGCGTCGGCTTCCCGCAAGCGCTTAGCCTTGTCCGCTTCCGCCGCCTGTTCCACCGCGTAACGGTCGGCATCGGCTTTCTTTTTCACTTCCGCGTCATACTGCTTCTGCCGCCGGGTAATCTCTTTCTCCTGCAAATCGATTTCCCGGTCTTTACGCACCAACTCGACGCGCATCTTTTCTTCCACCACGGTCTGTTCAGATTTCGCCTGCTGAATATGATACGCCTGGTCCGCTTCAGCCTTCGCCGTGTCCTGCTCCCGTTTAAAATGCGCCACCTGAAGCTCTTTGTTCTTGAAGGATTCCGCCACCTTGGTATCACGCAACAATTCGGCCTTCATGCCTTCTTCATCCGCCAGCGCTTTCTGGATCCGCGCGTCACGCACCGCCTGCGCTTCTCCGATTTCCGCGTCGCGTTTGACAGCGGCGATCCGTGGTTTGCCCAGCGCGTCCAGATAACCTTGTTTGTCGCGCACATCTTTGATGGTAAAGGAGACGATCTGCAAACCCATTTTCTTTAAATCGTTGGCAGCTACCGCCTGCACTTCCTGCGCAAATTTATCCCGGTTACGGTACACCTCTTCCACCGTCATCGTACCCAAGATCGAGCGCAGATGCCCTTCCAGCACCTCTTGCGCTTCCTGTTGCAAAGCCTCATTCGGTTTGCCCATGAACTGCTCCGCCGCCGTAGCTACATCTTCGATCGAGCCGCCGATTTTGATGATCGCGACGCCGTCCGCCATCACCGGAACCCCTTGCTCCGTATAGACTTCCGGCGTGGTAACTTCCAGTTTATGAGATAACAGGGAGAGGAAATTCGCCTGCTGGAAAATCGGCAGAATAAAGGCGCCGCCGCCGCGCACGATCTTGATCCGTCTGCCCGGATCGTCGAACGAGACATTCTTGCCGCCCAGCATCGCCCCGGTAACGATCATAGCTTCATCCGGTCCCACAGTTTTATAGCGCGCCCAAAAGGCCAAGGCTAAAACCAAGATCACGACAATCACAATCAACGGTATCGATATCAGACTAATCACTGAGAACATTTATTCCCCTCCTTCTACATATACCATGACTTGCAGCACCCCGTTCTCCACTGCCACCACTTGCACCCGGCTGCCCAGCGGTATACCTGTCTGCCCGGAGCTGGACGCGATGTGATTGGCATTGCCGATCCCACTCTTGATTAGGACTTCACCAAAGCCCCGCTCGGGAAGCGGTACGGTCACCGTTCCGATCTTGCCTACTAATTCCCTCATGGAATACCCGATAGAATTCTCCGCATTCTTCATCGGTCGCACATTGACGAAATAAATCACAATCGCCAAGACGATGGCTATAAGCACCGCGCACACCGTCGCCGTCGCTTTCGGCAGTTGCGTATATCGGGTAAGCATAATACCAGCGCCGCCAAAAACAGTGATCGCGCTGACGATGACCACCGGTTTGCAAAAATCCCAGCCCTCTAAGAAACCAGCGAAGAAATCGCCGAAGAAGTCGCCAAAAACAACGGACACCAAGGTAAAGATCAGCCCGCCGGCCAGACTGATCCAGTATAAGGTAACCATAAACCGCCCCCGTACATAACCATCTCTAGGATTATCATACAGGAATCTTCCTCATTATTCAATGAAAAGCATTGCCAGGCTAAATCGGCTATGGGCGGTTATCATCATCTTATTGCTTTCCTATCATCTATCGCTGGCATTTTTACCAAAAACGGGAGTTTTAGCGATGACAGAAGCGGCAGCGTAGATCATGGCAATAGCAACCACCCCGGTAACAGCAGCCAACTGGGCCGCGCGGACCGGTGAGCCCAGGTGCTCCCATATCTCCTGTGTCGCCCCGCAGGCCTTGCGGACCGGCTGGACCTTCCGGTCCTGGGAGACCGACCAGTGAATCATCCGTCACAAAGGTGAAGGTCAAATTGCCATAGGTGCTGTCATACACCCCATTTCCCGCCTCATCAAGATATTGATAGTTCATATACGCCTCGTTTAAGACCATACTGTTGATGGGCGCATCTTCAGGCACTTGAACCTGATAGGTCACGCGCACCGTCCCGCCGGACGGGACGTCTCCGACATCAACCCCATCACGCAGTATCTGATCAGGGTATTGAACTCCGTTGACATACAGAGATCCGGGCACGAGCGGGTAATTGTTGCCATCGGCAAAATAGTCGTATATTTTAGCGTTATAGATTTCATAAGGCTGCTTGTTGGTGAAATCCATATGATACGTGAGGATATCGCCCGGTTGGGCTACCGCCTTGTCTACCGTTTTGCTCAGAGTACTGCCGTCATTGATATAAACGCTGGCGTTAGCCGAGTTCGTGCTTTGGCTGTTATTATTATAGTAGAAGAATGCGTAATTGCTGGGTTCGCCTTGGGCGGTGTCGCTTACCCTTGCGTCAAAGGAAACCGTTACTGTTTCACCTGGCGCAAGGTCGCCGATCACTGCGCCGGGGACGCCCACGACGTCATCAGCCGCTTGAATCCCATTAACCATGACGCTTCCGGGGACTAACGTGAATTGGTACGGCAATGAATCATATAAGCTGACGCCGGACATATCTTCCGAGGTAGTGTTGGCAACCTGCACTGTATAAGTGATCGTGTCTCCCCGGTTAGGCCGAATATTGCTTACCGATTTGCTGGTTTGCGGATTGAGCGCGCACACGTCCATAGACGCCTTTACGGCAGAGCCGTTGGCTTGTCACGCAACGAGCGTAGCTATTTGCCAGATCTGCGCCGGACTCATTACACGCAAACGCTTATCTGTCTCGTACAACATGATCAAACTTCTTTATTTTGCTTATTTGAGGCAGAATGCCTCCTGTAGCACTATATGCCGAAAAAGTAAGTGGGTGCATTGCGTTGCAAGGCCAAGGCCCGGTCAAGTATTATTTCCTATTGTTTACAAGGAAATAAAAATATAATATACTGCTGTTAAAGAAAAGCACCCACGGACGGGAGGACACGTCATGAACAAGGCAGAACAGTTATTCCGAGGGTTCAGGGATGTCGTCAACAAAATCGAATGGCTGAATAAGCAAAAGATGGACGAGTGTCTGAAGGGCAATAAATCTTCCGAAGTACATTGCATCGAATACATTGGCAAAAACGCGGATCCCAACGTGACAACACTCGCGGAATCCTTTTATATGACGCGAGGCGCCATTAGTAAAGTGACGAAGAAACTGATCCATAAAGGCATTATCACCAGCTACCAGAAGCCGGATAATAAGAAAGAAATCTATTTTAAGCTTACGCAGCAAGGACAAGAAATTTATCAAACCCACGAGGAATTGCACCAAGAGTTTCAAGAGCGAGATAAACCCGTATTTGCGCAGGTGACTGAGAGCCAATTTGACAGTATGCTGACCCTCGTGGAAAAATATCGTCAGCACTTGGATGCCGAAATAAAGAAACTGGGTGTAGATACGCCGCCGGAATGAACGAAATCTCAAGCAGCCAACTCCATGGAGTAGAGGCTGCCTTTTTATGAGGTTTTTTTGTTGACAAGGAAACATACCTATGTTACGCTATGTTTGTTTCCAAGGAAGCGAAATAACAATTTGCGAGGTGAACGATATGTTCAAATCTACATCACAGCATGAACGGAACACAGAACAACCCATAGACAGAAAGGCTTTACTATTCGGCCTGATGTCTGTGTTTCTTTGCGGCATAGGCTTCACGATCGTAGCGCCGGTCATCCCCTTCTTAGTGCAGCCTTATACAAATCCGGGCAATCAAGCAGTCGTTGTTACGCTGTTGACTTCTGTTTATGCCTTCTGCGTATTCTTCGCGGCCCCTGGTCTCGGCGCTTTGAGCGACCGATATGGCCGCCGGCCAGTGCTCTTAATCTGCCTGTTTGGTTCCGCTATCGGCTACATCGTCTTTGGCATCGGAGGCGCCATTTGGGTACTATTCGCCGGGCGCATTTTAGAAGGGATCACCGGTGGGGACATCAGCACGATCTTCGCCTATTTTGCCGATATCACGCCCCGAGAACAACGCACGAAAATCTTTGGCTGGGTGAGTGCGATTACCGGTGTAGGAACCGCCATTGGTCCAACCCTCGGCGGGCTGATTGCCGGCCAGTTTGGCTATGCCGCGCCGATGTTTTTTGGCGCAGGCATCACGTTACTCAATGTCGTTTTCGGCTTCTTCTTTATGCCGGAGAGCCTAAGCAAGAACAATCGGCTGAAAGAGATTCCTCTCGTGCGGTTAAATCCCTTTACCCAGCTATTCAACGTGCTGTCTATGAAAAACGTAGGCCGGATACTGGTCTCCGCCTTCTTAATCTGGATACCCAACGGTTCTTTACAGGCGATTTTTTCCCAGTTTTCCATCGATACTTTCAATTGGCAACCGGCAATCATCGGACTGATGTTTTCCATTATCGGCATTCAGGATATCCTTTCACAAGGTTTAATCATGCCCAAACTATTGCTCAAATTCCGTGACGCCCAGATCGCGCGTCTGGGTATGGTTGCCGAGATTATCGCCTACAGTCTGATTGCCGCATCGGCTCTGTTCTCCTTCTATCCGCTGTTTATCGCAG
>JAITOV010000101.1 GCA_031289735.1 Peptococcaceae bacterium
ATAATGATTGAGCGTTGATGCTCAGGGCGCCTTGACAATCTGCTGGTTAAAGGCGCCCTAAAATTATGCCTAAAGTGAGCTTATCCGCGGAAATTTATGCCTCTATTATCACGCAATTCGCGCGAATTCGTGTTGAATCACCTTTCGTTGGCGCGAAAAAAATTTGGTTGACAGGTATTTTGATTGTATGATATAATTTAAAAATTTTTGACCATCATTCTATTCCCTGTTATAATAATTTCAGGGGGTGGGCAATTTGTTTCAGATAGGCGATAAAGTGGTGTACCCGATGCATGGCGCTGGGGTGATTGAAGCGATTGAGGAGCGCGAAGTGCTCGGAGAGACCCGGCAATATTATGTGATGCATTTGCCGGTAGGAAACATGAAAGTGTTTGTTCCTCTGGATAATGTACATAGTTTGGGATTGCGGGGTGTGATCTCCGTGGCGGAAGTAGGCAATGTCCTGGAAGTTTTGCAAACCCCGCAGGATTTGGTCGTGCAAGCCTGGAATCGGCGTTACCGGGCAAACCTGGAGAAGATCCGCGGTGGAAATATTATTGATGTTGCGGAAGTTGTCAGTGCTTTAGCGCAGCGGGATAAGGAAAAAGGGCTGTCAACCGGAGAAAAGAAAATGTATGAAAACGCCCTGCAGATTTTATTGAGCGAGTTAGCGCTTGTCGAAAATTCCCAGGAACAGGAGATAAAACAGAGATTAACTAAGATCTTAGCATAATGATTCACTTGGCTTGATAAACCTTCATTTTTTCAAGTATAATGGATAAAACTTTTAGCCAAAATAGGAATATTGAAGGAGGTGAATAGATGATACGAAATATTGTACGTACTGTCATTGCCTTGGTTTTTGGGGGAATCGGGTTTTATATTGACTTGATGTTCGTGCGTTTTAAACTGCTAAGTTCATTAGGAGTTACGTTTACTCCGGCTTGGAATTATATTTTGATGTCATTATTAATCATTCTGTTTGGGATCATCGGATTTTTGATTGCCCCTGTATGTATCAGGGGATTTTTAGCTCTTATTCGCTGGTCGGAGGGGAAACTGCAGAAGGTACCGGTGTTTGATTTGATGGGCGGAGCGCTAGGGGTGATTATCGGTCTGATTATCGCTAATCTATTGAATGGCGCGTTTATTTCGATCCCGATTGTGGGGCCTATCCTGGCTATTATCTTGAGTCTGGCGCTGGGTTATTTGGGCTTAATCATCGGAGCGCGGCGCAAAGACGACATCTTTGGTTTCTTCGCCAGATTTGCCAGGTTGCGCGATAAAGGAGACAAGGGCGAAAAAGGAGAGCCGGCGCGAGACGGAAAGAATATTGCGCTGGAGCAACCAAAGAAAAACTATAAAGTGCTGGATACGAGTGTGATTATTGACGGTCGTATAGCGGATATTGTCCAGACGGGTTTTATCGAAGGTACACTGCTCATTCCCGGCTTTGTCTTGGAGGAACTGCGGCATATTGCGGATTCATCAGATTTGCTGAAGCGCAACCGTGGACGCCGGGGCTTGGATATCCTGAACCAGATGTCCAAAGAGACTCTGGTCAATATCGAAGTGTATGAACAGGATTTTGAGGATATCGTAGAAGTAGACAGCAAATTGGTCCGCTTAGGGCAGGTTCTGGGCGCTCCGCTTTTGACCAATGATTATAATTTAAATAAAGTGGCTGAACTGCAAGGCGTCCAGGTATTGAACATCAATGAGTTAGCCAATGCGGTGAAACCGGTTGTTTTACCCGGCGAAGAGATCTATGTCCAAGTGGTGAAAGAAGGCAAAGAACAAGGGCAAGGCGTAGCCTACTTGGATGATGGCACGATGATTGTTGTCGATAATGGCAGGCGTTATATTGGACAGCATATTACGGTGTTAGTTACCTCGGTCTTACAGACGGCGGCGGGCCGGATGATTTTTGCCAAACCGAAAGGAGCTTTTGAAAAAAAGCAGGTGACCCTCTCTTCGCCTGAAGAGGTTAATATGTATGGCTAGGACCGGCGTAGTGATTCCTGCCGCAGGCACAGGAAAGAGAATGCTGGCCGGGATGAATAAACAATGGCTGGAGTTGGCGGGGCAGCCGATTTTAGCGCATAGTGTGCGAATCTTTCAGCAATCCGCTTGGATTGCTGAAATTGCTCTTGTAGGAGCGGATCGTGAACTTGAGCGCATACAAGAACTGGTGCGTGAGCAGGGCTTCTCAAAAGTAAAAGCCATCGTCAGCGGGGGAGATGAGCGTCAGGAGTCGGTGTATCATGGGTTAAGCGCCTTGTCTGACGATATCAGCCGCGTCGTCGTGCATGACGGAGCGCGTCCCCTGCTGACGCCGGAGGGATTAGAGAGCTTTCTGCGGGCCGCGGAGGGCTGTCAAGCGGCGTTTATGGCGATTCCGTTGAAAGACACGGTGAAAAGGATTGACGCAGATGGTTGGGTCGTGGAAACCCCGCGTCGCGATCAGTTAAGAGCGGTGCAAACGCCGCAGATATTTCAGCGGAATCTCTTGGAGCGGGCGCATGCCCGCGCGGCGGAGGCTGGATGGATCGGCACGGATGACGCTGAGCTGTTGGAATCCCTGGGTGTTCCGGTGAAGGTTTTGCCGGGTGAGATGACCAACATCAAAATCACAACCCCGGAGGATGTATTTCTGATGGAGTATATCCTCAATCAACGTTATAATAAAGGTTAGGGGGTGGCATTATTAAAGTTGGCGTCGGTTATGATGTTCATGCCTTAACAGAGGGACGCCCGTTGATTTTGGGCGGCGTACATATCCCGCACGAGCGGGGATTATTGGGGCATTCGGATGCAGATGTGCTCACGCACGCGATCATGGACGCCTTATTAGGGGCGCTGGCTTTAGGGGATTTGGGACAGCATTTCCCGGATAGTGACGCCGCATATCAAGATATTTCCAGCCTGAAGTTGTTGGAGCAGGTGGCTCGGAAATTAGCAGACGCGGGTTATGGTATCGCGCATATCGACAGCGTCGTGGTGGCCCAGCGCCCGAAGTTAGCGCCGTATATTCCGGAGATGCGCCGGAGATTGGCGGCTACCTTGGTCATGGAGCTCTCCTGTGTGTCGGTGAAAGCCACGACCACGGAAAGATTAGGCTTTGAGGGACGCGAAGAAGGGATCAGCGCGCAAGCGATTGTCAGTTTATGCAAGATAAGAAATGTGAATACAGATGACAAGAGGAATGAGCAGGATGAAACAAATACGCACTAGATTTGCGCCGAGCCCTACCGGTTATATGCACGTAGGGAATCTGAGGACAGCCTTGTATGCTTATCTCACGGCGAAACATGAGGGAGGCCGGTTTGTTTTGCGCATTGAGGATACGGACCAGGGGCGACGGGTCTCCGACGCCTTGGATGTGATCTATACCACTTTGCGTGAAACCAGCTTGCATTGGGACGAGGGCCCGGATATTGGCGGAGATGTGGGGCCATATATCCAAAGCGAACGCTTGGCTATCTACCAGACGTACGGGCGTCAGCTGATCGAAAGCGGACACGCCTACCGCTGTTTCTGTACGGAGGAGCGTTTGAAGCAACTGCGCGAGGCGCAGATGACCCAGGGCGAAGCTGTAGGCAATTATGACGGTTGCTGCCGTCAGTTGGCAGCCGAGGAAATCGCGGCGCAACTTTCTGAGCATACACCCTACGTGATTCGCCAAAAGATGCCCCAACAAGGGGTCAGCGCGTTTGAGGATGTCGTGTATGGCCGGATCGCAATCGAAAACAGCGTCCTGGAAGATCAAATCCTATTAAAATCTGACGGGTTTCCAACCTATAATTTCGCCAATGTCGTTGATGATCACCTGATGGGGATCACGCATGTGATTCGGGGTAGCGAATATCTTTCCAGCACACCGAAATACAATCTCCTGTATCAGGCGTTTGGCTGGGAGGCGCCGGTTTATATGCATTGTCCGCCGGTGATGAAAGACGCGCGGCAAAAATTATCCAAGCGCAATGGGGACGCCAGTTATCAGGATTTGCTGGCTCAGGGATATTTAAGCGCAGCAGTCGTCAATTACCTCCTGTTGCTTGGCTGGAGCCCGAAAGGCGAAGAAGAAATTTTTACCCTGCCGGAGATGATTGAAATCTGGAGCCTGGCTAACTTGAGTAAATCGCCGGCCATCTTTGACCCGGCAAAGCTTCGGGCGATCAATGCCGCTCATATTCGCGGACTCACTGAAGGTGAATTTTATCGGATCGCGCAGCCGTGGATCGATCAAGCCGTGAGCGGCAGTATAGACCGGCGCTTATTATGTCAGAACCTGCAACCGCGCTGTGAAATTCTCAGCGACATTCCGGCGAGAATCGATTTCTTCGACCGGCTGCCGGACTATGCGTTGGATCTGTATACGAATAAAAAACAGAAAACCACGCCCGAATCCGCGCTGCAAGCACTCAAGGCGATCCAACCGCTGATCATGGCTCAAGCTGAATGGAACAGGGATGACTTGGTCGGCGCATTAGAACAACTCGCGGCCCGCTTGGACAAAAAGAATGGCTGGCTAATGTATCCCTTGGGTATCGCTTTAGCCGGGAAAACCGGAACCCCTGGGGGCGGAACGGACTTAGCGATCATCATGGGTAAAGAGACAACCAGCGAACGGATTCGCCTGGCGATAGAACGCTTGGAAAATGGCTAAGGATTGACAAAACTCAACGCTATTGCTTATAGTGATGATAATGCTTGTAGAAAGGGAAACCGATGTTCAAACAAATCCGCCGTGATATTCAAGTGGTTTTCGCAAGGGATCCCGCTGCCCGCAGTATGTGGGAAGTGATTTTCTGCTATCCGGGTTTTCACGCCATTCGCTTTCATCGGCTGGCTCATTGGCTGTACCGGCATCATCGCCTTTTTCTGGCGCGGCTGTTGTCGCAGCTGAGCCGCTGTTTGACCGGGATTGAGATCCATCCCGGCGCGAAAATCGGTCAGGGTTTTTTTATTGATCATGGGATGGGTGTAGTGATCGGCGAAACCGCCGAGATCGGTGATAACGTCCTCTTGTACCAAGGGGTTACCCTGGGTGGAACGGGGAAGGAAAAAGGCAAACGCCATCCAACGATCGGCGATAATGTGGTGATCGGCGCGGGCGCCAAGGTTCTGGGCGCGATCCGTGTGGGCAATGATGTGAAGATCGGAGCCGGTTCGGTCGTGAACAAGCCCGTACCTCCCGATAGTACGGTGATTGGGATCCCCGGAAGAGTCGTCGTCCACCAAGGCGTTACGATCGAGAATGATCTGCGCCACGGTGATCTGCCGGATCCGATTATGGATATGTTGCAGAGTATGGCGGAGCGTTTAAACGAGCTGGAACACAATCAAAAATGAAGGAGTTCGATAGCCATGTCCCTGAACCTGTATAACACAATGACTCGGCAGAAGGAAGAATTTCAGCCAAGGAAGAAAGACCACGTGTCCATGTATGTCTGCGGCCCGACGACGTACAATTATTTTCACGTAGGGAACGCGCGGATGCTGGTCGTCTTTGATATGGTGCGGCGTTACTTCTTGTACAAAGGGTATGCGGTGCAATTTGTCCAGAATTTTACCGATGTGGACGACAAGATCATTCAACGGGCGCAGGAATCCGCTGAGGAAGCTCAAGCGCTCGGACAACGGTTTATCGACGAATATTTCAAAGACGCGCAAGCCTTGAATATCATGCCGGCCAGCGTGCATCCGAAAGCGACGGAGCATATCCCGGAGATGATCGAGATCATCCAAGGGTTGATCGGCAAGGGCATGGCGTATCAAGTCGATGGAGATGTTTACTATGAAGTCGGTAAATTTGCCTCCTATGGGAAATTATCGGGACGCAAACCGGAAGATTTGCAGACCCGGGCGCGCGTCGAAAGCGATGAGCGCAAGCGGAGTCCGCTGGATTTTGCCTTGTGGAAAAAGGCCAAGCCGGGGGAACCGTTCTGGGATAGCCCGTGGGGGCAGGGCCGTCCGGGTTGGCATATTGAATGTTCCGCGATGTCTCTGAAGTATTTGGGACCGGGGTTTGATATTCATGGCGGCGGAGCGGATCTGGTTTTTCCGCATCATGAAAATGAGATTGCCCAGACGGAGGGTTATCTGGAGGGACAGACCTGTGCTTGTTATTGGATGCATAACGCTTTTCTCACCGTGGAACAGGAAAAGATGTCCAAGTCAGCGGGGAATTTCTTTACCGTGCGTGAAATCCTGGAGAGTTTTCCGGGTGAAGTGATTCGTTTCTATCTCTTAGGTACGCATTACCGCAGCCCGTTGGATTTTGGCAGGGAAAAACTAGAGATGGCGCAGCGAGGACTGAGGCGTTTGCGCACCAGCTTGCAGTTGGCGAACGAAGTATTGCGCCAAGGCGTGGGAGCGGCGGAAGAGCTAACCGCGCAGAGCCAAAAGTTGATCGAGGAAGCGCAAAAAGCCAGAAAAGATTTTGCCGAGGCGATGGACGATGATTTTAACTCCGCTTTGGCTTACGCAGCTTTATTTAATCTGGCGAAGGTGATTAACGCTGCCGTAAACGGTGAACCGCAGGCTACAACGGGCCTGCAAACCGCCTGTGAGACGTTGCGGGAATTAGGGAGCGTGCTAGGGTTTGATCTGGAGAAATCTGTGTCACCGGAGGAAGATGACGCGCAGCGCTCGCTTGTAGATGATGTCATGGGGGTGCTCTTGCAGGTGCGTGTCAAGATCCGGGAAAACAAGGATTGGGCGCTGGCGGATCAGATTCGCGATAGTTTGAAAGATATCGGTATTTTGCTTGAGGATACTCCGCAGGGCGTGCGCTGGAAGATGAAATAAGATGAAACCATGGCAGGAAATGAACGCTCTCGCCTTAGCTTATCTGGGTGATGCGGTCTATGAGTTCTGGGTGCGCACGTATTTGCTGGAAACGGGGATGTGCAGGGTGAACGAACTGCACAAGACAGCGGTCAAATATGTCTGCGCCGAGACGCAGGCAGCGTTGCTGCACCGCTTGCTGTCTTCTTTGGATGAGGAGGAAACGGAGGTGGTCTTGCGCGGGCGGAACACCAAAGGGTATCATCCGAAACATGTCGATGTGACCACCTACCGCCACGCCACCGGATTGGAAGCGCTGGTGGGGTATTGGCAGCTCAATGAGCGAACGCCGAGAATCCAGTGGGCCTTGCAACAAGTGGCGGAACTGTTACGGTCTTAATTTGCTGGTAAGGATGGTGAAGAGTACATGCAGGTTCAGTTGATTCAATACACGCCGGATCCGGAAAGAGTCGTCGCCGCGGCAGCCCGTTTGTGTTATTCAGCCGATCCGGTCCCCGAATTGCTGGAACGGTTGGACGAGGCCAAAACGTCAGCCTTTATTCGCAATTTGTTTGCGTTGGGGCATTTGTCTCCTTTTGAACATGTTAGTTTTCAGTTTGCGATTGATGGCGTTTCCAGGTCGCTTTCTCATCAGTTCGTACGGCATCGTCTGGCCAGCTATTCGCAGCGTTCGCAGCGTTATGTCAAGGAACTGGGGTTTGATTATGTCATACCTCCGAAGATCGCCGCCAACCTGGAAGCCAAAGAACGCTTTGAACGCGTGATGGCGGAACTGCAAGAACACTATGCGGCGTTGCTGGCGTTGGCGCCGGCGGAGGATGCCCGCTATCTTCTACCCAACGCTTGTACGACGTCTCTGGTAGCGACATTGAATGCGCGCTCCTTGTTCAATTTCTTTGCATTGCGCTTGTGTATGCGGGCGCAGTGGGAAATTCGCGCGCTGGCTGAAGAAATGCTGCGCTTAGTACAGTCGATTGCCCCGAATATCTTTGCGCGCAGCGGACCGGCGTGTGTGACCCAAGGGATCTGTCGCGAAGGAAAGTTAGGTTGTGGACGTTTAAACCGGATAAAAGAAAGCAACGCAGGAAATAATCATGGAACATGATGAGCTGATCTACGGAAAAAATGCGGTACGCGAGCTCGTGCTGAGCGGACAGCCGTTAAACAAGGTCTTGCTGCAAAAAGATCAATCAGGGCCGGGGATACAAGAGATCTTGGGCATCCTGCGCGAGCGGAAGATTCCCTATCAGGCGGTGGATCGCGTCCTGTTGGATCGGTTGACCGAGAAGAAGCGTCATCAGGGGATCCTGGCTTATGCCGCGCCAAAAGCGTATGCGGATGTAGAGGAAATGTTATCTTTAGCGGTGCAGAGACAGGAGGATCCCTGCCTGGTCCTATTAGACCAAGTGGAAGACCCGCATAATCTAGGCGCGGTGATTCGCTCCTTGGAAGCGGTGGGCGCGCATGGGGTGATCATACCTAAACGGCGTAGCGTTGCCTTAACAGGGACGGTCGCGAAGACTTCAGCCGGAGCATTAGAGTATGTACCGGTCGCGCGGGTCAGTAATCTGGTGCAGACGTTAAATCATTTAAAGCAGGCAGGTTGCTGGGTCATTGGAGCGGAACCCGGCGGAGCAGAGATTTATGATCTGGATTTGACGGGTCCGCTGGTCATCGTGCTGGGCGGAGAAGGCAAAGGAATCAGCCGTTTAGTGCGCGAGCATTGTGATGGATTGGTGAGTATTCCGATGTGTGGAAAAATTAACTCACTTAATGTCAGTGTGGCAACTTCTATCGTATTGTACGAGGTTTTCCGTCAAAGAAGGGCGAAACGGCGCGAGCTTGTGAAAACTTCGCCTTGACGCTGTTCTTTGACGTCAGTTATAATGTATTATATCTTTTCGGGGAAGGAGTGAGCCGCTTTTGGGGATAGGCGTTCAACCGGAGACTATTGAAGATCGTGAAGTGGTTGATCTCGGCGATGAAGAAATCGTAGAATTAGCCAAAAATGGGGACGCCGACGCTGTAGAGTTCTTGATTAACAAATATAAGAGCCTGGTGAGGGCTAAAGCGCGCTCGTACTTCTTAATTGGGGCAGATCGCGAAGACATCATTCAAGAAGGAATGATTGGCCTTTATAAAGCGATCCGGGATTTCAGAGGGGACAAGTTATCCTCTTTCCGCGCTTTCGCTGAGTTGTGTATTACCAGACAGATTATTACCGCGATCAAGACGGCGACGCGCCAGAAGCACATCCCGCTAAATTCCTATGTATCTTTGAACAAGCCGATCTATGACGACGACTCGGACCGCACCTTATTGGATGTGATCTCAGGAACGAAAATTACGGATCCTGAGGAGTTGGTTATCAGCCGGGAAGAGTTTGACGGGATCGAAGAAAAAATGGGGGAAATCCTCAGCGCGTTAGAGTGGAAAGTCTTAAATTCCTATCTGGGTGGTAAAACCTATCAAGAGATCGCGGTGGATTTGTCTAGACATGTCAAATCGATCGATAATGCCTTACAGAGGGTCAAACGGAAGCTAGAGAGATATCTGGAACGCCGTGACACCTGAAAAATGCCGGCGTAGCTCAATTGGTAGAGCAGCTGATTTGTAATCAGCAGGTTGCGGGTTCGAGTCCCATCGTCGGCTCCAATGAACAGATAGACGCCACGTGGGTTGTGGCGTTTTTTGTTGGGGATAAAATCTCAAATAAGCTGATGTACAACCAAAGGGCGTATCGCCGCCGTTATTTTAATCAACGCTTGGCGACACGTCCTTTGGTTATTACAATAAGGGTACCCCGTCATTGTGATTTTCGAATTTCTCAATCAGCGGATAAAAAATCGCGGTGGTCATTAGACTGAGGTAGGCTGTGATGAAACCGAACGTGAGCCAGGAAGAGCCGTATTGAACCGTAAAGGCCAAGTCTTTGCTGTGTGTACATACATACACGCCTAAACCAGTCCAAAACCCTTGGCAGAAGGGACAATGAAAGAGTTTATGCAAGATATAACCTTGGGTATTCAGGCGGTCGCGTACTGGCCGGAAGAGAACGAAATCAAACAGGAAGAAGCGGAGGCTGAGGGTTAACAGGGTATTAGAGATCACTGTTTTCACCCTCAAGGTTGGCGAAGTGAGCTACCAATAATTGAAATTGTTCGTAGGTTAAGGAGACTTGACCATCGTTGTCATCGTGGATGACAATCTGATCCGCCCCGAATTCCACGATAGGGCAGCAGCCTTTTTGGCAAAGAGATAGTTTAATCAATTGACGCATGTTATTCACTCCATTTCATTGTTCTATGACTTCGAGACCTCTAGTTATTTTATGCGCCGGACATAGGTTGGTTACATCAGCGAATGAATTAGAGAGCGGACAATGAGCGGGTAAATGATTTTGCATTAAATAAAAAACCGTTATATAATGCTGATGTAGTATAGGCTGGAAGATCCGGATCTGATCATAGGTTAGGCAGTAGGATCGGTAGAAAAGAAGGGGTAAAGCCATGATGAAGACGCACTCCTTTGGAGTGCCTTTGGTTTTTGTAGTTGCTTTTTAACCGTCGGCGTGCGATCAGATGCGGTAGTCTAAAACAGAGAGTAGGAGTGAAACATCCATGGCAAACATCAAATTTTTTTCCGGTGAAAAATTTCCCTTGGAGATGCACAAAGTCAAGATCGTCCAAAAACTGAACCTTATTCCGATTGAACAGCGGTTAGAATGTCTGACCCAGGCAGGAAATAACTCATTTCTGCTAAAGAATCGGGATGTTTTTATGGATATGTTAACAGACAGCGGGGTCAACGCGATGAGCGATCAGCAGCTCGCGGCGATGATGCAAGCGGATGACAGTTATGCCGGGTCGATGACCTTTGATAAACTGGAAAGCAAGATCCAAGAGATTTTGGGCGCGCAGTATTTCCTGCCGGCGCATCAGGGCCGGGCGGCTGAAAATATTCTGGCGGAGAGTTTTGTCACTCCGGGATCGGTTTCCCTGATGAATTTTCACTTCACCACGACGAAAGCGCTCATTACGAAGCTGGGCGGTAGTGTCGAAGAAATCGTTATCGAAGAAGGACTGAACCCGACCAGCGATTACCCGTTCAAAGGAAATGCCGACATCGATAAGCTGAAAGAAGCGCTTGCCAGACTAGGGGCCAAGAAGATTTCCTTTGTGCGTATGGAATCCGGGACGAACCTGATCGGCGGGCAGCCGTTCTCCTTAGAAAATCTGCGTCAAGTTGCGCAAATCTGTCGTGAAGCGGGAGTTATGCTGATCCTGGACGCCAGTCTCCTGGCGGATAACCTGTATTTTATTAAGGTGCGGGAAGCCAGCTGTGCCCATAAGAGTATCCGGGAAATCATGCTGGAAATCTGCGCTTTAGCCGATATCGTGTATTTCTCAGCGCGTAAATTGGGCTGCGCCCGCGGGGGCGGTATTTGTACCAATAACCAAGCGCTCTTTGAACGAATGAGGGAATTCGTTCCGCTGTTCGAAGGATTCCTGACCTATGGCGGTATGTCTGTGCGTGAAATGGAAGCGATCACCGTCGGTTTGACCGAGACGCTGGACGAAGATATGATCAGCCAAGGGCCGATCTTTATCGAATATATGGTCGATGAGCTGAAGAAACGAGGGATTCCGGTCGTAACGCCGGCGGGTGGACTGGGATGTCATCTGAACGCTATGGAATTCGTAGACCATATTCCGCAAACGGAATATCGGGCGGGCGCGCTGACGGCGGCGATGTATCTGGCCGGCGGCATACGCGGTATGGAACGCGGCACGATGTCGGAACAGCGGGATGCGCAAGGGAATGAGGTTCTCTCGGAAATGGAGTTATTGCGTTTGGCGCTGCCCAGAAGGGTCTTTACGATGTCGCAGGTCAAATATGCGGTTGACCGGGTGGAATGGCTCTATGCGAATCGCCGTTTAATCGGTGGATTAAAATATATTGAAGAACCGAAAGTACTGCGTTTCTTTTTCGGCCGCTTGGCGTCCACATCGGATTGGCAGGACAAACTGGTAGCGAAATTCCGCGCGGATTTTGGTGATAGTCTATAAGCTAGATGCGAGGATCGCTGGAGTCATAAGCCAAGATAATGAAAAACGGATAGGAGCTAAAGAGCGCATGGCAGTTGTAAGACCTTTCAAAGCGATTCGTCCCACGCCGGACTTGGCGCGCAAAGTAGCGGCGCTGCCTTATGATGTGATGAGCAGTGATGAGGCGCGGGAGATGTCGGATGGGAATCCCTATACTTTTTTACATGTGGACAAAGCCGAGATTGATCTGGACAAGCAAATTGACCTGTATGATCCGCAAGTCTATGAACAAGCGAGCAAGAATCTCAACCAAATGATTGCGGACGGCATTTTCAGCCAGGAAAACAGCGCGTGCCTCTATATCTACCGGCAAGTGATGGACGGCCGGCCGCAGACCGGCTTAGTGGGTTGTACCTCGATTGACGATTATTTAGCCAATGCGATCAAGAAGCATGAACTCACACGGGCAGATAAGGAACAGGATCGGATCCGTCATGTAGATATTTGTGACGCGAACACCGGTCCGATCTTCCTGACCTACCGAGCACAAGCTGCTATCAACAATCGGGTCAATCAATGGATGGAGCAGCATGACGCGGTGTATGATTTTATCTCCGATGACGGGATTGGACATACGGTGTGGATCATTGATGATCCGGCGGTCATTGCGGCTTTGACGGATGCCTTTGCCCGGGTGGAATCTTTGTATATCGCGGATGGGCATCATCGTTCGGCTTCAGCGGTCCAAGTCGGCCTGAAACGGCGGGAGCAGTTCCCTGATTATGATGGTAATGAAGAGTTTAATTTCTTTTTATCCGTTCTTTTTCCGGATGAACAGTTATATATTATGGATTATAATCGAGTGGTGCGGGATTTGAACGGACTGACAGTAACAGATTTTCTGGAGCGGGTCAAAGAGCGCTTCTTAGTGCAGGAGCACTTGGGCAAAGAACCGTTTAAGCCGGAGCAAAAACATACGTTTGGCATGTATCTGCATGCTAAATGGTATAAACTAACGGCGAAAGAGGGGAGTTATGACCCGAAGGATCCGGTAGGCCGCTTGGATGTGTCGATCATGCAAAATAACTTGCTTCAACCGATTCTGGGCATCGAAGATCCCCGGAAGGATAAAAGAATCGACTTCATCGGCGGGATCCGCGGATTAAGAGAATTAGAAAAACGCGTTACTTCGGGCATGAAAGTCGCATTTTCCCTGTATCCTACGACCGTGGAGGATTTGATGTCTATTGCTGATGCGGGGGCAATCATGCCGCCGAAATCGACATGGTTTGAACCGAAACTGCGCAGCGGGATTTTTATTCACGCACTGAAATAAGGCAAGTCCGAACATAGGGAGGAAGCGTATGGCGTTATTAAACGAAAGCTATTTGGAATTAGCGGGCAGTTATCTCTTTTCAGAAATCGCTCGCAGGATTGAACGGTTCAAGCAGGAGAAGCCGGACGCGGAGTTGATCCGTCTGGGCATTGGCGATGTGACGCAACCGCTGGCGGGCGCTGTCCTAGAAGCGATGAAACAAGCGGTAGACGAGCTGGGTGTGCAGGAAACCTTCCGCGGGTACGGCCCGGAACAAGGGTATGATTTTCTGATTCGCCAGATCATCGCCCATGATTTTCTCTCACGCGGAGTGCCGATAGCAGAAGATGAAGTATTTGTCAGTGACGGCGCGAAGTGCGATACGGGCAATTTTCAAGAGCTTTTTGCGCAGGGGAACATCGTAGCGGTGAGCGATCCGGTTTACCCGGTGTATGCGGATAGCAACGTGATGGCGGGCCGTGGGCGGAACATCCGTTTAATGCCTTGTACCGAGGAGACGGGGATGAAGCCGCAACTGCCTAAGGAACGCGTGGATATCATCTATTTATGCTTTCCGAATAACCCAACCGGCGTGACGCTGAGTAAAGAAGAACTAAAGCAATGGGTGGATTATGCGCGGGAGAACCGTGCGCTGATCCTTTTCGATGCCGCGTATGAGGCGTTTATTCAAGACGACCAGGCGCCGCACAGTATTTTTGAGATCGAAGGCGCCCGTGAAGTCGCGGTGGAATTCCGGAGTTTTTCGAAGACTGCCGGATTTACAGGGGTGCGCTGTGCCTATACGATCGTGCCTAAGGATGTGCAAGTATATGATGCGGCAGGACAAGCGCATGCCTTGAATCCGTTCTGGCTGAGAAGGCAGACGACGAAATTTAACGGTGTCTCTTACCCGGTGCAAGCGGCAGCGGCGGCAGTTTTTTCACCAGCCGGACAGCAGCAGATTCAAGCAACGATAGCTTATTATTTAGAAAACGCGCGGATCATTCGTGAAGGATTAATCGCGGCGGGGTATCGGGTATTCGGTGGTGTCAACGCTCCGTATATCTGGCTGAAAACGCCGCATGGCATGCCTTCCTGGGACTTTTTTGATCAGCTGATGCAGCAGGCTCAGGTGGTTGGGACGCCTGGCGCGGGTTTCGGGGCGCATGGAGAGGGTTACTTCCGTTTGACGGCTTTCGGCACACGGGAGAATACAACCCGGGCGCTTGAGCGGATCAAGAACATGTAACAGGAAAATGCAGAAAAAAAAGTAGAACCGCCACGTCTGGTAGTTCTATCACGCAATGTCTTCTCCTTAGTTATATGTCTCTATTTATTGTCTTTGGAGTATGCATATAAATTAGCATTTATTGATAAGTAAGTCAACTATAGAATTCTTAATACGGGCGAAAAAAAGCTAAAAGTATCAAAAAGATGATGCATGGGGGATGAAAAACATGGCGGCGTTTCAAGAAATCGAGTTGAAATTAAAAGCGGCTGGAGCAAATTGGGCGCCGACCGCAGCTTTTTTCACCGATCATCCAGACTATACGATACTGTCTCAACAAACGCAAGAATTCGAAGCGCTATATTATGACACGAACGCGCGGGATTTGGCCAAGGAGAGTATGACTTTCCGTGTACGGCGCGAAGGGGATCGCTGGATCGCTACTTCCAAAGGACGCGGAGATGAGACGCACGGACTCCATGTGCGGCAAGAATGGAATGTGGAAGTTCAAGGCCCGGAGCCTGATTTGCGTTGCTTCGCTCATTTGGAGATCGGTAGTGAATTAGTCCGTTTGGTGGGTGAACGTCCACTGGAAGCGTTGTTTAAGACCCGTTTTGAACGTTCCGCTACGTTGTTGCAAACACCGGCAGGCAGCGTGGTGGAATTAGCCATCGATCGCGGGCAGATTATTGCCGGGGAGAAAAGTGTGCCGATCCAGGAGATCGAAATCGAGTTGAAGTCAGGCCATCCACAGGATGTGATTAATTTGGGCGCTGAGCTGGCGGCTGTGTATCCCTTACGCCCAGAAAAGAAAACGAAGTATTCCCGGGGTGTGGAATTAGCGGGACTCAAGAAACTACAGACGGAGTTAGCAGAGAAACGGGAGAACACCCAGGCGCCAAAGCCCTGGGAGCTGGATCCTTTATCCAGCCTGATGGTATTTTTTAAAGCCCTGGAAGACTATTTTACTCATGGGGAGCGAGAAACAGATCAGCGGATCATTCGTCAGGAGACGCAGAACATTTTGCGCTGGCTTGGCGTGGCAGCTGAACTGTATGAATCAGAGCGCGCAGAAATCACCGCAGCCTTGGCGTATTGGCGCCGCATAGAAGAAACAGTGGAGCAGCTGCCGCAGGGCCCACTGTATGAGGGGAGCTATACCGCTTACTTGCTGAAGTTTTGGGGTTGGCTGATTTCTATGAGACAGATGAAGGCTACCTGAGGCTACAGGTCGAGGCGAAAAGTTGACGGAGCCGGTACTTTAGACTATAATTACGAGAGCAAAAATTTTAATAGCTTGTACATGGAGAAGTCGCCTAGTTTGGTCGAGGGCGCGCGACTGGAAATCGCGTAGGCGCCACAAGCGTCTCGAGGGTTCGAATCCCTCCTTCTCCGCCACGACTCTTTAAATCCGAACACGCCGTATTATGTATTCGTCAATGGTGTTTTCGGAGTTGTGTTTTTCCGGTAAGTCCGGAAATTAAAAAAATCCCCCTTCCTCTCACCTTAAAAACGGATCGAGGAAGGGGGATTGCTTTATGTTTGTTTTGGTTCTGCAGCAGCCCCATTCTTCTGTCTCTGGGTTGTTTAGGTTCACCGGATCCTGCGTCTACTTTGCCGCGGTCGCCGCCATGCGTTCGGTATGGCTCAGCGCGGCCAGCCGTACCACTTCAGCGGAGTTTAATTTCAGTGCGGCGGCCAGACGCTGGCCGTAATCCGGGTCGGCCAGATAGCAATGGGCGCTGTGCCGGTATTTGATATTGTCAGTAACGCCTTGCATATTCCGCGCGGTATTCTCGATCAGCACTTGTTTCTGTGGTTCCGTGATCAAGCGATACAGATCTCCGGCTTGATAGAAGCAATCATCGCTCGGATCATCCTTGGGTTCGTAATAGTCCATGGCCCCTTGAAGTTCCAGGGGTGGTTCTTTGTAAGCAGATTGTTCGTCCCATTCGCCAAAGCTGTTCGGTTGATAGGAGAGGGTCGCTCCGTAATTGCCGTCGATCCGCATTTGACCGTCGCGGTGATACGCATGGGCGGGGACTTTTGGCGCGTTTACCGGAATGGAGTGTAAGTTGACCCCCAGGCGGTAACGCTGTGCGTCGCCATAAGAAAACAGCCGGCCCTGCAACAGTTTATCCGGTGATAGCCCGACGCCGGGCACGATGTTGGCGGGATTGAATGCCGCCTGCTCGACATCGGCGAAATAGTTTTCCGGATTGCGGTTCAGTTCCAATACACCGACGGGGATCAGAGGGTACGTCTTATGGCTCCACACCTTAGAGATATCAAAGGGGTTTTCTTTGTGGTTGGCGGCTTGTTCTTCGGTCATGATCTGAATGGAGAAATCCCACTGCGGATAGTCGCCGCGCTCTATGGCTTTAAACAAATCGCTCTGGTGGCTTTCCCGGTCCTGTCCGACGAGGACGGCCGCTTCCTGGTCGGTTAAGTTCTTAATGCCTTGGCGGGTACTCCAGTGATATTTCACCCATATGCGCTGGTTCTGTGCGTTGATCAAGCTATAGGTGTGGCTGCCGAAGCCGTGCATATGACGGTAAGAGGCCGGGATGCCGCGGTCCGACATGGTGATCGTTACTTGATGAAAGGCTTCGGGCAACATACTCCAAAAATCCCAATTATTCTGAGCCGAACGCATGTTGGTCTTGGGGTCGCGTTTGACGGCATGGTTCAGGTCGGGGAAACGCAGAGGGTCACGCAGGAAAAAGACCGGCGTATTGTTACCGACCAGATCCCAGTTGCCTTCTTCCGTGTAGAATTTGATAGCGAAGCCGCGAATATCCCGCTCGGCGTCCGCTGCGCCTC
>JAITOV010000127.1 GCA_031289735.1 Peptococcaceae bacterium
CAGGCGCAAGTAGATCGCGTGTATTATGTAGGGGATCCCGGCCATCCGGGCTACGCGCTCTCACAGCGGCAGACGACGGGCTTCGGCGGTATGATTTCCTTTAGTTTGCGGAAGGCTGAAGAAGTGATACCGACGCTGAATCATTTGCGGCTGATCTTATTTGCCGAGAGTTTGGGAGGAACGGAGACGCTGCTCACCTTTCCTCTGGCGCAGACCCATGGCGCGATCCCGGAAGACATGCGCGCCATGGTCGGGGTGAACGACCGGCTGTTGCGCCTATCGGCCGGGATCGAAGACGCCGCGGATCTCATCGCTGATCTGGATCAGGCCCTGCGAGCGGCGAAGCAAGAAGCCGGAAATTAAGAGATGATAAAAAAACTCCCTCCGCTATGATGACTGGCGGAGGAAGTTTTGTGATTGCGCGGGCCGATTACGAGCGCTGGTAGCGGGACCGCAAGAGAGAACGGAGTTACGCGAGATAAAATAAAAATATAAAACAGCACCTATAACTACGTGATACTATCATATAGAGTAGAAAGAGGCTGACAACTCCGTAACGCAGGATGACTGTATCAACGCTATGGCCGCTGGTATAGACGATTTTGAGGACGCGCTTGTCGCTGTCTGCGCGGAGAAAATCAAAGCGGATTACATCGTTACCCGCGATGAAACCTTTCTCCTGTGTCAATCGTCCGTGCCGCTGATTCGTCCGGAAGAATTTCTTACAAAGTTGATGCTGTATCCCCATAGCCGTTTTTGGTGATAAAAATCGGCCCTTGACAAATATCCATTAATATATTAGTATATAAGAAATTACTAATATATTAATGGATAAAACACAAGGAGATGCTGATGAAGACATTAAAAAAGATTGCCGTTATACACAAAGAGTGTGTGGCCTGTGGAAGTTGCCTGAAGGGCTGCCCACGTAACGCCGTTGCCATTTATAAAGGTTCTATCGCTGTCGTGGACGGAGCAAAATGTGTTGGGTGCGGGAAATGCGCACAAGCTTGCCCCGCCAACAGTATCACCCTAGCGGAGGTAGCTATTGTATGAAGAAAAAGCGCTGGTATGATTATTTGTGGATGGCGTCGGCGGTCTATCTGACGCTAGGGCTGTTTAATATTCTGTTTGCCTGGCTGGGGCTGATTTGCTTCATCGTCCCGCTGATGATTGCTCTGATCGGCGGGAGCAAAGCATACTGCAATAACTACTGTGGGCGGGGGCAGTTATTTGAATTGCTCGGTGGCAGGATAGGACTGTCACGGAAGAAGAATCCTGCCACATTCCTGCGTTCAGCGTGGTTTAGGTACGGATTTCTGACGTTTTTTATGACGATGTTTTTTTTGATGATCGATTCAACGTATCTTGTGTTTGCCGGAGCGGATTTAAAGCAGGCGGTTACATTGCTGTGGGTGTTTAAGTTGCCGTGGCAATGGGCGCATACGGCAATGGTCAGCCCTTGGATAGCGCAATTTGCTTTTGGTTTCTACGGCGTTATGCTGACTTCCACCATGTTAGGGATTTTGACGATGATTTTATTCAAGCCACGGTCGTGGTGCGTCTACTGCCCGATGGGAACGATGACGCAAGGGATATGCAAGCTGAAAAACAGAAAGGAAGCGGCATCTAATGGAAGAAAAAGCCAAAAAAATTGCGGAGTTGCTTAAAATCCTCGCGAACGAGAATCGGTTGCTGATTCTTTGCGCTCTGATACAGGGCGCAAAGACGGTGAACGAAATGGCCGCGTTTGTTCCCAAGATTACCCAGTCAGCGCTGTCACAGCATTTGCTTTTGCTGAAAACAGCGGGTATTTTGACAGCGGAAAAACACGGGCAGAACGTCACTTACTCTATCGCCGACACGCGTATAATAGAGGTGATCGGCACACTCAAAAAATACTATTGCGACTAAGTTGAGGGAGGAAAACGCTGAAAATACTGACCTATCTGCTCTGCGCGTATGTCATTGACGCAATTCATCAAATTGCAAAAAATCAGCGATAGTTATTGACACCTAACTTAGCAGCGTGGTATAAAAATAATGTAAGCAAACACGAACACAGGGTAAAAAGATGGAAATATAGGAGGAAGCATATTCATGAAATTACCAGAGAGAACGTCATTACTCATATTCGCAGGTGGAGCGCTTGCGGCGCTGGTGGGCGCGGCATTCACGAAAAGTAAGCCGGTGCATAAACTCGCTGTACATAGCGTCGCCAAGGGACTCCAACTAAAAGAAGGCGCGGTACGGAAGGTCGAAAACATTCGTGAAGAAGCGCAGGATGTGTACGAAGAGGCAAAGCGTGAAAATGACGAGGCGGAAGCGTTGTCGTGAGGTATGCGATTGTCAGCGACCTGCCGGCGACGGCGACATTGCCTGGCAGACTGCGCTTACGTTTAAAGCGATCCGTTACTGACGCGCAGGCGGCGGGCATGGTGAAGGTACTCACAGCCGATGGCGGCCTATCCGAGGTCAGGGTATCGAGCATCACCGGAAGTGTGATTATTTGTTATCAGGCGGGGTTTCGCGCCGTAGCGCTTAGGGCGATGGATACGATGAACGAAAAAGCTATACCCGAAGCAAGTGATGGGATGGGCATCGACTACGGCAGTGAACTGGCGACCAGAATCGTTCTAAAAATCAGCACACACTTTGCCCGCCGTTTATTTTTGCCTGTGCCCGTGCGTACAGCCATGACGATCTTCCACTCCTTACGCTTCCTGCGCCGCGCTTTTGCATCCTTGTGCAGCCGGCGTCTTGATGTTGCGGTACTGGATGGCGCGGCTATCGGCGCGGCGATGGCCACGCGTGAGTTTAATACCGCCTCGTCAATCATGCTGCTACTTGGATTATCAGAGTTATTTGAGGAGTACACCCGCCGCCGCGTTCGCGGCGAGCTGTCACGCTCTCTCGTACTGAACATCGCTACAGTCTGGGTGTTACGCGGTGAGACGGAAGTTCAGATCACACTTGAAGAACTGCGCGCAGGTGATTTAGTCATCGTTCGTACAGGGACGCTCATTCCGGTGGACGGTACGGTAACTTCCGGAGAGGCGGAAATCAACCAGGCGTCGCTGACCGGTGAAGCCGCCGCTGTGTTCAAAAAGGAAGGCGACACGGTATTTGCCGGCACAGTCGTAGAAGAGGGCTCGCTCGTCGTGAGTGCCCGCGCCGCTGTCGGTGAGAGCCGCATCGCGCAGATTATTGAGTTAATCGATCAGTCAGAATCCCTGAAGGCCTCGGTGCAGAGCCGCGCGGAAAACATGGCGGACAAGCTGGTCCCCTACAGCTTCTTCGTGGCGGGTGGAGCGTATCTCTTGACCGGCAATGTGAAAAAAGCAACATCCGTGCTGCAAGTAGATTATTCTTGCGCGATTAAGCTATCTACGCCGATTGCCGTGATGAGCGCGATGCGCGAGGCGTCGGCCAACGGCGCGGTTGTGCGCGGCGGCAAGTTCCTCGAAGGTGTGGCTCAAGCCGATACGGTCGTATTTGACAAGACGGGAACGCTCACCGAGGCCTGCCCTATGGTACGCCATGTCACTGCGTTTGGCGACTTTTCCCACGAAGAGGTTCTGCGGATGGCGGCGTGTATCGAGGAGCATTTCCCGCACAGTTTGGCTCGCGCGGTTATTCGTTGCGCTGTGGAAAAGGGACTGCATCACGAAGAGGAACACGCCGAAGTGCACTATGTCGTCGCTCACGGTATTGCGACGAGCTACGACAACCGGCGCGTCGTTATTGGCAGCCGTCATTTTATTGAAGAAGACGAAAAAGTCAGCATCACACGCGAGCAATCAGAGCAAATCGCCCAAGAGTCGCAGGGCGATTCGGTATTATATCTCGGGGTGGACGGTAAGCTGGCAGGCTTCCTCTGCATAACCGACCCGCCTCGTCCGGAGGCCGCGGAAGTCGTCGTGAAACTGCGCGAACTGGGTATACGCCATATTGTGATGCTAACGGGTGACAGCGAAAACGCGGCGCGTTCAGTAGCCGGTCAGCTCGGTATTGATGAATATCGCGCTCAGACGCTGCCTGAGGAAAAACGGGAGTTTCTCATCGGGTTGCGCGCGGCAGGGCGTAAAGTCCTCATGGTCGGTGATGGAATCAACGACTCGCCTGCACTGGCCGAGGCTGATGTTTCCGTGGCTATGCGCGACTCTTCTGATCTGGCGCGAGAGACAGCGGATATAACGCTGCTCGGCGGCGACTTGAACGGAATCGTCACGCTCCGGCAACTCAGCATGGGGCTGATGCAGCGTGTGCATGGCAATTTCCGGGTCATCGCCGGCTTCAACAGCGCGTTAATCGCGCTTGGACTCGTTGGGCTTCTGACCGCGGCGCCGCTGGCCTTGCTGCACAATATTTCGACTGCCGCGGTTTGCGCAGGCAGTATGCGGCCGTTGCTCAAAGCGCAGAAACCTCATGACAGTGTGGAAGCGTCATGAAGTACGCTATTGTCAGCGATCTGCCGGCGACTGCGACACTGCCCGGCAGACTGCGCCTGCGTTTAAAGCGATCCATTACTGACGCGCAAGCGGCGGGTATTGAGCGGGTACTCGCAGCCTATTGTGACCTCTCAGAGGCTAAGGTATCGCGCGGCGCCAGAAGTGTGATTATTTGTTATCATGCGGGGTTTCGCTCCATCGCGCTTAGGGCGATGGATATGATTAACGAAAAAGCTATACCCGAAGTAAGAGATGGGATGAGCATCGGCTACGGAAACGAGCTGGCGGTTAGAATGATCTGGAGAATCGCCGCATATTTCGCGCGCCGGATTTTGTTACCCGTGCCGGTGCGCACGGCCATCACGATTTTCCACTCCGGGCGCTTCCTGTGCCGCGCTGCCGCGTCATTGCGCCGCTGCCGCCTCGACGTGGCGGTGCTGGACGGCGCGGCGGTCGGTACGGCAATGCTGCAACGAGATTTTAATACCGCTGCGTCGAGCATGCTTTTACTCGGCTTATTGGAGCTGTTCGAGGAGTATACGCGGCGACGTATGCGCGGTGAGTTGTCACGTTCGCTGGTACTGAATATCGACACAGTCTGGGTGTTACGCGGCGAGACGGAAGTACAGATCACACTTGAAGAGCTCCGCGCGGGTGATTTGTTCGTCGTTGGCGCAGGGACACGCCTTCCTGTTGACGGCACGGTAACTTCCGGAGAGGCGGAAGTCAACCAGTTGTCGCTGACCGGTGAGGCCGTTGCTGTGTTCAAAAAGACAGGCGACACGGTGTTCGCCGGAACGGTCGTAGAGGAAGGTTCGCTCGTCGTGCGTGCCCGCACCGCCGTCGCTGAGAGCCGCGTCGCGCAAATTATTGAGCTCATCGATCACGCGGAATCCCTGAAGGCTGCGCTGCAGAGCCGCGCGGAAAATATGGCGGACAAGCTCGTCCCTTTCAGTTTCTTAGCGGCAGGCGGAGCGTATCTCTTGACCGGCAATGCTCAGCAAGCAACTTCTGTGCTGCACGTCGATTATTCGTGTGCGATTAAGCTGTCCGCTCCGCTGGCCGTGCTGAGCGCGATGCGTGAAGCGTCAGCCAACGGCGCCGTCGTGCGCGGCGGCAAGTTCCTCGAAGCCGTAGCCCGAGCCGACACAATCGTTTTCGACAAGACGGGAACGCTCACGGCGGATTGTCCCAGGGTACGCCATGTTGGCGCGTTTGGTGACTTTACGCGTGACGAGATTTTGCGGATGGCCGCGTGTATCGAGGAGCATTATCCGCACAGCTCGGCCCGCGCGGTCATCCGTCGAGCCGTTGAAAAGAATTTGCGCCACGAAGAGGAACACGCCGAAGTGCGCTACGTCGTCGCCCACGGTATTGCGACGAGCTACGGCAAACGTCGGGTCATGATAGGCAGCCGTCATTTCATTGAAGAAGATGAGCAGGTGAGCATCACTCCCGAACAGTCAGCGCAAATCGAACAAGAAGCGCAAGGCGATTCGGTTTTGTATTTCAGTGTTGAAGACAAGCTGGCCGGTTTTCTCTGCATCACCGACCCGCCTCGCTCGGAAGCCGCGGAAGTTGTCGCGACACTCCGCGAACTTGGCGTACGCCATATTGTAATGTTGACCGGTGACGGTGAAAATGCGGCGCGTTCGCTGGCCAACCGGCTCGGCATGGATGAATACCACGCGCAGCTGCTGCCTGAGCAAAAGCAGGAGTTCATCATCGGGTTGCGAGCGGCAGGACGGAGCGTCCTCATGGTCGGTGACGGGATCAATGACTCGCCTGCTCTAGCTGAAGCCGATGTGTCCGTCGCGATGCGGACCTCTTCCGATATTGCCCGGGAGACCGCGAACATTACGTTACTTAGCGGTGATTTGCGCGGCATCGTCACCCTGCGGCAACTCAGCATGAAGCTGATGCAGCGAGCGCGCGGTAATTTCCGGGTCATCGCAGGCTTCAATAGCGTGTTGATCGCTCTGGGATTCACCGGCATTCTTGCCGCCACACCGCTGGCCTTGTTGCACAATTTTTCGACCGCAGCGGTTTGCGCGAGTAGTATGCGTCCTTTGCTGGCAGATAGTAAAAAACGTGAATCTATGGCGGTGTAGGACGGACAGGCAAAAGCTTTAGTCATGTACATAGGGCGGATCACCCTATGGTATAAAATATCGCGCGAAATATATTCCATAAATGACGCTTGACGCGCTATGTTAGTTGTGTTAAACTCGAGTTAGTTAAAGAGAACTAACGATAAGGGAGGAATAGAAATGCCGCTCACATTAGCACGCCCGGGAGAAACGATTCGTATCAAAAAAATATCCGGCCATGATGATATAAAACGCCATTTAGAATCATTAGGGTTTGTCGCCGGCGAACAATTAACCATCGTGAATGAAATCTCCGGGAATCTGATTCTTATCGTTAAAGGAGCCCGCGTGGCTTTAGATAAAACGATGGCCAGCCGGATCCATATCGCCATGGGAGGGGCTATCGCATGAAAACACTTCGCGATACTCCTTGCGGTGAGACGGTTACCGTTGTCAAATTGCATGGAGAAGGCGCCGTCAAACGCAGAATTATGGATATGGGCCTGACCAAGGGGACCCAAGTGTTGATCCGTAAAGTTGCGCCTTTGGGAGATCCGATGGAGATCAATCTCCGTGGTTATGAACTCACTCTGCGCAAACAAGAGGCGGAAAATATCGAAGTCATTTAAGGTAAATTTTTCGCAAATGGAGGTGTATTATGTCCATCAAAATTGCGCTGGCCGGAAATCCGAACAGTGGTAAGACCACATTGTTCAATGATCTGACCGGCAGTTCCCAATACGTCGGCAACTGGCCGGGCGTCACTGTGGAAAAAAAAGAGGGGAAGCTTCGCTGGGATAAAGGCGTCGTGATTCAGGACCTGCCCGGCATTTACTCTCTATCGCCATATTCTTTGGAAGAGGTCGTCGCGCGTAATTACCTGACCAAAGAGCAACCCGACGCAATCATCAATATCACAGACGCTTCTAATCTGGAACGCAACCTGTACTTAACGACGCAATTGCTGGAGCTCGGCATTCCTGTCGTGATTGCGCTGAATATGATTGATGTCGTTCGCAAAAGGGGAGATCGCATCGACCTGAAAGGTCTGGGCGCCGCATTAGGTTGCGAAATCGTTGAAACCTCCGCTTTAAAGGGCATCGGTTCTCAGGATGTTGCCAATCAAGCGATTGCTCTGGCTCAATCCGGGCAGCCGGTTCAACCTATTCAGATGTTCTCCGAGCCGGTTGAATCGGCATTGGCGAAAATATCTGCGCTCATCGAAAGGCCTGTCTCCGGCAACCGCTTGCGCTGGTACGCCATGAAGCTGTTCGAACGCGATGCGGAAATCGTGAAAGAGTGCGCATTCGACGCGTCTTTACAGGCGTCTATTGAAGCAATCATCACCGACTGCGAAACCGCGTTAGACGACGACAGCGAAGGCGTCATTGCGAACGAGCGATATGTGTATATTGTCGGTCTGATGAAGCAATTCGTTCAGATCAAATCTCATGCGGCATTATCTACTTCGGACAAAATCGACAAAATCGTGACGAATCGGATTCTGGGGTTGCCTATTTTTGCGGCCGTGATTTTCGCGGTGTACTACATCGCCATCTCCACGGTGGGTACCGCGATGACGGATTGGGTGAATGACAGCTTGTTCGGCGAAACGATTCCTGGAGCGATCGAAAGTTTTCTGCTTTGGGCCGGCAGCGCTGATTTACTCAATTCTTTAATTTTGGACGGGATCGTCGCCGGTGTCGGCGCGGTGCTCGGCTTTTTACCGCAAATGCTGGTCTTATTCTTATTGCTTGCTATCTTAGAAGACTGCGGCTACATGGCGCGCATCGCTTTCGTCATGGATCGGATCTTTCGCAGATTCGGGCTCTCCGGTAAGTCTTTTATCCCGATTCTCGTGGGTACCGGTTGCGGTGTTCCGGGGATCATGGCCTCCCGGACGATCGAAAATGAGAAAGACCGCCGTATGACCGTCATCACGACGACTTTTATTCCCTGCGGCGCTAAGTTACCGATTATCGGCTTGATCGTAGGCGCTTTCTTCCCTGAATCGGTCTGGATCGCGCCGGCGACCTATTTCATCGGGATCGCCGCGATTATCGTCTCTGGCGTTATCCTGAAAAAGACCCGGCTGTTCGCCGGTGATCCGGCGCCCTTCGTGATGGAACTGCCCAGCTATCACCGGCCCGGTCCCAAAACCGTGCTGATCCACATGTGGGATCGCGGCAAAGCCTTCGTGAAAAAAGCGGGAACGATCATTCTGCTGGCTTGCATCGTGGTCTGGTTCCTGAGCACATTTAGCTGGTCCATGCAAATCGTGGACATCGAAGATTCGATCCTGGCTTCGATCGGTCAGGCCATTGCCCCGATCTTCGCCCCGTTAGGCTGGGGAGATTGGCGGGCTACCGTAGCGACCGTCACCGGATTGATTGCCAAAGAAAACGTCGTAGGCACGTTCGGTATCCTGTACGGCTACGCCGAAGTGGCTGAAGACGGCGCGGAATATTGGCCGATGCTCACCCTCGCCTTGACCCAGCTGGCCGCTTTTAGCTTCCTGCTGTTCAATCTGTTATGCGCCCCCTGCTTCGCGGCAATCGGCGCCATTCGTAACGAGATGAAGTCGCCAAAATGGACGCTCTTTGCCGTCGCTTATCAAACGGTGTTTGCTTATGTGATCGCGCTGATGGTGTATCAGTTTGGCTGGCTGCTGAGCGGACATGACTTCGGCGTCGGATCGATCTTCGCCATACTCTGCCTGGCGATTATGCTCTTTCTCTTGTTTCGGCGTCCCTCGGGCGTCCGTAGGCAAGCTGTGCTGATTGCGGAAAGTACGCCACAAAAGGGGTGAAATCAATGCTTGCTACGACAATAATTAGTCTCTTGCTGGTGTGCGCTGTTGGGTTAGCTATCCGCAGTCTCTATCGTTCAAAAAAACAAGGCGCCACATGCGGCTGCGGTTGCTCCGGCTGCGGAGAAAGCGATCCGGCGGATTGCTGCGCGGAGCCTAAGCATACGCCCTGAATTCCATCACGCAATCAATGGAAAAAGGAATATTCATAGATAAAAATGCATTTGACAAGACCAGGCCATTGATATTAATATAACAGTAGATATATGTTTTTAGGAAAACGATGTTATAAAGAAATCAATGTTGCTTGACAAAGGCGTCATCCAAGACGAATTGGCTGACGCCTTTTTTATTTCCCGAGGCAAATGCATACTTTTTCCGGCGAGGAGGTGGATCATGGAACTTTCGCATTTAAAGTATTTTATGGAGGCTGCCGATATGCAGCATATTACGAAGGCGGCGCACAACCTGTTTATTACCCAGCCTTCTTTAAGCAAAACGATCAAAAATCTGGAGGATGAAATCGGGGTCAAGCTGTTTGACCGGGTTGGAAAACGTATTCAGCTGAACGCCAAAGGCCGTGTGGTCTATAAATATACCAAAAAGATCTTTGAGAACCTGGACAGCATGAAGACGGAAATCGAAGACCTGCGTGAAGCGTCCGCCAATACCTTGACGATTGCTATGTCCGCGGCGACTAAGCTCACGCCCGTGATGCTCATGGGATTTCACACGAAGTATCCGGCGATCAAGATTGAAATCCTCTATGATCTGCCGGAAGATGAAATGCGTAAGAACAGTGATCTCTATATTACAGCCTCGCGTGAACGTCCCTCAGATGAGAGTAGCAGCGTGTTGCTGGAGGAGGAGTGTTTTATCGCTCTACCGGTCAATCATGCTCAGGCTAAGAAAAATGAGATTCAGCTGAGGGATTTGGAAAATGAGAATTTCCTGGTCTTGTATCGTCATAAATCATTAGGTGAAATGACGCGAGACCTCTGTATCAGCGCCGGGTTTAAGCCGAATATTGTTCTGGAATGCAGCCATCACGATACGATCCTGACGTTTATCGCTATCGGTATGGGTATCGCGATTATTCCATCCATTTCGTGGAACGATTATTCCATGTACCCCATTAAAACGGTACGCTTGAAAGACGCGCCTTGTCACAGGTATGTGAATATCTATTGGCATAATGACCGCTATATCTCGCAAGCAGCCCGGCTATTTATGGATTTTGCGCACCAATTCTTTCGGGATTTAACATCGTAAAAATTAAATGATATAATGAAGCCAATGGAATCCATGTGAGAATTGCTGACGGTGTAAGGAGTAAGACATTTGTTACGGCTGGGCATAATGGGCGGTACGTTTGATCCGATTCATTACGGGCATTTGGTGGCGGCTGAAATGGCGCGGACCGAGTTTGCCCTGAATCAGGTACTCTTTGTGCCGACCGGCCTCTCTCCGCATAAGAAACAACGCCGGATGACGGACGCGCAGATCCGTTACCATATGGTCGAGATGGCGATCCGGGATAATCCTCAATTCATCATCTCCAGCATCGAGCTGGAGCGGCGCGGGCCGTCGTATACGGTGGATACTCTGAAAGAATTACAGCAGATCTATCTGCAGCATGAATTGTTTTTTATCACCGGAACGGATGCGTTGCGGGAAATATTTGACTGGCATAAGGCAGAAGAAATCCTGACTTTGACCCGTTTTATTGCGGCTACGCGCCCGGGCTATGGAGCGCAGGAGTTTTTAACCAAGATGGCGTTGGAATATCCACAATTCATGAAGAAGATTCATGTATTGGAAGTACCGGCTTTGGCGATATCCTCGACGGATATCCGTAGTCGTTTGGCGAAGGGCCAGCCGATCCGTTATCTGCTTCCTGATGAGGTGTACAATTATATTCAGGCAACGAGTCCGTATCCGTCATACAGCCAATGATTCGTGATCGTTTAGCTGAATAACTGCATATTCGGGGAGTTTTCGCTTATACTTATAGATGAATTAGAATTCGTAAGAGGTGAAGTCTGCATGTCAAATACACTCTATGTCGGCAACCTGCCTTGGAACACGACGGCGGAAGAATTGAACGATTTCTTCGGGCAATACGCGCCGATCGTGAACAGCCGCATCATCACGAATCGGGAAACCGGAAGGTCGCGCGGATTTGGTTTCATCGAGATTGAGGACGAAGATACCGCTCGCCTGGTAGAGGAAATGAACGGCAAAGAACTCGGGGGACGTCTTTTAACGGTGAATGAGGCGAAGCCTAAATCCATGTAACCAAATGGTTTATACAGACACATGCCGGTTGGGTTGCGCCGGCATTGTCTTTGTGTTTGTTACAGAGAGGAAGAACGTGTTGTTACATATTGAGCAAGCCCAACGTTTAGCTGGGTCGCTGTTAGCGGAACGGCGTTTTCGCCACTCGGCGGGCGTAGCCAAGATGGCGGCGGAATTGGCCATGCGCTACGGTTTGGATCCGCAGAAGGCGGCGTATGCCGGGTGGGCGCACGATATTGCGAAAGAGCTGCCTTTGGCGCGCCAGAGCGCTTTAGCCGAACGCTATCAATTATTGCTGTACCCGGAGGATCAAGGGTTAGCGGAGGTTCTGCACGGTCGTTTGGCGGCGTATTGGCTGCAAACATACTATCGCTGTGAAGATGCTGACGTGCTTGCGGCGATTGAGCATCATACTTTGGGCCGTCCGGGAATGTCCGATTTGGAATTACTGATCTTTAGTGCGGATAAAATCGAAGAGAATCGTTGGTTTCCGGAAGTGGACAATTTGCGCCAAGCCTTGTATGATAATCTTAAACAAGGTGCGTTCGCTTGTATGGAACATGGTTTGCGCCATCTGGAAGCAACACAGTGTCCGGTGCATTCGTTGACTTATGCGGCGTATGATGATTTGAAGGAGAGGTTGAATATTGGATCTTGATCTAACGGTTCTGAAGCATGTGGTAGATATCATTGAGGATAAAAAGGGGTTTCAAACGGTCGTCTTAGACCTGCGCGAGATCTCGCTCATCACGGACTATTTTCTGATTGTCACCGGTCATTCGACGACGCAAGTCAAGGCGATTACCGAACATATCGCGGAGAAACTGCCGGCCTTGGGGATGCCGATCCTGCGCGTCGAAGGTCTGCCGGAAGCGCAGTGGGTTTTGATTGATTGCGGCGACCTGGTATTTCATGTGATGACCCCGGACAACCGGGAATTCTATCATTTGGAACGTTTATGGGGCGACGCCAAAATCGTCATGCTGGAGGCAGTCTAAGCGGCTTGGGAGGTATGTATTCATTATGGAAGAACAATATCAATTTGCGCACATTGAAGCCAAATGGCAGGAAATATGGCGCGTTGCTGGGGCTAGTCAAGTGGCTGAACACGCAACCAAACCAAAATTCTATGCCTTGGCTATGTTCCCGTATCCCTCAGGAAACCTGCATATGGGGCATGTGCGTAATTATTCAATCGTCGATGTGATCGCCCGTTTTAAACGGATGCAGGGCTATAATGTGCTGCATCCGATCGGTTGGGACGCTTTCGGTTTGCCGGCGGAAAATGCGGCGATTAAGAACCAGCGTCCGCCGGGAGAGTGGACGTGGAGTAATATTGAGAATATGAAGAGCCAACTGCAGAGTATGGGCATCTCTTATGATTGGCAGCGGGAATTAGCGACCTGTCATCCCGGTTATTACCGTTTTACCCAATGGATCTTCCTGGAATTTTATCGCCACGGATTGGTCTATAAGAAAAAAGCGGCGGTAAACTGGTGCCCGTCCTGTTCGACTGTCCTGGCGAATGAGCAGGTCGTGGATGGCGCGTGTGAACGCTGTGAGACCGTCGTGACGAAAAAGGACTTGGAACAATGGTTCTTCAAGATCACGGACTACGCGGAAGCGCTACTGGCGGATCTGGAGAAATTGCCTGGATGGCCGGAAAAGGTTAAGACGATGCAGCGGAACTGGATCGGCCGTTCGGAAGGAGTCGAGGCAGACTTCCACATCACTGGGCGCAGCGAATCCATCAGGATTTACACAACCCGGGTGGACACGATGTTTGGCGTGACCTATGTCGTATTGGCGCCGGAACATCCGTTGGTGCGCGCCTTAGCGCGCGGGACAGCATATGAGGATCAGGTGCTGTCTTTCATTGAAAAGATGAAGGGTTTGAACGAAATCACCCGTACTTCGGCGGAAACGGAGAAAGAGGGGCTATTCATCGGGCAGTATTGTCAGAATCCGCTGAGTGGCGAACAAGTTCCGATTTGGATCGCCAATTATGTCCTGCTGGAATATGGCACCGGTGCGGTGATGGGGGTTCCGGCGCACGACGAGAGGGACTTCGAGTTTGCCCGCAAATATGCTTTACCGTTTCCGACCGTGATTTTGGCGCCGGACAAACCGCTGACGGCGAAGGATCAGGAACTGGAGGCTGCTTATAGCGCTCGTGGTCTCATGGTGAACTCCGGGGAATTTGACGGCTTAGACAGTGAAGAGGCTTGGGATCGCATGGCGGATGCGTTGGAACAGCGGAGTTTAGGTATGCGCAAAGTGAATTTCCGTCTGCGGGATTGGTTGATCTCCCGGCAGCGCTATTGGGGCGCGCCGATCCCTATGATTTATTGTGCTACCTGTGGAACCGTCCCGGTTCCGGAAGATCAGCTGCCTGTGCTTTTACCGGATGATATCGTCTTTAAAGCCGGGGAAAACCCGTTGACGACTTCCGCGTCCTTTGTGCAGACGGTCTGCCCGGTCTGCGGCGCGGCGGCCCGCCGGGAAACGGATACAATGGATACGTTTATGTGTTCTTCTTGGTATTACCTGCGCTATACGGATCCGCGTAACCAGGATCTGCCGTTCGCTAAGGATCAAGTCGATTACTGGATGAATGTGGATCAATACGTGGGCGGCGTCGAACATGCGATCCTGCATTTGTTGTACTCGCGTTTTATTACGAAAGCCTTGCGGGATTTTGGTTATCTGCAGATCGATGAGCCGTTTGAAAACCTGTTAACTCAGGGTATGGTCTGTATGGACGGCTCTAAGATGTCCAAATCAAAAGGGAATGTCGTTAGCCCGGAGGAGATTATCAGTCGTTTCGGAGCGGATACCGCCCGATTGTTTATCTTGTTCGCCGCCCCGCCAGAGAAGGATTTAGAGTGGAGCGACCAAGGGGTGGAAGGGTGTTTCCGTTTCCTCAACCGGACCTGGCGTTTGGTTCATCAGACGCGGGAAGCCATCCTGCATGCCGGAGAGACGCCCGGCCAGCTCGATGACGCGGCACGGGAGATGCGCCGCCAAACGCATGTGGCGATTCAGCGCGTCAGCAACGATGTGGGCGTCCGCTTTAACTTTAACACGGCGATCAGCGCGATTATGGAGTTAATCAACGCGGTCTATCACTATAAAGAAGTGCCAGACGCGTCTCCGGCGATCCTGCGCGAGACGGTCGAAGCGATCCTGATTTTGTTAGCGCCGTTTGCGCCGCATATCACGGAGGAATTATGGGAACAACTGGGGCACGCAGGCGGTATTCATAACCTGACCTGGCCGGCGCTGGATGAAGACGCCTTGAAGCAGGATGAAGTGACCATCGTTTTGCAGATTAACGGCAAAATCCGTGACCGTCTCCAGACCCCGGCGGACATGGGGGTTGAAGCGTTGGAAGCACAGGTGCGGGCGCTGCCGAAGATTCAAGAACTGACCCAGGGTAAAACGATTGTCAAAGTGATTACGGTACCGGGAAAATTGGTGAATATCGTTGTGAAATAGAGGAGAATCCCTCACGAAAAACTATAGATGTTACAATATTTACCATAATCATACAGAATTAGACCTTTTTCATCGCAGGAAGCGCGCGTGCGGATCACGAAACCTCTCTTAACATATAAGGGCGAGATCGC
>JAITOV010000139.1 GCA_031289735.1 Peptococcaceae bacterium
AACCCTGATCACCGTCGGCGTGCCTGATTCCAGCACGATCTTCAGATTCTTGAGAATCAAGTCATTATTATATCCGATATAGGCCTGGTGTTTCTCCGGATCAATCAGTTTCACATCAAAAGATACTAAACGCGTATATGCCAAGAGTTGTTTAAGCGCTACGGAATCTCCAAAACCGGAAGTATCCGCGCACGTGTGAATGCCATTGTCTTGCAATTTTTTAAACAGCGCTGTGACAAATTCTACCTGAGTTAATATCTCTCCGCCGGAAGCTGTAACTCCACCATTCGAGTCCTCATAGAAGTCTTTGTCGCGGGTCGCGACCTTATAGACTTCGTTTATCGTCATGACTTGGCCGCTGATCCGCAGGGCTTCCGCAGGACAGGCCTCAATACACTTCTGGCAAACGGTACATTTATCCCGGTCAATATGCGCTCCGTTTTCATCTACGGTGATCGCCTGTTCCGGACAGGTTCGCTCACAGGTTCCGCACTTGCGGCAGACAGACTCCCGATACATGATTTCCGGCCAGGGATTCTGTGATTCTGGATTGGAACACCATAAACAGCGCAACGGACACCCTTTAAAAAATACTGTCGTTCTGATTCCGGGTCCATCATCGAGGCTATATCGTTGGATGTTGAATATGGTTCCTTTTAATTCTTCCATGCGCATACCCCTCTTCGGTCATTTTCAGACTACCTGAAACTAAGCTGGCATCTCTGTCAGCTTAGTTTCAAGTTATTGTTTTAACTTCATTCAACGTCCGGGTATTGATTAGTGATCTTAGATGACTTCATGCATGGTTCTAGTGATGATTTCATCTTGCAGTTCGGGTGGGAGATCCACGAAGTACGCGCTGTAGCCGCCTACACGAACGAGCAGATTCTTATGGGTTACCGGATCTTTCTTCGCTTCGACCAGTTCTTGAGCGTCATGGATATTGAATTGGATATGCCATCCGCCTCTCTTCATGAAGGTCGAGATGATCGAGGACAGTTTCTTCATTTTTTCCGGCGTGTTGAGGATGTCTTTGTTGAATTTCATATTGTGCGTGAACCCAACCGTGTCATAAGCGTACGGGCCTTTGGTCGCGGAGAGGATCAGCGCCGTCGGTCCATTAATGTCTACGCCAGGCATAGCCGAGGTAGCGCAGTCATTCAGGGATCCATAAGCCAAGCGGCCATTCGGCAGAGCGCCGATGAACGCGCCTTGGGTTACGTGTCCGGCTGCCGCGCCTTTGAACAGGAACGGTTTTTCACCGGTAAGCGGATCCGGTCTGCTGGTCAGGATCTTCTGCGAGGTCAGCATAACGCGGTCCAGGATTTCATCGACATAATCGTCGTCATTGCCATACTTCGGAGCGTTCAGGCATTGTTGTCTGAGTTCTTCTTTGCCGGCGAAATTCGTCTTAAGCGCGTCCAGCATTTCAGCCATCGTGACGGTTTTCTTGTCAAATACGAGGTATTTGATCGCGGCCAAGCTATCGGAGATATCCGTGATGCCACGGTCACCGATCCAGGACTGACGGCAAATCGTATATTTCGCGCCGCCTTCTCTGGAGCAGCAGCCTGCCGGTATGCAGTCTTGATATTGCATCGCTGCGCGCAAGCCGCTCATCGGGCCGTTCTGCATTTCTGTGCTCCACCAAATGAAGTAATGCGTGCGCAGTCTGTCAGCGAAATAATCGAGTTGTTTGTAGAAAGCTTCTTCGATCTGTTCAATCGAGGTGAACGCGGTGATGTCGCCGGTTTTCAGACCGATTTCGGTACCGGTTTTGGGATCCACGCCATTGAAGAGAACCAGTTCGAAGATCTTCGTATTATTCAAGCTGAAGCTGCCGGCTACGTGTTCCGCGCTGTCCAGATGATAGCCTAAGCAACCGCTGGCACTCCAGTTCACCGCGTCGTCTAAGGAGACGCCACGATCCAGGTAGCGGTCAACGCCCATTTGGAAGTTCAGGAACGCCGGGTTGCCGCCGCCGAAATCACGGTTGCAATCCAAGGCATGAAGAACGAATTCTTCGTCGATGCCTTCGAACCATCTGACATAGATCGCGGGTTCGGAGAGCTTGGTCTGTCTCATAACTTCAAGGATCAGCCAGGAAATTTCATTGGTCAGATCGTTCCCTTTTTCGTCTTTACCGCTGATCGTAACATCCGGCAGCAAGGTTCCCGGCGCCGCTCTGTGTTCACGTTTAATCGTAACCAATTGTTCTGTTTCACGGATTTTCAACCATAAGGCGCCGAGCAGTTCCGCGGCATCCTGACGGGTAAGGGTTCCGGCTTCCAGATCTTTCTGATAATAAGGATAGAACATCTTGTCTAAACGGCCAACGCCGACTTCCGGACGGTCAGAGCTTTCTTTCCAGGGAATCAGATGATGGAATCTCATGCACTGTACGGCTTCGTGGAAATCACGCGGCGGATTCGCCGGAACATTATCACAAACATCAGCGATCTTGAGCAGTTCTTGTTGGCGTTGCGGGTTGCTTTCTTTGGCGGCCAGTTCTCTCGCCAGCGTAGCATGCCTCTGAGCATAGACGATGCAAGCTTCGCAGCAGATGATTAAGGATTTGAGCAGATAGAATTTTCTCAGCGCGTTAATCGCCGGGCCTTTCTTTTGTCCTGCGCCTTCCTTCTTCATTTTCGCCAATTCAGTTTTGGCTTGGTCAATGATGTAATTCAGCCCGTGATTGACGACATCTGTGGTCACCATGATGTTACCGCCGCCGGTAGCGCTCCAGCCTTGGAATAACCCACGGTCCGGGTTGACGCGCACGGCTCTTCCTTCGAAGATACCCACGCGATCAAACATAGCGTTGAAATGGTTTTCGGCGTCATCGCCGAACTCAACAGCCAGAGCTTCGTTCACCGGGTTTTTCTTCGGCATATGCTCTACCCAGTATTCAGCGTCAGCCTGCAAAGCGGCCAGCTCTTCCGGAGAAATGTCGTTGGAAGCGGTGTCGCTGAGTTTGCGGTCGAAACGCCCGGTTTTACACATATTCAGGATTTCTCTCGGTTTCATAGCGACGAATGTGTTCGCACCACGGATATACTTGGTTAAGGAACCGACGATGATTTCTTGGTCACGGATGAGAATCGGGCAATTCGCCAGTTTATGATACAGTGCTTTTGCCCAGCGAATGTCGATCGGCTGTCCTTCTGTTTCCTTCCAGGACTCGGTAAATAATACGCTATCGTCAACGTATACTTGCGGCGTAGCGTCTTCCCAATCCTTTTTCAGTTTGTTCAGCCGGTCGGTCATGACATTCACTTTGCGGATTTCATCACCATTGACCTTTTTTTTAAGATTAACGACTGTCATGCTTGTTGTTTCCTCCTTTTTTATGTGTTCTTTGCAGAACGGTTGTTGAGAATTACCGGATTCATGATGTGTGGTAAGGCAATGATTAGCTTTTGATCCATAAATATGTGCAATATCCATGCCAATTGAAGTCATTCTAAATTAACTTTTTTTCTGCGCCGCTTCAATTCTAGCAAGTCCTTACTACACAAAGGTTTAATAAAGCAATGTTACTTTGAATTCTTTAAATTCATTTCATTTTTCCAAAAATAAACTTTTTCACTTGCTCCGCGACTCTCTTGCGCAGTGGCTTCGGTTGCACTATTGCATCGCAGCCTGTTGTGATTTTACTTTTGTCTCTATTTCTCTACATCCTCAGGCGTACTCGCTTTTTTCGTCTTGCGGTAGAGCATACTACGATGAATGCCCAGTTTCCGCGCCGCCTCTCCGACATGACCGTTACACTCTTCCAGCACCTGTTTGATATATTCCTCTTCCACTTTTTTTAATACATTCTTCAGGGCGCCGCTCCACTGCTCCGTCTGAGGTGGTGCGGCAACCTCCTCCGGGCGGCTCGTAGGAATACTATAGCTGTCTTCCAAGAAGCTGCTGTCAAAATCCAGCATATCGCTCAATGATGTAATGGTAATCCGTTCGACCACATTTCTCAATTCTCTCACATTGCCTGGCCACGGATAGGACAACAACGTTTGCATCGTACGCGCCGAAAGGGACTTCTGCATACCGTATTTATTATTGATTTCTTTCAGGAAATGATGGGCGAAGACCACGATATCTTCCTGACGTTCACGTAACGGCGGCAAATTGATCGGAATAACATTCAAGCGATAATACAAGTCACTGCGGAATGTCTTCTCCTGGATCATTTCCTGCAGATTTTTATTGGTCGCGGCAATCAGTCTGACGTGAACATGCGTGATGCTGGTACTGCCTACGCGCTTGATTTCACCGGTCTCCAGTACGCGCAGGAGCTTGGATTGCATCTCCAAGGGGAGTTCGGCGATCTCATCTAAAAAGATGGTCCCCTTATCAGCGATTTCGAATAAGCCTGGCTTGCCCTGAGAATTAGCGCCGGTGAACGCGCCGCGCACATAGCCAAAAAATTCGCTCTCTAAGAGTTGATACGGGATTGCCGCGCAATTCACGGGGATGAATGGGCCGCCTCCGCACAAGCTGTTTTCATGGATATAGCGCGCCACCACTTCTTTGCCGGTGCCTGATTCACCTTTCAGAATGACCGTACTCTCTGTTTTGGCGATAATCTTCGCGGTGGCAAAGAGCTGTTTCATCTGCTGACTCTCCGCGATAATCTTTCTCTGTGGCAGGTTGGTCTCACTCAAAAACTCAATCGTCGCTTTAATGAAGTCCTCATGTTCCACCTGATCATCCTGCCAGCCTGCCATGTAGCGATCCACTAAATCCTTATCTATGGCCGTATTGACCACCAACTTCACATCGCCTTTCGTGTCCAGTACCGGAATACTCGTCACAATTTGTTTCGGGCCAAACTTCGTTGACACGATACCACTCACAATCGAACGCGTTTCGACACACTTGAGACTGGGCGACCAATCATAGATATCACGCAAATACAGATCTTTCACATTTTCCCCGACTAAATTTCCTACCTTGAGACCCATCATCACTAATAAAATATTGCCATCTGTGTCCTGGATGGTAATCGAGTTGCTATTATCCCGAACGATGCCTTCCATTTGCTTCATGTCGAGTTTTTTCAGTCTGCCGCTCATCTCCGGAGCAGTTTCTTTGCTTAAATCTCTTTGTTCTTTGCCCATACTCCCCCCCCATTCTCTCACACTTAATAATATGATTAAATATTTTATACATTTTAATTATAACATTTATGTAATTACGTTGTAAACTTCATAATGTTGCATAAATTCATCTGATTTCAACATAAATTCAACCAAAGTTTTATTTTTGCTTCAACATATGCGCCGCTGTTCTGGGTTACAACGCGAATGATGGATACACTAAACGTATCATTTGCTTAGCGTATCCATCATAATGAGTATTGTACAGCTTACCTGTTCTCAGCGCTTACATCGTACTGGGAATCCATAACGCCAAGCCGGGAATAAACGCTACCAAGAGCATCATCAAGATCATGATCAAGAGAAAGGGGATCGAACCCTTCACGACATCCATAAAAGGTATCTTCGACACCGAGGCTACGACAAAGGCATTCATCCCCACCGGCGGCGTGAGCAACCCGATCTCTGTACACATGATAAAGATAATCGCATACCAGATCATATTGTATCCCAACGCGTTGACGATCGGATAAAGGATCGGAATCGTCAGAATCGTAATGGCGCCGCCATCGAGGAACATCCCCAGAATGATCACCAGGACCATCGTCGCTACGATAAAGGCCGCCCCGCCCCAACCCGAATGGATGATCAAAGCGGCGGCCCTCTGCGGAACCTGCATCATCGCTGTAACATTGGATAGCGCCATCCCGGCGGCTACCAGCACCGTCATCATCCCCACCGTTTTCGTCGATTCCGTGATCACCTGCCCAATATCGCGGATCTTCACCCGCCGGCTGAATACGGAGTAGACCAACGCGTAGACCACAGCGACGCCGGCGCATTCCGTCGCCGTGAAGACGCCGGAATAAATCCCTACCACCATGAATACCGGCATTAAGAGCGCGGGTAAAGCCTTTCTGGTCGCAACAGTCCGTTCTTTCATCGGTTCCTTGGGCAACCGGACAAAATCCTTATTCCTTTTGCATAAAAACATCGTCATCAAAGATAAGAAGATGATGGCGAGAATACCCGGCAGGACTCCGGCCATAAACAATTTAGCGATTGATTCTCCGGTGATCACCCCGATCAGCAGCAATCCGGTACTGGGCGGGATTAAGACACCCAGTGTCCCACCAATCCCGACCAGTCCGGCTGCCATCGGAGGGTTGTATTTATAGCGTAGCATCGCTGGGATCGCTACCAAACCGATGGTCGCCGCATTGGCTACGCTGGAACCCGAGATGGCTGCGAAAATACCACAAACGATCAGTGTCGCAATCCCCAGACCGCCGGGTATGTGTCCAACCCAAGCGCGGGCAAAAGCAAACATATCATCCGCCAAGCCGGTTTTATGCATCACAAACCCCAGAAAAATAAACAACGGCAGCGCGACCATCGAGAATTCGTTCCACGCGAGATAAAACTGCTGCGGAATGGCGTTCAAACCCACATGCGTGCCCATCACCGCTATGGATCCCATAATCGCCACCCATCCTATGCCAAAACCGATCGGCACATAAAAAACCAGCAAAGATAAGAGCAGGAGAATCAAACCCGCCGCGATATTGACATAATTAAACACCAGGACGCTGGTCACCAAGCACAACGCGTAGATCGCTAAAATGATCACAGTCTTCTTCGCGTCCCCTTGAGCCCGCAGCAATCCGTGGTCATAAAACTCACGGCACTTGCTGACCAGCAGGCGCAACGCCTGCAAAAACAGGACGACAAACGAAAGAAAGATCACCGCCTTGAGCGGCCATACCATATAGTGCAACATCGCAGACATCTCGCCGTTACGCATACTGCTTCCGACCATTTCCCAGGTTGCGCGCAGGAATACCACCGAAAACAGCGCGATCATGACAAAAGCGATGATCTCCAGCAAACGCTGCGTCTGCTGCGGGAAGTAGCGGGCAACCGCTTCAACCGTAACATGTCCGAATTCTTTCAACGTAAAAGCGACCGTGGTAAAGACTGCGACAAAAACCAGGAGAATGCTGACTTCAAAAGTCCACTTGGTCGGAGCACGCAAGACGTACCTGGCAAACACTTCATAACTGACTGAAAACGCTGAGATAAACAGCAAAAATCCCCCTACAAAAGCAAGATAATCTGTCAATTTGTCAATTACCCGGCCTACGAACGAGCTTCTGGGCGCCTCTTGAACGGCCACATCTCTTCCTCCTTTATTCAACGCAGTCGCTCAGCTGAATGGTTATTTCTTTCACAGTCACGCGTTTTTTCCACAGAAAGGGCGTGTTAGCTAACGCATCTGCCCTTTCTGTTCTAGGATCGTTATGGCTTGTTTATCCAGGGTTAGGTCCTTATTGTCTATATTTCTCCACGATGACCATAAGTTCATCCATCTTCTGTTGCGGCATGACTTCCTGCAGAACCTTGATCTTTGCCGGAGCGAGAAGCTCTTCCCAATGCGCAATTTCATCCTGCGGAACTGTATAGACTTCTACGCCGGGCAGCTCAGCAATATTCTGCCATTCCATATCATTCGCCGCCATGGTTTCCTCGATCAGAGCCTTGGCAATCTTTTCGGCGGCCGCTTGAATGACTTTCTGATAATCTTCCGGTAATTTATTCCACACGTCTTTATTCATGACAAATCCATGTTCCATCGCGGATGTGACAATAGCCGCGCGTGTCCAATATTTGGCTACTTCATAGAGTTTGTTCGAAACAGCCGATCCTGGCGCTGTCGAAAACACACCGTCAATCGTGCCGCGCGACAAGCCCATGTACATATCCGCAGCGCCCATCAGTACACCGGAGGCTCCGTAGGCTTCCATGAAGGCGACTTGCCCGGAGGTGGTCACCCGCATACGCAGTCCTTTCATATCTTCGGGAGTTTTGACCAGACGTTTATTGGTACACAGCGCATCCACATTACCGGCGCCCGACCAGGCAAGCAATTTGGTATTCATTTTCTTATCCAGTTGATCCTCTAACAGAGTTCCGAGATCCCCGTACAAACAGCGCAGGGCATGTTGATAATCCGTGAAGACGGAGCTGCCCAGCAATGTGAATTCCGGAACCGAGTTCGGCCAGCCTTTACCGAATTGGGTAAAGGCCATTTCCGCACTGCCTGAAGGAACGGCCTCAGCATGCTGTTCCCCTTTAAAGAGCGTGCCATTATCATAAATCTCAATAACGATTTTGCCGTTCGTATTGCTTTCTACTTCGGTTTTAAATCTGGCAATGATCTCTCCCCGAATATCATTTTGCGCCGGATAATCGCAGACCAGTTTCAGTTTAAACTCCGGAGCCGATGCATCCCCCGATCCCTGAGGCGCGGCTTGTTTGCCGCAGCCGCTTAACACCATGGACAGAACCACCGATAGCGCCAGTAAAGACAGCAGAATTTTTTTCTTCATCATCTCTTTGATCTCTCCTTCTTCACGTAAGCTTTATTATTAAGTACAATCCATACTATTCGTAATACCCTTCCGTAGACTTGATCAGTCCTTCAAACTGCTTCAGATCATGCCCGAACCAGATTTCGGCCTGCAAATCCTTGGCTAATTGCACAACATAGTTCGTCGTCGCCTTCCAGTTTTCCACATCACGGCAGATGCCCGGTGGTTTAAGCGGCGGCCCAAGGTTCTCCGAAGTATAGATGGTATCGCTGACCAGTAGCTTATTGCCGCTCTTCGGCAATTCCAGGAACAAGCCCAGCATCCCATAGGAGTGCCCCCGGCCAAAGTTATAGATCGTCACTCCATCCACCAGCTTGGTTGTCTTGACATCCGGCGGGATCAGTCTCCATTTCAGGTTTGCCTTGATAAACACTTCGAAATCCTTGAAGAACGGTACCACACCCAACGCCGCATCTTTCATCATATAGGTGAATTCATCGTCAGCTACGCTAATCTCCGCCTGCGGAAAAGCATCCAGGAAGCCATAATGATCCGGATGCAGATGCGAGAGCACCAGATATTTAATCTCCTCCGGTTTTACCCCCAACTGAGCGAGCCGGTTGACCGGTTTTTGTTCCTCCGTCATTTGCAGCGCTTCCAGAATAAATGAGATCTGCCGCTCCGGATCCCTATGACAAGCGGCGTCAAACAGAATATTGCCGTCCGGATGTTGAATAAATACCGTCGAGGATTGAAAGGATATCGTGGCTTTGGGGTCATCACATTGTACGATGTCATTGCGCGGATGCCCATGGTTAATCCCGTTGTCCAGTACATAGACCTTCATACCGCTCATTTTGCTACTCCCTTTCTAAAATCATATTATTTATTTCTCTAGCGATAACTGCCGCAATTGCTCATTCGCTTCCTCCAGCGAACTGAAGCCATATTGCTTCACCGTGTTCAGCAGGATCGCTTCTGAGCCGTTGATCCCGGCCGCTTGCTGCCGCACGGTTTCCTGATAGTACAGTTCCAGTGTCCGCATAGAGAAAGACAGCAACTCCCCGCGCAAGTACGTCTCTACCGATGTAGCGCCCAAAGAATCCTCCCTACTGAACAGCGGGCGGCCGCGTTGACTGACATAGGGATACCGCCCGGCTAATTCCCGTTCCCAGGCCAGATGAATCTCGGCGATCTGATCGGCCAGCGCGCTTTTTTCCGGTTCAATTCTGGTCAGCAAATGCTCGATCTCCGCATATTCCCGCGGAGAAGTAGAAGCCATCATCCGGGCGTATTTTTCCGTCAGCAGATTATCGCCCTCTTGTGCCGCGGTCTTTAAATCATCCAGATAACTGGCTAAGACGTTTTCCGGCCAACTGGCGGCCTGACTGGAGCGCATAATCTTAAACGTCTCCGGGTTATCCTGACAGGCAGCCCGGCCGCCGATGTTCTCTACTTGCTGGAACATCCGCCATTCGTGTGCGACGATTTTGTCAATCAGTGTTGCTTTGATCATGATCTTCACCTGCTCCCCCTAGTTCAATCAATCCACACGTTGAGACTGCGGATTTGCTCGTCCTTGATCCGGCTCTGCACCACAGGGCCGTGATCCAGCAGATAATCACTGGCAAGCTCACTCAGGTTCTGCTTGGCTAATTCACCAATCAGTTCCTGACAGAACGCCTCGATGACCTCGCCCTTGCGCTGATATAGCGTATCCCCCTGCTCCTGTTCGTGCATCACAGCCAAAGAGGCAAAGACCTGAAAACAGCGTTCACCAAGGACCGGCAGTTCCCGAATCGCCCGATGCAGCCATTTATAGTAAGGTTGATAGCGTTTATTCAGGAGAAAGACCAGCGAACCGGCTGCTTTGATCCATTCCGCTTCCGCGCACAATGCGGCTACATACTCACGGCGCGCGACACAGCGCGGATAATTATACTGTCCGGCCTGGGCGATCGTCATACAACGCGCGGCAACCTTCTTCAGGCGCACGTCTTCCGGATAGAACGTCAGTAAATGCGCGCGATAAGCGCTAAATTCGCCCACCGGATCCACAAAGATCCGTCCGTTGGTAGCCGTCGCCAGATTCACTTCCGGAAGCACGCGCCATTCCGTTAAACTCCGCGGGGCATGGGGCAGGGCAATGAATCGCTGGTAGAATTGATTCACCGCAAACACCCCTAACCTGCCTCCACCCCAGGCGCTGGCACTTCGCGCGGCGTAGCCGCCCCAACCCTGCGGTAATTCTTGCAGGATTCGGCTCAATTCCGTCCCGAACGCCGTGTAATCCGCTTGGGTCAGCCACAGACAGAATCCCGGCCCCCAATCATGATCACGCGAGATTTCATCGTCAAAACCGAAGCATTCCGAACCATCCCCGGCCAACCCGGCCGCCACACGCGGCAGGTACGCCGGACATCTCTCTTGCATATGCGGCCAAGCCACCTGCCAATAATAGCGCTCAGCCAGATCTATGCCTCTGATCTCGTCCATCTCTTTAGCCACCGGTGTTGATCTTGCGCTTGAGCTGATTTATCCGTTCCATACTTCTGATATACGCCGGATGTTCCACCTGGAACAAGCGCCGGTTGATCTCCGCCGCCTTCGTATAACAAGGCAGTGCCTCCTGATAGCGTTTTGTTTTCTCCAGAACCTGACCCAGATTCGTAATCACCGCTGCGTACTTCTGATTCTCCTGACCATAGACTTGTAAACAGATCTCCAGCGTTTGCCGATAGAGCGCTTCCGCTTGCGCATATTCACGGGTCATGGAATAATACGCAGCCAAATTATTCAGCCCCGAAGCATAGAGCGGATGGGTTTTGCCTACCAAGCGCTCATAGATCCGCAACGCTTCTTGTAACAGGGCTTCAGCCTCCCGATTTTTTCCCAATACCCGGTATGGCCCGGCTAAATTATTCAGACTGGTAGCCAAGGAAATCTCTTCATCCTCCAAGGTGCGGATGATGGCAATCGCCCGTTCATGAAAACCCGCCGCTTGCGCCTGATCCCCCATGTCCTGATACAGGAGCCCGCAGTTATTTAAAACGCTGGCAAAAAGAAAATGCTCCTGTCCTACCGTTTGCGCATAGATCTGGGAGGCTTCCATGAACAATGCTTCAGATTTGCTGTATTCCTTCATCAGGCGATACAGTCCGGCTAAGTTATTGATCGTCGTCGCATAATCCGCTTGTTCACGGCCAATCGCTTGTTCAATGGTTTTTGCCGCCAGAAGATAGTTCGTTTCCGCTAAAGGAAACTGCCCGGTCTCACGATAATGACTGGCTAAATCATTCAGCATCGCCGCATACGCCACATCTTGCTCGCCGCATTTCTGCCGCGTCAACTCCACCGCTTCGAGCAAAAGCGGTTCGACGTCTTTAACCCGCCCTTGCGTATACAAGGCGTCAATTTGTTCACGCAACGCCGCCAAAGAATCGCTCACAGTTAACCTCCTTTATAGATGGGAAGCCAGTTCAAAAGCATCCCAAATCGCATACATAATATTCGACACCTTACGCGCGTCTCCGATGAGATGAATATCCGGCCAATCCTGTCGCAACGTTGCATACAAAGTGTTCTCAGATTGATAGCCTACGGCCAGCACGATACTATCCGCCGCGATTTCCTGTTCTTGCCCGGCGACCTTGACCACAGCGCCGCGATCCGTAGCTTTGACCACTTGCGCGGAAGTCAGCGCCTGAACACCGCTGAATGGAACTAATCTCTCCAGCATCTCCAGATTCGCGTGACAGAGCGGAGCGTTCAGCGCCAATAAATGACCTTCCATCTCGACCAGCGTTACTTGCTTGCCCGAGCGCGCCAGCCATACGGATAATTCACACCCTACCAAGCCGCCACCAATCACCAGCACTTTCTGTCCGGGATCCGCTTTACCCAGTAAGACATCCGCAGCTGTGAGAACTTTACCGCCCAAATCCAGCACTCTGGCCCGTGAACCGGTGGCCACGATAATCGCATCCGCCTGACTCTCAGATACATTTTGTGCGCTCGCTGTTTCATTCAGACGCACAGTCACGCCGAGCTGGTTCAGGGTATATTCGTACCAGTGGATCAAGGCATGGTCATCCTCTTTAAAATCCGGAACCCCACCGGGGAGCAGATTCCCGCCCAGTGCATCGCCCTGTTCCCAAATTTCCGGCTGATGTCCGCGCAGCGCGAGCACTCTAGCCGCTTCACAACCGGCCACGCCTCCGCCGATAATCAACACCTTTTTGCTCTGTCCCGGCGCAACCTGGCGTAACGCCGCCACCGTTTCCCGAGCAGCCAGCGGATTCACCGCACAGTTCAAGGCGGAATATTCCTGGATCCTCCCCATACAGCCTTCCTGACACGACAGGCAGGGACGGATTTCTTGCAATTTGCCGGCGCGCAATTTATTGACATAGCTCTCATCTGCCAATAACGGGCGGCCCAGGCTGACAATATCACAAGCGCCTTGGCGTACTGCCTTCACCGCTAACTTAGGATTATCCATCCGTCCAGCGCACAGGACCGGTACAGAAACAACGTCCTTGATAATCTTCGCATACGGGACATACAGCCCTTTTTCCTGATACATCGGCGGATGGCTCCACCACCAGGCATCGTAGGAACCCACATCCACATCCAACGCGTCATAGCCAAACGCCACGAGCAATTTAGCCGCTTCGATCCCTTCCGGGATATCTCTGCCTTTTTCTACAAAATCTTCTCCCGGCAGCGCACCTTCGCGCCAGTCTTTGATAAAACTCTTGAGGCTGTATCTCATCGCTACCGGGAAATCCTGTCCGCAACGCTGTTTGATCTCCTCGACGATTTCCCGGGCAAAACGCAGACGGTTTTCCAAAGACCCGCCGTATTCATCCGTACGCTGATTGAAGAAGGCAATAGCGAATTGGTCGATCAGATATCCTTCGTGCACAGCATGGATCTGCACCCCGTCAAATCCGGCGCGCAAGGCGTTATAGGCGGCATCGCCGAATTTTTTGACGATCGTGTGAATTTCATCCTTCGTCAGTTCACGGCAGGTTTTATCTAACCAGCGATGGGGAATCGGCGACGGCGCGACCGGCGGATGCTCACCCAGATTCGTCGGCACCGTTACCCGGCCGAAACCTCCGCTTAATTGCAGAAAGATCCGAGCGTCGTACGCGTGAATACGTTCGGTCATTTCTTTGCCCGTGCGGACAAAATGCACCGGATTCAGCGTCGGACAAGGCAGATTCGAAATCCCGTGTCCTTCAATCTCATTCTCCACAAAGGTCACACCGGTGATGATCAGTCCTACGCCACCCTGGGCCCGCGCTGTGTAGTATTCAATGCCTCTTTGATTAAAACCGCCGTCCGGGTCCGATAGTCCGAGCGGTCCCATCGGCGCCATGGCAAAACGGTTTTTCAGCGTCAGCTTGCCAATTTTCACCGGTTCGAACAACTGAGCATATGCATTCATATCCACGAACTCCCTCCTTGTTATGGTTACTACCAACTTATTTCTCCGCCACTTTTTGCGCCACGAGGTTTTCAATGGCCGGACGTTTAAAGCCATAGACCAGGGTGATCAGGAGGATCACGATACCGGAGAACATAAATACCGCCGGCGCGCTAAACACGCTTGCCGCGGCGCCCAAATATAGATTCCCGAAAGGCGCCATGCCGGCAAAACAGAACGCGTGAATCCCCATCACCCTGCCGCGCTTATCATTATCCACCACCGTTTGCACGATGATATTGCAACCGGCAATAACGAGCATCAGGCCGAAAGCCAGGATCAGGATCGCCGCCATCGAGAGTAGGAGGACCCGCGAGAGGGAAAACGCGATGAACGCGCACCCTGCTAATCCCGTGCCGGTCATCAGGGTTCTGGGCAATCCCAAGGCATTCTTCCGCGAAGCCATAAAGATCGCTCCGATCAACGCCCCGAGTCCCGAAGCGCCGACCAAATAACCCATCGCCGCAGAACCGCCTTGCAGAACATCCTTGGCAAACACCGGCATCATGACCAGATATTGAATCCCGGTGAAGCTGACGGTCGCCAGCAACAGCAGGGTATAACGAATCGCGATAGAACCCCAGGCGTAACCCAAACCTTCTTTCAATCCGCTGAAGAAATCCGCCTGCTTCTTGGTCACGGTGGTCTGGGTTTTTTTGACGATCTTGATCGCGCATAACGCAATCACGACCGCAATATAGCTGATCGCATTCAGCAGGAAGCAAATCCCTTCGCCAATCGTGGCAATAGCGACCCCTGCCGCCGAAGGCCCGAGCAGCCGGGCTAAGTTATACATCGTTGAGTTCAAGGAAATGGCGTTCCCTATATCATCCTTATTATCTACGAGTTCCACCCAAAAGGACTGGCGCGACGTCATATCCACCGCCATAATCGTCCCCAGCACCAAGGATAAGATGACCACATGCCATACAGTGATCGTTCCGGATAACACCAAGCCCGCCAGGATAAAGGCTTGGATCATACACAACGTCTGGGTAATGATTAAGGTACGATGCTTATTCCAGCGATCGACCAGCACCCCGACAAAAGGCGTCAGGAGAAAGATCGGCAAATTCTCCGCAAACCCGACGACACCCAACAACAATTCGGAATCCGTCAGACGATAGATCAACCAACCCATCGCGACATTTTGCAGCCACATCCCAATCAGAGAAATAATCTGCCCGGTGAAAAACAGGCGGTAATTTCTGTATCGTAATGATCTAAAGGTGAATTTTACACTCTGCAACATGCTTGCCACATTCGTCCATTATCTTCCTTAAATTTTGCCACGCCATAGGATGTCAATTCATGCGCCTTTTACCCAGGAGAGGCCCTGGACAAGGAATCACGACCCTGCCCCAGGCATCGTTGATGACAATCGCTCCCGTCCATACTAAAGCAATACAAGCAGCCGCCAAGGCGGTCCACCCGGCAATATGGGCAAAATAAGGCGGCGCCAGCTGCAGTTTCATAAACATGATACAGGCGGAAGAGACAATCATCACGATCAAAATGAGATTTAAATAGAGCGGCGTACGCTTAAAGAACGCCG
>JAITOV010000068.1 GCA_031289735.1 Peptococcaceae bacterium
TTCCTTAGCGCGTGGCGGCGTCAAAGACTTTGGCAAAGAAGCGATCGACGTGCTGGTGAAGGCTATGGAGGACAACCGGGAAAACCTGATTCTGATCCTGGCCGGGTATTGTCAGGAAATGGATGCCTTTATGCAGACAAATCCGGGTTTGCGTTCGCGATTCCCGATACATATCGATTTTCCGGATTATACCCTGGATGAATTGGTAGAGATCAGTGAACTGTTCTTAAAGAAGCGGCAGTATGTGTTATCGTCAGAAGCGAGGTTTGTGCTGCGCGGACAATTGGTCAGCGCCATGCAGTCCCACCCGTATGCGGGCAATGCCCGCCTGATCCGGAATATGATTGAGTTAACCGTACGTAAGCAAGCGGTGCGCCTATATCAGCGGCCGCATACGTCCAAGGAAGAATTGATGAAGATCATGGCGGCGGATTTACGCTGGGAGTAACGAATGCCGGCCGCCGGCCTTAGGGGAGGTTAGATCTTGGGTATTGAAGAGGCGCCGGAGCTGATTCGCCGCGCTGTGCAAGAGGCGGAACGCTGCTTGCAGGATTGGGCGCCGGAACTGACGCGGACGGCGCAGGCGAATCATCAAAAAGTGCTGGTCGCATTTCAGGCGGAACGCGTCTCAGCTTATCATTTTCATGGCACTACCGGATATGGATTAAGCGACGTGGGCCGAGACGTACTGGATCAGGTAACGGCGCGGATCTTAGGGACGGAAGCCGCCCTAGTGCGCAGTCAGTTCGTCTCGGGAACACATGCGCTAGCCGCGGTGTTGTTCGGTATTCTGCGGCCGGGGGATCATTTGCTGTCAGGGACGGGATTCCCTTACGATACATTAGAAGAAGTGATCGGTATGCGCGGGCAGGGTCTGGGTTCGCTGCGGGATTTTGGCGTCGCCTTTGACACTGTGCCGCTACAATCGGACGGTGCACTGGATTGCGCCCAGATCGTTCGGAAGATTCGGCCGAACACTCGCTTAGTGATGTTACAGCGTTCCTGCGGCTATACCTGGCGGCCTTCGCTGACCATCGCTCGGTTGCAGGAGGGTGTGCGTTATTTGAAAGAGCGCTTTCCTGAACTCAATATTTTAGTCGATAATTGCTATGGCGAATTGGTGGAGACGCGGGAACCGGGTGATATCGGCGTGGATATTATGGCCGGATCGCTGATCAAAAATCTGGGCGGCAGTCTAGCGCCGACCGGCGCCTATGTGGCCGGACGGCAGGATCTGGTACAACTCGCCGCGGCTCGTTTGACCGCGCCGGGGATCGGCGGAGCTGTCGGCGCTACGCTGGATCATTTACGCCTGTATTTTCAGGGGTTATATATGAGTCCGTTGACCGTGGCGCAAGCGCTGCAAGGAGCGCTCTTTGCAGCCGCGTTTTGGCAGGCGCTGGGCTATGAGGTGCATCCTCAGCCGCGCGAGGCGCGTACGGATCTGATCCAGGCCATCAAATTGGGTTCGCGGGAGCAAATGATCGTTTTCTGCCAGGGGATCCAGCAGGGCAGCCCGATTGACGCCTATGTCAAGCCGGAGCCGGCCCCGATGCCGGGGTACGAAGATGACGTGATTATGGCTGGAGGTACATTTATTCAAGGTTCTACCAGTGAGTTTTCCGCCGACGGACCTTTGCGGGAACCTTATATTGTGTATCAGCAAGGTGGGATATCGTATGCGTATACGCGGATCGGACATATTCTGGCCGCCATGAATCTATATGAGAAAGGGTTGTTGCTGGGTGGATGATGAAAGGAATAAGCAAAGCATGAAAGAAGAAAAGAGTTCACTGCGGGTCATCATGGAAATCGTGGAGATTATCGTCATTGCTTTTGCGCTGTCCTGGTTGCTGCGTACATTCGTGATTGAAGCGCGCTATGTCCCGACCGGATCAATGCTCACGACGATTCAGCTCAATGATCGTTTGGCGGTCGATAAGATTTTCTTTAAATATGTCAGCGATATCAAACGCAAAGATATCGTGGTGTTTAAGCCGCCGCCAGAGGCGCATGCCCAGGATGATTATATCAAGCGCGTGATCGGCTTGCCGGGGGAGAAGATCGAAATCATCGATCATATCACGTATATCAACGATGAGCCGCTGGACGAGCCCTATGTAGATGAGCCGGCGGCGTCAAATTACGGTCCGGTGTATGTGGCGCAGGGTTGCCTGTTTGTGATGGGTGACAATCGCAATGATAGTGCGGATTCGCGCGTGTGGGGGCTGTTGCCGATTGAGAATGTGACAGGCCGGGCGCTCTTCTGTTATTGGCCGGTATCGCATGTTGGCCGCTTACGCTCGTAAAATAATGATTGATTTCCCTTTGAATGAATATACTTATTGATGGAACGCGTGTTGGAAGGGAGACGGGATCATGAGAGAAGGATTGGCGCGACCGGTCTGTGTCGCCGTGTTATTCGGCGGGCAATCCGGTGAGCATGAGGTTTCGTTGGAATCAGCGAAATCATTGTTAGGTGTTTTGAGACAGCAAGACTATACCCTGCGCACGATTGGTATATCACGGGAAGGGCAGTGGTTCTGGGGCGTTACGCCTCAGGAGATGCAAACCCAGGGATTTCCGGCCGGTGGCAGGCAAGTAACCATACTGCTCGATCCGCGGCAGCCGCGCTTTCTGGCGCTGGACGGGCAGGCATTAGAGGATGACGGCCAGGTTGATCTGGTTTTCCCGATGTTGCACGGATCCTATGGAGAGGACGGGACCCTGCAGGGTTTATTGGAAATGAGCGGCTGGCCCTATGTGGGTTCGGGCGTATTGGGTTCGGCCTTGGGCATGGATAAGGATCGCATGAAAGCCGTTCTCGTGCACGCCGGTTTACCGGTCGCCGAGTATCTGACTTTTCGCCGTTGGCAAATACGGCAGGATGCCGAGCGCGTCATACAGAGGATTGAAGAGTCACTGGATTATCCCTGCTTTGTCAAACCGGCGAATATGGGTTCCAGCGTAGGCGTTAACAAAGCGCACGGACGCGAGGAACTGGCAGAGGCGCTGCAAACAGCGGCGCTCTACGATACCAAGATTGTTGTCGAGCAAGCGGTCATAGGGCGGGAAATTGAAGTGAGCGTCTTAGGCAACGACCAGCCGCAAGCATCGATCCCGGGAGAGATCTTACCGGCCCGCGAATTCTATGACTATGAAGCCAAATATGCGGATGTGTCTTCACGTTTGCGCATACCGGCGGAACTGCCTGCGGAGGTCGTAGCGGAACTGCAAGAGGCGGCGACGCGGGTGTATCAAGCGGTGGACGCCGACGGTTTATCACGCGTGGATTTCTTTGTTACGCCGGACAACAGGATCGTCGTCAATGAGATCAATACATTACCGGGCTTTACGACGATCTCGATGTATACGAAGCTTTGGGCCGCTTCCGGGCTGCCTTATGAAGATTTGGTGGATCAGTTGATCTCCTTGGCGCTGGCCCGTTTTCGGGAGCAACGAGATCGCCGCTTAAAACACGAGGCCAAAAAGAGGTAATCATTAGACATGTGTGGAAAAACCTATTGAGAGAAGATCAGCTTAGAGAAGATCAGCCAACGATCCGATCTAAACAGAACGAAGAGGGGAGAATCGTTTCCGTGGCGCGCAGAAAAAAGAAAAGCCGTTCAAGCGGCAAGAAAAGTCTATCCTTGCAGCGTCCGGTTAAACGCGAAATCACAGGCGTTCTGCTCGTTGGAGCGGCCTGCCTGATGTTGGTCACCTTATTGACTGAACAGAGCGGCTGGGCCGGCAAACAAGTCAGCCATGGGTTGCTCTTGCTCAGTGGCGAAGGCCGCGTCACAGTGCCGATACTACTGGGCGCTTTCGGTATTCTATATATGAGAAGTAAACCGGCGTTTCCTAAATGGTCTCTCTTTGGGGTGTTGCTCTTGTGGCTCGTACTCGCAGGGGTATTGCATCTCCAGTTACTGGATGCCGAGAATCAAACAGCGGCGTACCTGATCAACGCGGGGAAGCTGGGATTGGGCGGCGGTATCGCCGGGGCGGTAATATCCGCGTCATTGTTAGCCCTGATCGGCTTGCAAGGCAGTTATGTGCTGCTGATAGCGGCAGCGTTAATCGGAGCATTATGTATTCTCAATCGTTCTTTAATGGACGGCCTGCGTGAGCTCAAGAGAGCACTGGCTCAGTTGGGCGCCTGGTTAGGCGGTACACTCAAGGATACTTGGCAGTTGCGTAAGCACGGACCGTCCGGATGCGCCGGTGTGAACGAATCTCCGCCGAGAGAGGGGAAATCCGCTAAGCCTGCGCGGGAACATCAGGAAGAGGATGTGATTATCAGGACGATGGCCGATCTGCCGGCAGACGACGCTGTGATGTATCCCGCCGTTGCAGCGGTGGGGATGGAGGCGACCGTGCCTCCTCAGGTGCAGGATCCTGCCGCCGGGGAAGAATCTTTACTGACGGAATCCCCGTGGAAAGAAGTTTCCGCTCGCCAGGTGAAGAGTACGCCTGTATCGCGTCAATTGGCCAAAACACCGCAGGCGCAATACTGCCTGCCCAGTCTTTCGTTACTGCAAAAACCCCTGAAGGTCAAGAATACCCGGATCAATAAAGATCTGACTGACAATGTGAAGATTCTCGAAGAAACGTTAGCGAATTTCGGCGTCCGGGTGAAAGTCACACAGGTCATGCAAGGGCCTTCCGTCACACGTTATGAAGCGCAGCCGGCGCCGGGGATTAAGGTCAGCCGGATCACGAATCTCAGTGATGATATTGCTTTGTCTTTAGCCGCTACGCATGTGCGCATCGAAGCGCCGGTTCCCGGTAAAGCGGTCGTCGGTATCGAAGTGCCTAATCGGGAAATCGCTGTCGTACCCTTGCGGGAAGTCCTGGAGTGTCAGGAATTCCAGAATGCCGCGAGTAAACTAAGCGTAGCGCTGGGCAAGGATATTACCGGGAATCCGGTTGTTACCGATATGATTAAGATGCCGCATCTCTTGATTGCCGGCGCTACCGGTTCGGGAAAATCTGTATGTATAAATACGATTATTCACAGCATACTGTTTAAAGCTAGACCTGACGAAGTGAAAATCCTGCTGGTTGATCCCAAAATGGTGGAATTAGCGAACTATAACGGGATTCCGCACTTACTCGCTCCAGTGGTCACTGACGCAAAGAAGGCGGCTTCCGCTCTAAAATGGGTGGTCACCGAGATGGAAAGCCGTTACGAACTCTTTGCCGCCAATGGCGTGCGCGATATCGTGCGCTATAATTTCCTCAAGGCTCAAGATCCGGATGAGGAACAGTCGCCTTTGCCCTATGTCGTGGTCATTATCGATGAGCTGGCGGATCTGATGATGGTAGCGCCCGGAGAAGTAGAAGACGCCATTTGTCGTTTGGCGCAGATGGCTCGCGCCTCCGGCATTCATTTGATCGTAGCCACCCAACGTCCGTCGGTGGATGTGATTACCGGCTTGATCAAGGCGAACATCCCATCCCGTATCGCCTTTGCCGTATCCTCTCAGACCGACTCACGCACAATTCTGGATGGCGGCGGCGCCGAGAAGTTGTTTGGACGCGGGGATATGTTGTTTTACCCGATGGGCGCGAGTAAAGCGCTGCGGGTTCAAGGGTGTTATCTGGCGGATACAGAAGTCGAAAACGTGATCGCCTTCCTGAAGAATCAGGCGGAACCGGAATATACGGAGATGACGTTGAGTGAACGGGTAGAGGAGAAACCCGAAGAGGAGTTGGATGAACACTTTTATCAGGCTGGCGCGCTATTTATTGAGAGCGGCAATGCCTCCGTTTCTTTATTGCAAAGGCGTTTTCGTATCGGTTATACCCGGGCAGGCCGTTTGATGGATCAATTAGAGGGGAAAGGCGTGGTCGGAGGATATGAGGGTTCGAAACCGCGTGAGGTGTGCATGAGTATCAGCCAGTTTGAACAAAAATTCGGAAACCTCGTAGACAAAAAGTCACAATAAATTCATGTTTTCGGGTGAGATTAGCAGGATTTCAGCGTAAAATAAAGAATAGTGAAACGTTTGAACGAAAAATAGCCAAATTGTGAGCAAAGAAGGATGTCGCATGGCTGGAGTGGGAGAAAGCTTAAAAAAAGCCCGCCTCGATAGGGGCTTAACCCTGGAGGATGTTGAGAGACTCACCCGTATCCGTGTGAGATATATCAAAGCGCTGGAAGATGAAGCGTTTGATATCTTGCCCGGACAGGCGTATACTAAGGGATTTTTACGTACGTATGCGCGGCATTTGGATCTGAATATAGAGGAATTGTTACCATTGCTGCCGGATTCTGTGGCGAATCCGGAGGATAAATGGAAAAACGCAGTGCAGGTAAAACCGATCCGCACGAAGCCTATTTGGCTGAAACCGGCGATATCGGTCGCTATGGCTGTGTGCGCCTTGATCGTCGTGGTGAGTATTGCTCATTTTACCCACGCGTCTGCCGGTGAGGAGCCTCTGCTGTTGCCGAATCCGCCGTTCATTTCGGCCTCGGATGACGATGCTCGGTCATCCTTCTCCATCGAATATCCTGACGCCCCTCCAACAGATACGCAGCCGCCGGAGAATGTTCCGCCGGTTCAGCAGCCGGCAACAGGGGTGACCGTACAGATCACTGGCAAGCAGGATTGCTGGATGGACGTGCGCGCTGACGGGGAGCAAGTGATTTATGGCGTGGTGCTGGCCGGAGAAACGAAGGAAATCAAGGCGAAGGATGCGGTGACTTTTGTGACGATCGGTAATGCCCCCGGAATTCAGATCGCCGTCAATGGGATCGTCCAGCCAAGTTTAGGCGTCAATAATCAGACCGTAGTCAATAATATCACATACAGTAAAGAACCGTAGCAATACGGTTGCTGGAAAAAGGGGAGAATTCAGTGGCAAAAGATGTGTCATTCGACATTGTTTCAAATGTCGACCGGCCAGAGGTCAGTAACGCTGTGCAGCAAGCACAGAAGGAAATCGGTACGCGTTTTGATTTTAAGAACAGTAAATCCAGCATTACGCTGGATGAAGAGAAGATCACGTTAGTATCTGATGATGATTTCAAATTGAAAAACGTGGTGGAGATCTTAGAGAGCAAATTGGTCAAGCGCCAGGTGTCTCTGCGCTTCTTTGAGTATGGCAAGATTCAGAGTGCGGCCGGGGATACAGTGCGCCAGGAAGTCAAGCTGTTACAGGGGATTTCCGTGGATAAAGCCAAGCAGATTCATAAAATGATTCGGGATAGTAAGATTAAGGTGACCGCCAGTATTCAAGGGGATAATTTGCGCGTCGCCGGTAAGAATAAGGATGATTTGCAGGCGGTGATCGCCTTGTTGCGCAAAGAAGACGTCGGCATTGAGTTGCAGTTCATTAATTATCGCTAGAGAGTATCTTTTCGTACAGAATTATTATGCATTGACGGGGCAAGTCCTGCTCGGCTTGATCGTGCTGTTGATTGTCAGACTAACCCAGCGCTGAAAGATTAAACGGGGTTTCCTGATAAACGTAGTAATTCAGCCAGTTGGCAAACAGCAGATAGGCGTGGGCTTGCCAGCGCATGACGGGAGGATTGTCCGGCTGGTCGTCCTGATAGTAATTCTTGGGCAGCCGAATCGGTAAACCCTTCGCCAGATCACGCCGGTATTCCGCGTCTAAGGTTAAGGCGTCATACTCCGAGTGACCGGTGATAAATACCTGACGCCGGTCCGGGGTAGCGGCGATGTAAACGCCAGCTTCCGGTGATTTAGCCATGACCTCAATCCCGGCGGCGACGATATCTGCTTCGCGCGCCGTCGTGTGCCGGGAGTGCGGCGCGTAGAATTCCCGATCGAAGCCGCGCATCAGACGGCTCGAGGGGATTAACACGTCATGAGAAAAGACGCCGAACATCTTCTCCGCCAACGGATATTTCGGTACGCCATAATGATAGTACATTCCTGCTTGCGCGGCCCAACACACGTGGAATGTGTTATACACGTGTGTTTTGGTCCATTCCATGAGGGCGCAGAGTTCATGCCAATAGTCAACTTCCGCAAAGGGCAGGGTTTCCACCGCCGCGCCGGTGATAATCATGCCGTCGAAACGGCGGTGGCGGATATCGGCGAATGTCTGATAAAAGGCGGTCAGATGTTCCTGGGAGGTGTTCTTGGAGACGTGGTTTTCCATTTGTACCAGGGTGATTTCCACTTGCAGCGGCGTATTGGAAAGCAAACGCAAAAACTGCGTTTCTGTAGCGATCTTCGTGGGCATCAAATTGACAATGGCGATTTCCAGGGGGCGGATGTCTTGCGTGCGCGCCCGGTCTTCGGTCATGACAAAAATGTTTTCTTCACTGAGGGTTTTGACAGCGGGTAAGTCGCTGGGAAGGGTCAGGGGCATTTCATCACCTGCTTCATCTAGGATAGGGTAGCCGTGAGGCTGGGGAGGTTGAATCCCTTCCTATGAGTATAGCTGATTTTGCCCCAATAGTGAAGTTTTTAAAACGCCTGAGCAAACGCGTTGTCCAGATCGTCGATGAGATCATCGACATGTTCGGTACCGATCGACAGGCGGATCATACCCTGACTGACTCCGGCTTGCTTCAGATCGTCCGCGTCTAATTGGCTGTGTGTCGTTGTCGCCGGATGGATGACGAGGGATTTGGAGTCAGCTACATTCGCCAGCTGCGAGAAGAGTTTTAAGCTGTTGATAAAGGTCAGGGCAGCGTCCTTGCCGCCCGCTAATTCGAAGGTGAAGATCGAACCGGCGCCTTGCGGGAAATACTTGGCGGCCAGGTCGTAATATTTATTGCCTTTGAGCGATGGATAGTAGACCTGGCTGACATGCGCATGGGCGGCTAAGTAGTCAACAATCTTTTTCGTGTTCTCAACGTGGCGTTCGACACGCAGGGATAAGGTTTCTAACCCTTGCAGGAACAGAAAAGCGTTGAACGGACTCAGACAAGCGCCAGTATCGCGCAGCAGGCCGACGCGGGTTTTCAGGATGAAAGCAGCTGCGCCGATATCCTGAGCGTAGCGGATGCCGTGGTAGCTCTTGTCCGGTGCGGTGAAATCAGGGAACTTGCCGCTGGCTGCCCAGTCGAACTGCCCGCCGTCAACGATGACTCCGCCGATGGAGGTGCCGTGCCCGCCGATGAACTTCGTGGCTGAGTGGACGACAATATCCGCGCCGTATTTGATCGGTTGGATCAGATAGGGCGTGCCGAAGGTGTTGTCGATGATCAGGGGAATACCGTTCTGATGAGCCAGTTGGGCCACCGCTTCAATGTCGATGAGATTGGTATTAGGGTTGCCGATCGTTTCGATAAAGAGCGCTTTGGTATTCGGCTGGATGGCTGCGGCGAAATTAGCGATATCGTCGCTGTCCACGAAGGTCGTCGTAATGCCGTATCTGGGCAATGTCGCGGCGAACAGATTGAACGTGCCGCCGTACAGCGTAGAAGCGGAAACGATGTTGTCGCCGCTGCCGGCAACTTGCAGAATGGCATAGGTGATCGCCGCCGAGCCGCTGGCTGTGGCTAAAGCCCCGACGCCGCCTTCTAAGGCGGCCATTCTTTGTTCGAAGACATCATTGGTGGGATTCATGATCCGCGTGTAGATGTTACCGGACTCTTTTAAAGCAAAGAGGTTTTCCGCGTGCGTGGTGTTATCAAAGACATAGGAACTGGTTTGATAGATCGGGACAGCGCGGGATTTGGTCGTCGGGTCAACGGATTGTCCGGCATGAAGTTGTAAGGTTTCGAAGCGGAGTGAATTAGACATGAAGGCAGGCTCCTTTCGCATCGGTATT
>JAITOV010000081.1 GCA_031289735.1 Peptococcaceae bacterium
GTATCAATGATCATGTTACCGCTGATGCCGGTATGCGGCGCAATATCGGTAACGATTTTTTCGAAATCTAACAAAGAGATAATCTTTTCATTAAGCAGAAGCGAACCGATTAATAGTGAAGTGTGCGAGGATTCGTGAGGCTTGACGATTTGATCCCAGCGCACACGGTGAATGTGGGTGAAATCATCAATGATGAAAGCGACAGTCAGTTTATTGAATTCACAAATGACGACCCGGTCAATGGTTTGCGCCGGTTGTTCATCAATGACATAAGACAAGTCGATGGCCGTAATAACACGATTGCGCGATAACAGCAGACCGGCGACGGAAGGGTCGAGGAGCGGTAAACGGCGTACTTCACCGGGTGAGATTTGGAGGACTTCTTTTACCTTAATCACATTTATCGCGAAAGATTTGTTGTTCACGATAAATTCCAAGATTTCTACTTCTCCGGTTCCGCTCTCCTGAAGGATATCACTCATGAATTTTCGGCTCTCTTTCTCATTAGATTATAGAGCGCTTGATGCTGTTACAATTTTCTTATCGGACGAGGGGAAGCTTTTCTTTAGGACTTTTTTAGTGGCAGGGAAATTTTTTTTGATTTTTCTCTAGAGAGTTTCGTTCATGCTGCCGGTGCGGTAGCCCAAGAGATCTAAAGCTACATAGGTGAACCCGATTTTTTTAAACGCCGCATAGAGCAGCTCCCGCTGTGACCGGTTCAGCAGCAGGGCAAATCCGGCTTCATCGGTTTCAATGCGGGCCAGGGCGCCGTGGTAACGCACCCGGACCTGATACAGTCCCAGATCCAATAGATACTGCTCCGCCCGGTCGATCATCGCCAAACGTTCAGGCGTGATCAGCTCGCCATAGGGAAAGCGCGAGGACAGACAAGCGAAGGACGGTTTATCCCAGGTAGCCAAGCCGATTTCCTGCGATAACCGGCGGATTTCTTCCTTGCCTAGCTGCGCATAACGCAACGGGCTATGCACGCCTTGTTCGCGTATGGCTTGCAGCCCCGGACGATAATCACCTTCGTCATCCGTGTTCGATCCGTCGGCGACATGCTGGATACCCTGCGCTTTGGCGATCTCCCAGATCTTACTGAATAACTCGTTCTTGCACAGATAACAGCGATGAACCGGATTCTCTGAGAAACCGTCAATCTCTAATTCTTCCGAGTCGCAGAGGATGTGGCGGATATGATTCCGCTCGCAGAAGGCAACGGCTTCCCGCAATTCACGCTCAGGGAAGGAACAGGAACGGGCGGTGATGGCCAGAACCTGATCTCCGAGCAGGTCATGCGCTGTTTTTACCAGGAAGGTGGAGTCCACGCCACCGGAAAAAGCAATAGCCAGAGAGCCCAGTTCTCTCAGGTAGTTCTTTAGTCGGTCATATTTCTGGTGCGTAGCGTCCATGTTCGTTCTCCCTTCAATCTATGATTTGTATGATTTTCAACGAACGCATCCTATTCACGGCAGGGCGTGTGCTTTCTGGTGTTTGATCCTGAGCAGGGCGATGCTGTAAATGATCAAGAACGCGACCATCGAAAATGAAGCGTAAAAATACATATAGGCGAAGCTGGTTTTCTCCGCTAAGTGTCCCAATAAAAAGGATCCTGCGCCAAGACCCAGATCATACCCGTTATAATAGGCGGCGCTAGCCATATTGCGGTTTTCGACGGTGACCAGACGCATCAACCAGGCCAGAATCGCCGGTTGTAAACTCCCCATCGCGATGCCGTAACAGAAAGCGGAAAAGAGGGTGTGGTATAGACTGGATGCCTGGGATAAGGAGAAAAGCCCAATAAACATAATGATGGCGCCGGGAAAAAGGATCCAGGCGTGTCCTTTCCGGTCGTAGATACGGCCGCTGAGTAAGCGGGCGCTAAAGAGGGAGATCGTGACGATGATAAAGAATACGCCGATGTTGTCGATCGCGAGCCGCTCTTTACCGAAAACCGCAATGTAATTCATGACACTACAGGCGCATACACCGACTAAAATCATCAGCAATCCGGGCAGTAACAGCTTTTTGACGATGGCCGGATTAAACGCGCGAGACGGCGCGGCAATACCGGGCAAGACTTTTGGCGTTGGGATCCGGAAGAAAAAGACTATCAGGATCATACTGAGCGTCACACTGCCGATGGGAAAAAGAAATATGTTGAAAAAACCGGCGGAGAAGAGGCTTAAGGCGATGAACGGCGCAAAGGCCATAGAGATCACGTTGCCAAAACCGAAATATCCCAAACCTTCGCCCTGGCGGGAAAGAGGCAATGTATTCGCGGCAAAGGTGGTAATCAGTGTCGTGATGATGGCAAAGCCAATGCCGTGCAGGAGGCGTGCGAAGACCAGCGGCAGAATACTGGTGAAGCAGGCATACAAGATATTGGCGATAACGCAGATCAACAGGCCTGCCGTGATTAAAGGCTTATTACCGAATATATGCACGCCATTTTGTACCAGAGGACGTACGCACAAGGCGGAAATCGTAAATACTCCGATCACCAGTCCGATTTCCGTGCCGCCGTAGTTGTGATTGACCAAATGAAGAGGGAAAATCGTCATGACGAATTGCATCGTAAAGGAATTCATGATTTGGAACAAGATCAGAAAAATAAAATTCCGCGTCCAAAGCGGTTCTTTGGTCATGCATACCTCCGCATATTGGTCTTGCTTCTATAATAATGCAAAACATGCAATAGTGCAAAACATGTGCCAAAGGACGAACAACGTTGAATTTTGTAGCTGGCACGAAAATTGCTATATTTAATGGTTGAGAATAATGGTTGAGCAAATAATAACATTGGAGGGTTTTGAGTGATCAAAGTCAAACAGACAAAGATTGACGAAGAAAAGTTCATGGAGATGCGCAAACAAACGCTGGCGCTGTGGCCGAAGGCGTCTAAAGAGATCGATCTGGACGAAGCGGTAGCGTATCAACAGAGTTTGCCGGAAGATAAGAGTTTCGTAAAAGTGTTGCAAAAATACAGCGCCGAGGGTAAGATGGGACTATTTCCAAGACAGGGTACGCCGATCGTGGAAAATGAGATCGAATTGTTACAATCATTAAATAGCGTGGGCGTACGGTTATTCCCGTTCACTACGGATAGTTATACCCGGAATTTGCAGCTGGATAAAGCGCAAGCGGGTTTAGAAGAAAGTATCAAGACCGGCAAAGCGAAGCTCAACGGATATCCGCTCATCAACCACGGGGTCAAAACCAACCGTAGAGTCATCGAATCCTGCGCAGGGGCGATGGATCCCAGATGCTCGCAAAAAGCGAACAGTTTAGTCGGGGAATACGCCTTTGCTTCTGGTATGACGGCTATGCCGGCCAGCTTCTTCGGCTGGATCGCCGGATATGATAAGAAAGCTACGGTGGAGGAATGTATCGATACCGCGCAGTACCTGGGCCGCTTGATGGGCTATTATGCCGAACAAGGCGTGATCATTTCTTCCGACCTGCATGGCTGGCTGCCGAACGGAGTCGTACCGACGTACGTCAATGTAGCCACGCAGATCATCGAAGCCCTTACCGCGGCGCATCAAGGGTGCAAAAGCGTGCATCCGCAAGCGAACTTCCAGGGGAACTATGTTCAGGATATCGCAGAAGTACGCTTGTTCCGCAAGATTTTCAGAAAATATCTCGATAAATACGGCTTCCAGGATGTCCTCATCCCAGGGATCATCGCCAGCCAGTCGCCGCTTTATGCTTTCCCGCAGGATGTCGGTACCGCATATGGCTATATCTGCTATATTGCCAACCTGGCTGCCACAGCCGGCGTAGACGCCTGTTCGGTCAAAACGATCGACGAAGCGATCGGCGTACCCAGCATTGAATCGCATATCCAGACCTATCGCGCGGCGAACTGGATCTTTGAAGTCGTACGCTCGCAGAAGATCGAAGTGAACAATAAGGACATCGACCTGGAAGTTGCCATGGCGGAAAAGGCTATCGACGCCATCATGGATAAAGTATACGAACTGGGAGATGGAGATATCACGCATGGCACGATCAAAGCCGTCGCAACCGGAGTTCTGGACTCGCCGTTCTCCATTAATATCCATGCTCAGGACAAAGTATTGGGCGTTCGTGATCTGAGTGGGGCTTGCCGTCTGATTGAATTCGGCAATCTGCCGTTGCCTGAGGACGTCAAAGATTTCCATCGTGAGAAAGTCGCGGCTCGTGAAAAAGCTGAAGGACGCAAGATGGACTACTATGTATCCATTGACGATTTCTGGGCGATCAGTAAAGGCCGCTTATTAGGAACGCGCAACTAGTCATGCATAGTACGTGAAGGCAAAATGAGGGAGGCGGAAGAGAAGAATGGATAAGATCACGATCATTACGGGGACTGTCGGCGTAGACGCCCACGTGATTGGCACGAAAATTATATCGCGGGTTTTGCGGGATGAAGGCTTTAATGTTGTAGAATTAGGGGCGCAGACCCCGCCGGAAGAATTCATTAGTGCGGCTCAGGAAACGGCAGCCGACGCGATTTTCATGAGTTCGCTCTATGGGATGGCGGAGATGGATCTACAGGGTTTCAAGGAAAAATGCCTGGAAGCGGGCCTGGACGATCTGTTGCTCTATATCGGCGGAATTTTGGGCGTGATGCGCCATGATTTTAACGATGATGAAGAGAAGTTTAAAAAATTGGGATTTGACCGGGTGTATCCTCCGGAGACCGATGTTAAAGTGGCGATTGCCGATCTGAAAAATGATTTAAAAGTGAAGGGGGGAAAAGTGTGATATGGATGCTGCTTATTTATTTGCCAAGAACTTTAAAACCATCCAATTCACAGACCTGCCAAAGGATTTGGTAGAGGCGACGAAAAAACAAATCCTGGATTTCTTCGGGGTGGCTTTTGGAGGCGCGACGAAACCGGGTGGTAAAGAATTGCGTGAACTGTCCTTGGAATGGGGCGGCGCGAAACAGAGCCGGGTCATGTCCTGGGGAGATTGGCTGCCCGCTCCGAACGCGGCGCAGATCAACGCTTCGATGGGCCATTCCTTGGACTATGACGACGTGCATGAAGCGGCCGTGATGCATCCGGGCGTTGTGACGATTCCGACAGTGCTGGCGCTGGCTGATCTGTTGGGCGGAATCAGCGGGAAGGAATTCATTACTGCGGTTGCTTTGGGCGGTGATTTCATCTGCCGCTTAGGTCTGGCGACCCGTCCGGGAGAGAATATTCATCTCTTCGGCTGGCATTTTACCACGCTCAACGGTTATAAGACCTCGGCGGCGGTGGCCGGGCGTTTACTGGGTTTGACGGAAGAGCAGATTGTCGATGCCATCGGTATCGCTTATCATCAATGCTCCGGCAACGGCCAGCCGGTGAAAGACGGCGCGCTGACCAAACGGCTGGGACCGGGATTCTCCGTCCGCGGCGGGATACAAGCCGCTTTGCTGGCGCAGAAAGGCGTGACCGGAGCCAAAAACAGTCTGGAAGGGTTGGCTGGTTATTACCAGGTCTATCATATGGGACATTATTCCCAGGAGATACTGACGAAAGATATCGGTAAGCATTTCGAAAGCATCAATATATCCATCAAACCGTACCCTTGCTGCCGGGGCGTGCATCCCTTCATTGACGCGGCTCTCAATTTGGTGCATCAGCATGCTATCCAAGCGGATGATGTGGCGAGTATTCATATCTGGTGCGGCATCGGCACACACGGCTTGCTGGGGATACCGTTAGAAGTGAAAGCGAAGCCCAGAAATCAGGTTGACAGTCAGTTCTCCTTGGCTTGGGGCGTAGCGACGGCGATCGTCAAACGCCGCGCCGGCTTGGACGACTTCACAGAAGAAGCGATTCACAATCAAACGATTCTGGCTATGGCGGCGAAGGTCAGCTTGGATCACGATCCGGAACTGGATCGCGCCGATGATATCGAACCGGCTCGGGTAGAGATCAAGACCAAGAGCGGTCAGACCTATACGGAGTTTGTGGAACATGCCACAGGGACGCCGGAGAAACCGCTGAGCTATGAGGACTGTGAAAAGAAATTCAGAGATATCCTGTCCACTGCGGAACGCCAGGTTCCGGAAGCGCATGCCGCGAAGGTGATCGATCTCGTGAAGAATCTGGATCAAGTCGCGGACATGAAAGAACTCATCGATGTACTCAGTTGGCATTAACCTATCCGGACGCGCTGTATTTATAAGCAGCGCGTCTTTTTTGAATCTCGCATGGGTGATAATGATGCAGATGATCAACGTTCAGGTTGCATTTAAGACATACACTGCGCAGAATTGAAACGCGAAATTTGGCTTGTTAGCCAGAAAGGCGCGGCATATTAATGAATTTTGTTATTAGTTTTTATATTTGGGCGGTGGTATGAATCTTGCTTATAAAGATTGGTAATGCAGGAGAAGATACGCATGACTTTCCCTCAAGATCGTCAAATGATTCCTTCGGCAGAGGCATAGACAAAGGAGGAGATGGCAAGGATCCGGCGACAGGCCGCAAGCATTGAGTCCCTTGAGAGCCGTACGACAGATGGTGACAAAATTTTAAAAATGAGGAGGCATATCGTTCATGAAAGAACTGCTTACAGACAGAGTGGCCTTTATTACCGGCGCCGGCAGCGGCATGGGCAAGGCCATGGCGGAGTTATTCTCTGAAGAAGGCGCGAAGATCGTTGCTACCGATATCAATGAAGCCAATGTACAAGGTACGATAGATGATGTGAAGAAGAAAACAGACGGACTCGCTATTAAGATGGACGTTACCAAGTCGGATCAGATTAAAGCGGCTGTCGGCCAAGCGATCGCCAAGTTTGGTAAGATCGATATTTTAGTGAACTGTGCCGGCGGCGTGATCGGCAAATCCGCCACCAGTCCGACGAGTAATAGTATTGTAACCTTACCGGAAGAAGATTTTGACCTAGTCATCGGCCTCAATCTGAAATCAGCCTTCCTGGTATCACAGAATGTAGCGCCGCATATGATCGAGAAAAAATACGGCAAAATCATCAACATCTCCTCACTGGGCGCGGTGCATCCGCCGCAATCCCAGCCGCATTATCATCCGGCCAAAGCCGCTCTGCTCGGTTTGACCTATGACTTGGCGGTGGAATTGGGGCAATACGGAATTTGCGCCAATGCGATCATGCCGGGCGTCATCAAGACCGCTTTCTATGATCAAATGCTGGCGACGAAACCGAAACAATTCCAGGAAGAATTCTTTGATATGCTGGCTGCCGGCACGCTGCTTAAACGGGTGGGAACCGGCAAAGATATCGCGAATGTCGCCCTGTTCTTGTCCAGTGAACTATCTGATTTCGTCACAGGCGCTGTGATTTATGCTACCGGTGGCGCTCCGCTGAGAAAAGAAGGTAAATAAAAGGGGACGACTGAATGTATAACAAGAAAATGTGGATCGGCGGGGAATTTGTCGCTGCCGTATCAGGCAAGACATTTGCGACGTATAACGTCACAACCAATGAAGAATTAGGCAGAGCGCCATTAGCGGATCAAGCCGACGTAGATAAAGCGGTGGCAGCGGCGCGGCAAGCTTTTCCGGCATGGTCGGAAAAGACCCCGGCCGAACGCGCGGTGGTCAGCCGCAAGATCGCCGCGGCTATGCGAGAGGCCATGGATGAATTGGCGCAGTTGGATACACTGGAACACGGTTTGCCCGGCGGTCCCGCGAAAGGTGTGGGCATGGCGGCGACCGGATTGTTTGATACGGCGGCGGATTATGCCCGGGCAGTATTTGGCGATGCGATCTCATCCTCCCTGAAACATGCCACGTATACGTTAGAGCGTGTGCCGATCGGTGTATGCGCTTTGATTACGCCGTGGAATATGCCGCTCTTCCTGATGGCGGCTAAAGTAGCGTTAGCGATTACTTCCGGAAATACGTGCATTCTCAAACCACCGAGTATCAACTCGATCACAGCGCTGCGATTCGCTGAAGCGATGGCTACGGTGAAGGAACTGCCTCCGGGCGTCGTGAACGTCATTACCGGCCCCGGATCCAGCATCGGTAACATCCTGGCTGCGCATGAAGGCATCGACTGTGTCGGATTCACCGGCAGCACGGAGACCGGTTCCAGTATTATGGCGGCGGCTGCGCCAACGCTGAAGAAACTCGTCATGGAACTCGGCGGCAAAAACCCGGCGATCATCCTGCCGGACGCGAACCTGGATCGCGCCGTAGAAGTCCTCTCGCATCATCAATTCTTTAACTGCGGGCAAGCCTGCGGCTCACCGGGGAGATATTATATCCATGAGAGCATCTTCGATCAATTTCTGGAAAAATATCTGGAGCACGCGCATCATTTTGTCCTGGGTGATCCGCAGGACCCCAAGACGGTGGTTGGACCCATGGTCAGCAAGGAGCATATGAATAAAGTGCTTTCTTATATCGCATCCGGGAAGCAAGAAGGCGCTACGCTGAAGTTGGGCGGCGAGCGCCTGCTGACTCCGCCTTATGATCAAGGAAACTTTGTTCTACCGACCGTCTTCACGGATGTGACTCCGGCTATGAAGATCTATCGGGAAGAAATTTTCGGACCGGTAGCCGTCATGCTGAAATTCTCTGCGGAAGAAGACGTTTTGCAACTAGCGAATGATAATACCTATGGACTGACAGCTTCCATCTGGACAAGGAATATCGCCAAAGCGTTGAAGATGGGCCGCAAATTGACCGTCGGCACATTCTCCGTCAATGCGCATAACCTAATTGCTCCGGAAGTGCCTTGGGGTGGCGTCAGACGCAGCGGCATCGGCAAAGAAGGCGGATTATCCGGCTTCCTGGAATTTACCGAACAAAAAATGATCACGATCGATCTCACGGAGTAGTGTAAGACCACAGTGCCCTGGAACTGACACTTGCGCTTACCGGACTTTTGCCTTAGCCTCCGGGCGGGGCTTTAGTCCGGTTTCTGTATCTGTTATAATGAACTAGGTGAGAACGTGTTAAAGGAGCGTTAGGATGGCGGGGAATTATAAAATTTTCGTAGATTTTGGCAGCACCTTTACAAAACTCGTGGCTTTTGACTTGGCAAAAGAAGAACTAGCCGCGCGGGTGCAAGTTCCTTCTACTGTAGATACGGATATTACCATTGGCCTGGAACAAGGGTTGGCTCTCCTGGCGCAACAGATCCCTATCGGAGAAGAAGAACGGCGGCAAACCGTCGCTTGCAGCAGCGCCGCGGGCGGACTGCGGGTGATCTGCTTAGGGCTGGTTCCGGAGTATACGACGGAAGCGGCGCGGATGGCGGCGCTGGGCGCCGGGGCAAAATTGATCGGGACGTATTCCTATGAATTATCCAGAAGTGAAGCGCAAGACATAGAGGCAATGGCGCCGGATATTATCCTGCTTACGGGCGGAACGGACGGCGGTAATAAAAAGAATATCACGCATAACGCCAAGCTGATTGCCGGACTGAGCAGGGAAATCAGAAACATCATCGTAGCAGGCAATAAAACGGCGTATGACGATATCCAAGATATTTTTGACCTTACGGAAAAAAATGTGATCTACACCAATAACGTCATGCCGGAAATCGGCAAACTGAATGTAGGACCGGTCAACCAGAAGATCCGGGAACTCTTCATTCAACGCATCACGGACGCGAAGGGGATTACCCGGGCGAAAGCGATGATCCATGATATCATCATGCCGACTCCTTCCGCCGTCATGGAAGCGGCGAAACTTCTGGCGGACGGATTACCGGGCTGTCCCGGTTTGGGCGAACTGCTCTTGGTTGACGTCGGCGGGGCGACTACGGACGTGTATTCCATTGCCAGCGGGTTGCCGACGCGCGACGGGGTCAGTATGGTGGGTTTACCTCAACCGTATGCCAAACGGACGGTAGAAGGCGACCTGGGCCTGTATCATAATTTGGATTCTCTGGCCCAAATTGCGATCAAAGAACAGCCGCAAGGCGCGGCGGAGGAAAAAACCTTCAACGAGAAGGTGTTGCAACTGCGCTCGGAAGAACGCATACCCGCAGGCGCGGAACAGATCGCACGCCATCTCATGTTGTCTCAGTTGGCGGTTAAGACAGCTGTAGAACGTCATGTAGGAAGAATTGAAATCGTCGCGACATATAATGGTGATTTTCAAGTGCAGAGGGGCAAAGACCTGAGCGAAGTGCAAAACGTGATCGGCGCAGGCGGCCCGATTGCTTTCTCGGCGAATCCACGCAAAGTTTTAGAAGGCGCGATGAGTCAGGAAGAAGTCTCGCGACAATTGAAACCCCGGCATCCGAAGTTTTTGCTCGATACGCAGTACATTTTCTTTGCCGTCGGCTTGCTGGCGCAGAGCGATCCGCAAAAGGCTTATACGATGATCAATAAATACCTAGCCTATATTTAGTTTTTTGCTGCGCCGCATAAAAAACGCTTGACAAGAAAATAATTCGTGATAAACTAAACATAGTTAACACCTAGGATAAGAATAAGATATAAAATATATGGCGTTTGTACACAAATCTATAGGAAAAAGGAGTGTATCTATATTGAGCATCCATACCAGTATTCTCGATTTAATCGGCAAAACCCCTTTGTTAGAATTCACGCAGTATGAAAAAGATTTGAATCTGAAGGCCCGGATCGTGGGAAAATTGGAGTACTTTAACCCGGCGGGCAGCGTGAAGGATCGTATTGCCAAAGCGATGATCAATGACGCTGAAGCCAAAGGCTTGCTTAAGCCGGATTCGGTAATCATCGAACCGACCAGTGGGAACACGGGGATTGGCTTAGCCTCCGTCGCCGCCTCCAGAGGGTACAAGATTATTCTAACCATGCCGGAAACAATGAGTATTGAGCGGCGCAATCTGTTAAAAGCTTATGGCGCGCAACTGGTCTTAACGGAAGGCGCGAAAGGGATGAAGGGCGCTATTGCCAAGGCGGAAGAACTAGCGGCGGAGACTCCGCATAGTTTTATACCCAGCCAATTCACCAATCCGGCCAATCCGGATATTCATCGGGTGACGACCGGACCGGAAATTTGGGAAGACACGGAAGGTAAAGTGGACATCTTGATCGGTGGCGTCGGCACCGGCGGTACGATCACCGGGGCGGGTGAGTAGTTGAAAGCGAAGAACCCGAATGTCAAAGTCATCGCTGTAGAACCGTCGGCATCCCCTGTCCTGTCCGAAGGAAAATCTGGCCCGCATAAGATTCAAGGCATAGGCGCGGGATTCGTACCGGAAGTGCTCAATACGGGGATCTATGACGAAGTGATTCCGGTGACGAACGAGGACGCTTTTGCGACAGGCCGGGAAATCGGCAGGAAAGAAGGCGTTTTGGTCGGGATCTCTTCCGGAGCGGCTACCTGGGCGGCGATTCAGGTTGCGCAGCGGCCGGAGAACGCGGGAAAACTGATTGTGGCGATACTGCCGGATACGGGTGAACGTTATCTATCTACGCCGATGTTTGCGGATTAAGCTGAAGGATAGAGAATCGTTTCAGCAGGATCATCGTTAAAATGTGCGGGGATCGTTGAGAATAACGATGCTCGCACTATTTTTTTGCCTGTATTTGCGTAACATAGTATGCCTAGTCTATAATGGGTTATGGAGTGGATAAAGGAAGGAAAGCGAGTGACCGTTCATGAAGATTTCAACCAAAGGCAGATATTCTCTGCGCATGTTGCTGGATTTGGCGGAACACAAAGATGACGGATTTATAGCCTTGAAGGATATTGCCGAACGTCAAGGGATTTCGAAAAAGTACTTGGAGCAGATCGTCACGCTGCTGAATCGTTCCGATATTCTGAGGACCAATCGCGGCAACCAAGGCGGCTATATGCTGGCGCGCGTTCCGCATCAGTATACGGTCGGCGAAGTTTTGCGGATTACCGAAGGCAGCTTAAACTCGGTCGCTTGTCTGGAAGACGACCCCAACCGCTGTGATCGCGTTAGTTTTTGTAAAACGTTGTCGGTTTGGCAAGGCTTGGATAAAGTGGTCGCGGATTACCTGGACAATATCACGTTGCAGGATATTCTGGACAGTTATCTAAGCGCCGGCGCGGACGATTATTGTATATAATCATCCTATCCATGAAGATTTCCCCACAAAATACATTTACGCCGTTCCTGGTGGTTGTGAGGACCTAAAGATTGAAAATAAAAGGGAGTCCATATTATGGACCCCCTTGAAATCGGATTTCTTTCTGGTATAATTGTAGTCAGATGAGCTAACCTTGCGGTTAGCCCGGGTGAAGTTTTAAGAAAATAGCCGTCACCTTTGGCCTGGGGCGGTTATTTTTCTTTTGGGGAATTTAAGATAGATGCGACGATGACAAGGATCACCGCCAGTGCTACCAAATACTCCATGGAATCACCTCCCTTCCGGAAGGTGCTAACCGCCGTTTGACTCATCTGACTACGTGCTTATTTTATCGTACTGTGAAAAACATAGCAAGGTTGAACTTGCGCGAGTTCCGTATAATCAGGGTCTCACATTGCCGTTCTTGTCTGGGGATAAGGGCGGTTTATTATTGGGCAAAAAATACCGCTTTACCCTTTTTGTAAGATACTATAAGTTATGATAAGATAATTAATAATCGAATTTTATTGTATATAACAAGAAAGTAGTGATTCAGTTGGACGTCATTGCTTTACGCAGGGAATTTCATCGCTATCCGGAGTTAGGGTTCCGGGAATTCCGTACCGCCGGGCGCGTGGTGGAGATATTGACGTCTTTAGGCTATGCGGTGCAATGGGGCTTTGAGGTCATGGAAGAGTCCACGCGCCAGGATGTACCCGCGGACGCAGAGATTGACGCCGCTTATCAGGAGGCTGCCGGCGCCGGAGTTCCGGCGCACGTGTTGGAAAAAATGCGTCGCGGTCTGACCGGAGTCGTGGCTGTCTTGCGGGGCAAGCGCGAAGGCCCGGTGCTGGCTTTTCGCTTCGATATGGATGCCCTGCCGGTTGAGGAAAGCCGGGATGCGGATCACCTGCCGGCGCGGGAAGAGTTCCGTTCGCAGATTGCCGGCAGGATGCACGCCTGCGCGCATGACGGACATACGGCGATCGGCTTAGCGTTAGCGCATCATCTGGCCGGCGGAGATTTTGCCGGAACCCTGAAATTGATCTTTCAGCCGGCGGAGGAAGGCGTGTGCGGCGGCGCGCTGTCCCTGATTGAAAAAGGGGTAGCGGACGACGTCGACCGGATGTTTTGCCTGCATTTAATGGCGAATATGCAAGTGGGCGAGGTCTATGCCAGCACGCGCTACCTGGCTTCAGCGAAGATGATCGCGGAGTTTTTTGGCACGCCGGCGCATGCGGGCGGCGCTCCGCAAAAGGGGAACAACGCCCTGCTGGGAGCGGCGTCCGCGCTGCTGGCGATGCATGCCTTACCGCCGTATCCCGGACAGGAAACGCGGGTCAATGTCGGGACGTTGACCGCCGGGACCGCGCAGAATATTATCCCCGCGTATGCCCTGATGTCCTTGGAAACCAGGGCGAAGTCGCGGGAGGTCAATGACGACTTGGTGCGCCGGGTCGAACAAATCATGCAGGGAAGCGCTCAGATGTATGGTCTGCGCTACGCTATGCGTACCACCGGGGAAGCTACGACCTATGAGGCGGATCCGGCGTTAGTCGAGCTTGTGCAGGAAGAAGCGCATCTGGCGGGATTCAAGGATATTCACGCCTGCTATGATTCTTCCGTCAGCGAAGACGGACCGTTTTTTATCCGGCATGTGCAGCAGCGCGGCGGGCAAGGTTCCTTCATTTCTGTCGGAACAGGGATGGAAGAAGCGCATCATACGACGCGCTTTGATATCTGTGAAGAAGTATTACCCTTAGCGGTAGAATTACTTCGCCGTTTAGCCGTTAGGATATTGCGGTAAAGGTAAGTATTCGGCTATAATAAGGGTTAGTACTAGAAAGTACAAGCAAGATAGCAGGCAAAAAATAAACACAGCGAAAGGGAAATGTGCATGGAAAGAGTATTTAATTTTAATCCCGGCCCGGCGACTCTGCCCTATGAAGTCTTAAAACAAGTGCAAGATGAATTGCTGGACTATGCGGGGACAGGCATGTCGGTGATGGAGATCAGTCATCGTTCGAAAGATTTTGAAGCCGTCATCGCCGAAGCTGAAAGTTTAATGAAGGAATTGATCGGCGGAGCTGATCAGTACCGGGTATTATTCTTAGGCGGCGGCGCCAGTACTCAGTTTGCCGGAGTGCCGTTGAACTTGGTGACGCCCGGCCGGGAAGCCGATTACATCGTTACCGGGAGTTTCGCGGAGAAGGCTTATGAAGAAGCTGACAAACTCATCAAAGCGAATCTGGCCTTCACGACGAAACCGGAAAAGCATAATCGCATTCCTAAGAAAGAAGAGATTCAGCTCAGCGCTGATCCGGTCTATGTCCACCTGTGTTCCAATAATACGATCTGCGGGACGCAGTGGCAGTCTTTCCCGGATTTTAACGGGATTCCGCTGGTGGTAGATATGTCCAGCGATATGCTCGCGCGTCCTTTCGACATCAGCAAGTTTTCCGTCGTCTACGCCGGCGCGCAGAAAAATCTGGGTCCGTCCGGCGTAACGATCGTGATCGTGCGCAACGATGTGCTGGAGCAGGTCAATAAGCAGATCCCGACGATGCTGCGTTATGATATCCATGCGAAGAATGATTCCATGTATAATACGCCGCCCTGCTTCTCGATCTATATCGTCAACCTGATCTTGCGCTGGCTGAAGCAAAACGGCGGCTTGCCGGCAATGGAAAAACGCAATCAGGAAAAATCAGCCCTGGTCTATGGCGCGATCGACGCCAGCGCTGGCTTTTATCGGGGGCATGCGGTGAAGGAAGACCGTTCCCTGATGAATGTGACCTACCGTCTGCCCAGCGAAGAACTGGAAAAGAGTTTTGTCGCGGAGGCGAAGAAGCAAGGACTCATCGGCTTGGGCGGACATCGCTCGGTGGGCGGCATTCGCGCTTCGATCTATAACGCGATGACCTTAGCGGGTTGCCAGACCTTAGCTCAATTTATGCAAGAATTCCAACGGACCAACGGATAACCCGCGACCGGATGACCGCGGCTAAGGCCGCGGTTTTTTTGCCTTCGTCAAAAAAAGACAGCAACCAGCTGTCTTTCGCGTGAATTTTTTGCTATACTATTTTTGGAACTGCCGCTTGGCGGTCTGGTCACTTCCCGGAAGGGAGGTGATGCGCATGGTAACGTGGGCTGACCTGATTGGGTTAGGTCTTCTTATCGTCGCGATTATCGCCCTTGTGTGTAGGTGGCGCTTTACTCTAATTTAGGACCAGCCGCCGAACCAAAGCGGCAGTTCCTTTTCCTATAATATAACAGATGGGCGTTGTTTATGCAAGAGCAAAAGCTCTGGTTGACATTCGCTAAAGCGGCATGCATAATTATTCGATAGAAAAGATAGCAATGTCCGCTCCGGAGAGTGCAACGCCACGGGAAATCTACGATGCTGGAGGAATAGAGGATGAAGATCGCTGAAGGTTTTATGCTGCGGGAAGTACTGGACAATTGGCTGGTCATCCCGGTAGGCAAGGATGCCGCGGGAAAAGCGTATATGCTGTCGCTGACGGAGAGCCTGAGTTTTCTGTGGAAAATATTAGAACAAGGCGCGAGCGAAGAAGAACTGATCGCCGCGCTGCTGGAGCGCTATGAGACGGATCGTGCGACCGCGGTCAAGGATATCAGGGAATTCCTGGCTGACCTGGAGCAAGAGAACATATTGATTCGCTGAACAATGAGAGGAGTGGAGAGCTGCGTGGAATATACCTTTGCGGAATTCAATCAGGCGCTGTACACAGCGGCGCGGGAGAGGCGGGCGCCGCTCGTAGGCCACTTCGAGCTGACCCGGCGCTGCAACTTGGGCTGTATCATGTGTTATATCCGCCAAAAGGCGGGGGACGCTCAGGCGATGCGGGAAGAGCTTTCCGCCGCGCAGTGGATCGATCTGGCCCGTCAGGCCAGAGACGAGGGGATGCTCTACCTGCTGCTGACCGGCGGCGAAGTGCTGGTCCGAAAGGATTTCTTCCAGATCCTGGAGGGGGTCAGCTCCTTGGGCCTGATGCTCAGCCTGAGTACGAACGCGACCCTGCTGACCCCGGCGCTCGCCCGGGAGCTGGCGCGTTATCCGCTGGGGCTCGTCATGGTCACGCTCTACGGCGCTTCCGCCGCGACCTACGGCCAGGTGACCGGCGTCGCGGCAGGATTTGAGCGGACCCTGCGGGGCGTGCGCCTGCTCCAGGAACAGGGCGTCCCGCTCAAGTTGCGCTCAACGATGATTCGCCAGAATGTGGCGGATCTCCAGGGTTTGCTGGCGATCGCCGAAGACTTGGGATTGGAACTGGGACTCGACGGGGGACTCTTCGGCCACCGCCGTTCGGGTGTGGATAGTGAGCCCTTCGCCGTGCGCTTAACCCCCGAAGAGCGCTTGGCCTGCGAGGAACTGTATCGCCGTGCCTGGGCGCAAAAGCAGGGCGTGGAGCTGCCGGAGCCATCGGAACCGCGCAAAATAACGCCGCCGGATCCCGAGGAAATCAGCTCCGCCGTCGTGCCGGGCGGGAAAGAGAACGCCTTTCGCTGCGCCTCCGGTCATTTTTCTTTCACGGTGAATCCGGATGGGCGGCTGTGCGCCTGTATGCTCATGGCCGAACCGTCCGTCTCCCTCCTGCCGGAGTTCCGTTTCCGGGAGGCCTGGGCGCAGCTCGGCGGATTGAGTGATCAGGTGCCCGTCTGTCCGGAATGTCAGGTCTGCGCGCATAGGAAAATTTGCCAGCCCTGTCCCGCGCGGCTGCAAGGGGAAACCGGCTCAGCGGCGCGCAAGGCGCCCTATCTATGCCGGAAGGCGGAATTGCTGGCGGGCGGGCAATACCCGGCGGCGCGGAGCTTTTACGAATGATGGACTATTGCTATGATATTTGCGGTCTGAGGATTCAGGTGCGCGCCCCTGTGCCGCTCGAGGACCTGCTGCCGCCGCTCTTCCGGCGGAACCGCCTGGAACGGGCGGATATCCGCCTGACGCTGGTCGCGGGGGTCGAGCGGATCGCGGTCGCCGGTGCGGAATGGTATCGGGAGAGCGATTATTTTCGCGTCTATCGTCCCGACGGCGGCCGCGCCTTATACGAACGGATCGAGCCGGACTCCGGCCGGGCGCTCTATCGTCTGGAATGCAGTCCGGACTACGCGGCGGCGACCCTCGCCTACGGCGAAGAAGGCTTGGCCATCGGCAGCGAGACGGCGGAGTTGCTGCGCCTGATCTACCGGCAGTACATCCTCGTGCGGGGCGGGCTGGTGATGCACGGCGTACCGGTGTTGACCGGCGGTCAGGCCCTGATATTTTCCGGGCCGTCGGGCATGGGAAAATCCACCCAGGCCGCCTTGTGGCAGAAGTACTGCGGCGCGGCCGTCATCAACGGCGATTGCGCCGCTTTGCGCTTCCGGGGGCCGACGCTGTACACCAGCGGATCCCCCTGGAGCGGTACCAGCGCCATCTTTACCGAACTGGCAGCGCCGGTGCGGGCGCTGGTGTTCCTGGAGCAGGCTCCGGAAGACGCAGCCGTCTCCCTGACGGCGGCGGAGGTGATCCCCCAACTGCTTTCCCGGGGGTATCTGCCGTATTACAGCCGGGAATTAATGGCGCAGGCTTTGCATAACATGGAACAGATCATCCGAAGTACGCGCTGCTTGTTGCTGCGCAACACGGCGACCGCCGCATCCGTGCGCGTCTTACAGGAAGCGCTGGCAGCGAGCGATGGACGCGGCTGATCAGCGGAGTTGTGTGCCTAGCGCGCCATGCGCGCCGCGATAACAGGCCTTGCGGCCTATAGAATTGTGTAACGCATTTTGGGCCTTGCGGAGCGCGTAAATGCGGCTATAATAAAAGCATATCCGGCAAGCGAGAGCGAGAGCGAAAGAGAAAAAGCAGAGAAGAGAATGGAGAGAAGAGAAAATGACAGAGAACAAGAAATTAAAGTATGTCGCGCCGTCTTTCAGTAAAGTTACGGTGTCGAGCGGTGAACGTATTGCGGCTCCTTGCACACCGACGCCTGGTTGGCTCAACCATAGCGATGCGTTGACTCTAGATTGTTACTATGATTTATTTGCGACATATGAGTTGCCGGGTTCCCTTTGATCTCCCCGAAAAGTTTAAACTGACAAAAAAAGGTTTACCGCTACCTTTGGGGTAGCGGTAAACCTTTTTTTGTGCGCCCGGAAGCGTCAGCGCGGCTGAGACCGGGCTGAACATATGGCATAAAATAAAAATCATGGCAAATTGTGTCACAATTAAATGACTTTTTTTGGGACTTGTACTCTCAGGCATTTCCGGTATAATTGCCTACATAGAGACAAACAAGCGCTGGAGCCGGACTGCTCCTCATCTTTTATCCGGATAAAAGATGACGGGCAGTCCGGTTCCGCCAGCAGATGTTTCTGGATGAGGAAGGAGAACAAATAGATGCTAAATAGGAAAATATGGATGAAAAAGCTGATCACCCTCTTGACCGTCGCCGTCATGATCTGCGGCTCCGCGATCGCCACGGTGGCGGCGCCGCTGCCGACGACGGCCTTGGTGAACTCCGTCACTCCGCATTATCTGCCGGGCTCGGTGGAATACTCTCAGATCGTATCCGGCGGTCCGATTCAGACGGCCGGCGACTATGCGACCTTCAAAAAATTAGTGCAGGACAACACGACGACGACCATCTACCTCACGGCGGATATCGTGCAGACCAAGAGCGACTACGCTCCGATTGCCTTGAAGAAGGCCAATTCCCAGAAACCCTTGCTGGTCATTGACGGCAACGGCTTCACCATCACCGAATATTCCGGCGCCACCACCGGCGGTTTCATCGCTTTTAAGCTGGATAAGACCGTAACCGCGCTGACCGTGCAAAACCTGATCATCAAGGGCTTCAACCGCGACGGCTTCATCCGGGCGGAAGACACCAATAAGGTGGAGCGTGTCGTGACCTTCGACAACGTGACCTATGTGGGGCGCTCCATCGCCGACTTAGCCAGCGCTTCCGGCCATGTGGGCGAAACCCTGGTGCTGAAGGATTGCGTCATCGAAAGCAGCAAGGCTGCCGGCACGACGATCAACCGCCAGGTGGGCGACGCGCACAATATCATTCTGGAAGGCACGATTCAGATCAAACGCGATAACAACGCCGGCGCCAGCGACAACTACGGCATCTTCCGGGTGCGCGGCGACTATCTGACCGTGAAGAGCGGCGCGGTGGTCAACATCGTCAACGATACGGTCGGCGGTTTGG
>JAITOV010000147.1 GCA_031289735.1 Peptococcaceae bacterium
AGATCCCACGGGTTACGCAGGTAAATTCGCCCTGATGCTGCTGGCTTGTCTGCTCATGGGTTTGGGTGTCGCCTTGGAAGTAACGGCTAACGTAGTGACGGATGCCGCCGCATCCTTGACGAAAACGATCGCGGATCAATACCATTTTGATTTTGGCCGGACGAAGATTTGCTTTGACAGCTTCCTGGTCTTAGCCGGGGCGATCGTTTCCTTGATCGGGTTGCATACAGTCGCCGGTATTCGCGAGGGTACGCTGGTAGCGGCTATTTTGACCGGTTTGGTCGCCGGATTCCTCAAGAAACGCTTTGTTTTTATGCAGCGTTTTTTAAGCGGCAAATCTGTTGACAAGCGGATGTCCGCTTAGTTCTTTTGCTCAGGAATGCTGTTTTCCTTTTCACCCTTTACGCTCTGCCGGCATATAGTAAGGCACCGAGGATCCCGGCAGAGGAGGAAGTAAATATGGAAAATGCCTACCAGCATAATTGGGCGAATATGGGCTTGCGCATGGTGCAAGGGCTCACCACTACGATGGATGCGATCCGGCAGTTAGATGTCCAGGAAGCTTCTTTAGTCATGCGCTTATTAGGCAAAACATGTACGAAAATGATGAAGGAAGGCGTAGGGCATCAGTTTGGTATCGCGATGATCGAGACGAGCGCTCACTTAGCGATGAAGGACGAACTCGTAGTGGAAGATGTCCTGAAGATCATTGTCAAGATTATCGGCCGGCTCTATCTGACAGCCAGTAGTGACGAAGAGCGGGCCTTGGTCGCGCAATTGGAAGATGCTGTGAATAATTACCAAGTATGATCAATGTTTTTTATGGATAGACATTTGCATAAGATGAAGCATAGCATAATTCAAAGTAACGAGGAAATACAACCGGAGGAGGAGAGATCGATGAGAATCTATTACATACGTTTACCGGAATTTATTTTAAGTATGTTGCGTAAAGTGTTTACCTAAAAAAGTTTCATAAACAGGCTCCTTGCTTGAATATAGATAAACAAGCAGGGAGGGAAGAAAATGCGAAGAATAAGACACTTGCGCTTGATATTGCTGCCGCTGATCTGTTTAGGGATGCTCATCGCTTGGCAATCTCCGGAAAAGGTTTGGACAACGATGACAGTTCCCACGTATGCGGATTCTCCGTATGGCTTAACCCAGCATTTCTGGCGTTTGCTGGATCAGCGGCAATTTGACCTGGCGGCGGAGCTGGTCAGTGGCGCTGATCCGGAAACGGTAAGCAACTTGGCGCAAATAGAAGAACGCATCCGCCAAAACCCATGGTTGTCGGTCACGAAGGTAGAAACGAATAATCCGCAAGCTGATGGGTGGATGCATATGTCCGTCGTCTGGACGTCTCAGACATCCGAGCCAGCAACCTACGTGTATCTGGCGGAGATACACCAGGATATAAACGGCGGATACAAAATCGCGCAATTAAAACGGATGGCGGATTGATACTCGTCTTACTGTAGGGCGCTCCACGATGTATATATGATCGTGGGGCGCCTACGCTTGTGAGACATGGGAGATGGGATGAACCGCACGATTACATAGTCAAACAAATTACGTGGCGGATATACAGATTTCCGGCAATTCGGCCCTAAGCATAAAAAAAGCAAGAAAATAAACTACTAAATATTTCCAAATGACTTGTGAAAGTGGCTCAATAGAGGGGTTTGTGAAAAAACGAATAAAAAATTTCTACCCATATTTTTTAAGAATTCGACATATGGGTTATCGTATAATAAGCATACCGGAAGTGAATGAGAACTCCGGACATAAAAAATAACAAAATGAGAGAAGACGGGAGAGAAGTAATGAACAAAAATATCAAAGTAGTAATTGCCGATGATAATCAAGGATTGTGCCAGATGCTAAAGGAGTATTTCGATAGTTTGGATTATTTGCAAGTCGTTGGAGTCGCAAATAATGGGCTAGAAGCATGGGAACTCATTCAGAGCAATGAACCGGATTTGGTCATTATTGATCTGGTGATGCCGAGTTTGGATGGGTTAGGCGTATTAGAAAAAATCAATAGCAGGACCATGTCGCAGCGCCCGAAGATGATTATGCTGACGGCTTTTGGGCAAGAGAATTTGACGCAACAAGCGATGCAGTTGGGTATTGATTATTTTGTTTTGAAACCGTTTGATTTAGAGATTCTAGGTAAGCGTATATGCAGTCTGACGCAAGGGACGCCACTGAGTAATCATGTGTCGTCAGCGAGTGCGCCGCCGGTAACCAGTGTAGCAACGGGCTTGAATTTAAGCGTTGAAGTGACGAATATAATGCACCAAATTGGTATTCCGGCACATGTCAAGGGATATCAATACATACGTGACGCCATTTTATTGGTCGTAGAAAACGTTTCCCTGCTGGGTGCAGTCACGAAGGAGCTATATCCTATGATCGCCAAGAAATACAATACAGCGCCCAGCCGGGTGGAACGCGGTATACGTCATGCGATTGAACTGGCTTGGGAACGCGGACATACGGAGACGTTAAAGCGCATCTTCGGCTATTCGATGAACATCGAGCGGCAAAAGCCGACGAACTCAGAGTTCATTGCCTTACTGGCGGATAAACTGCGGGTGATGAGTAAAGTCAGCTAGAATAAATGGGCATTTGGCCAACAATATCAGGACTGATTATAACCAAGCCGGATTTTCTTGACAAAGGAAAACCGGATGCAATATAATAATCATTGTTGTGTATTGAGGTGGTAGGACATGAAAATCAATATCGCTGAGATTCGGCGGATGGAAGGCTCGACATTGCATTATGATTTGCGGGAACAATTTCCGGCGGTTGAGTTTGATGGAGAGCAGATTGTTTTTGTCGCACCGATACACGTACAAATCGCCGTAACCAATGCGGAAAAAGAACTATGGGCCAGAGGTACGATTCAATCGGAAATGCGCGTTGCCTGTAGCCGTTGTCTGGAAGAATTCCGGCAGCCGTTAGCTATACCGTATGAAGATGAATGGATCGCCGTGGGGCAGGCGACGGAAGAACAGGCCGAGACAGCCCTGTTATTTGAAAAAGACGAAATTGAGATTCAAGATCGCGTCATGGAGCAGATTCTCTTGTCATTGCCGATGAAGACGCTTTGTTCGGCGGATTGCCGGGGATTGTGCCCGAGTTGCGGCCAAAACTTGAATCTGGGACAATGCCAGTGCCGGGAAGATACGATCGATCCGAGATTGGCGGAGTTAGCTAAGTGGAATCACGACTGATTTTTGTTAATACCAGAAGGGGGTGTAGTCTATGGGAGTTCCTCAACATCGTCAATCAAAATCCAGAGTACGTAAACGCCGGGCGATGGCGAAATTAACTGCGCCGAGTTTAACTGCCTGCCCGCAGTGCCGTAAATTAAGAATGCCGCATCATATGTGTCCGGCATGCGGTTATTACGACGGCAAAGCAGTTGTCGCCGTGGCGGAATAACACATAACAGGGAGAGATAAGAGATATCAGACAACAGATCAAGCGGGAATAGACGGGGCTGTCGCAAAACGGTTTTTTAGAAACGAAATGCGACAGCCTTCTTCTTCGGATTAACCTCGGATTAAATTTTGTTCAATTTGATCCTCCAAAAATACTCACTTTGACAACAAAGCCTCCAGCTGACGGCGGTCTCCCTGAAAAACATCCAGATCCACGTCGCCGGGAACCCCATTCACCTTGCCATTGTGGCTATACTGCCAAAACAGCCACTCTCTTTGATCGCTTAATTTTGGCGCTTTCACAATATCACTGATCCAGATCGGATTTTCCTCAAATTCGCCTTTAATATATTCGTCATACAGAGAATATATGACATAGAGAATCGGCTTTTGCTGATAGCGTTCCTCGACGAGGTAAATAAAATCACGCAATTCCTTCCTGAAGGTTTCCTGATCCAGTCCGTATTCTTCAATGTCTATCACCGGCGGCAGGCAGCCGCTTTCTACCGGAACAACCGCGATAAAGTTTTCCGCCTGCTCACGACCGGAGCTGGTCAAGGTAAAGTAGTGATAGGCTCCTTTGTAGATGCCGGCGCCGGATAATTCCTCCCAGTTTTTTTGAAAATACTGGTCGCGGTAATTCTTTCCCTCCGTGGCTTTAAGAAAAACAAAGCTGATTTCCGCGTTTTGGTCAATTTGCTGCCAGTCTATTTCGTCTTGATGGTTGGAAACGTCCATCCCCTGGATAGGATAGCGGCTGGCAAACGTCTCGTTCGGCCTTATCCGTCCGGTATGATAAAGAACGACGACGACGACGACGACGATGATCGCTGCCGCAAGCCCTAAAAATATCATTTTTTTATCAATGTCCATCACCCGCCTCTGCGCCTGTAAGCCCATCTATGAATTCCCGATTTTTTCATCCGGGTCACGATTGCCTTCACAGTCCGTAATCAGCCAATTGTATTGTACTACAGCTCTTTCCAGCGGAGTAAAAATGGCCTTCATACCAGTATACCAGGTAAAACCTTTTGCGAATATACCTATAAAAGTCGCATAAGTGTCGTATATGCCGAGAATAGAAGCGGATCGATGCCGATATGCTCGGCTTTTTTGTCTTGCGTTTATCAGGGAATACGCATATAATTGTCACCAGGTAATAATTGAGCCATCAGAAGATATTCATACTTTGGGGAGATCAAAGATCCTATGGCCAAACTGACGAAAACAGAGCGCAGGCAAGCGTTACACCGAGCCTTGGCAGAGAACCCTTTCCTGACGGATGAGGAATTAGCCGATCGATTCAGCGTCAGTATTCCGACGATCCGTCTGGATCGCGGCGTTTTGGGCATTCCTGAACTGCGGGAACGGACGAAAGCGGTAGCCCACAGTGTCTACCCCAACCTGCGGACTTTAGGGGATGAAGAGTTAATCGGGCAATTGACCGATCTGGTCGTCGGTCAATACGCTTGTTCGGAATTACAGATCACAGAGGATATGGTGTTAGAGAAAGCGCGCGTAGCGCGTGGACATCATCTCTTTGCCCAGGCGAATTCTCTGGCTTCGGCCTTAGTCAATGACGATATCGCGCTGACCGGCAGCGCGCAGCTTCGTTTCATGCGGCTGGTGCGCCAAGATGAGCGGGTCGAGATGCAAGGCCGTGTGCAACTGCGTCAGGGAAATCAATATGAGATCGCTATTTCCGGCTGGGTACAGGGGCAACAAGTATTTCAGGGCCAATGGAAGATGTTTGGCTTTCAAAGGAGGAAGGAAACATGAAGATTGCAATTGACGCGATGGGCGGGGATTACGCGCCGCGCGAGATTGTGGCCGGGACACTATTAGCCGCTGAGGCGAATCCGGAATGGCAACTGATCCTGATCGGACATAAGGAAAAGATCAAACCCTATTTAACTCAGGCTTTTCCGAATCTGACGATACACCACGCCGCAGAAACGATCGAGATGGACGAACACCCGGCGAACACGGTGCGCCGCAAGAAGGATGCGTCTATCGTGGTGGCTACGCGTCTGGTCAAAGAAGGACAAGCGGACGCGATCGTTGGCGCGGGGAGTACCGGAGCGCAGATGGCGGCGGCGTTATTAGGATTGGGCAGAATTCGCGGGATTGATCGGCCGGCTATTGTCGCGGTCATGCCTACGCTGAACGGTGGGAAAGTGGTTCTGGATGTCGGAGCGAATCCGGACGCTAAACCACTGAATCTCTTACAATATGCGGGGATGGGCAGTATATATGCTGAGAAAATCCTGGGGTTCCAGCATCCTCAGGTGGGGTTGTTGAATATTGGCAGTGAAGAAGGCAAAGGCAATGAATTGACCCAGCAGGCTTATGAGCTGCTGAAAACAGCGCCGCTAAACTTTGTGGGGAATGTGGAAGGCCGGGATGTACCCTATGGACGGGTCGATGTGGTCGTCTGTGACGGATTTGTCGGCAATGTATTATTAAAGTCTTTCGAAGGTCTCAGCGCTGCGCTGTTTGAGTTGATCAAAGAGCGGATCACGGCGAATTCTCTGCGCAAGTTAGGGGCGCTGGCGATTAAGCCCGGTTTAAAAGAGCTCGTGAAGATGATGGATCATGCCGAAGTCGGAGGCGCCCCATTACTCGGCGTTGATGGCGTCAGCGTGATCTGTCACGGCAGTTCCAACGCCAAAGCGATTTTTAATGCTATCCGGGTCGCTAAGGAGTGTGTAGACGTTCGGTTAATTGAAACGATTCGTCAGGAATTAGCGCAGCAAGCGCCTGCGCGTCAAGAAGGAGAAGTTTGATTATGCCCAATGTAGGCATCGTTGGCTTAGGCTCATTTGTGCCGGAAGATATTTTGACTAATGCTGATTTGGAAAAGATGGTCGATACGACGGATGAATGGATTACGACGCGGACGGGGATCCTGGAACGCAGGCGCGTCAAAAGTGATGTTCCGGTCTCAGAACTCTGCTATCAAGCGGGGTTGAAGGCGTTGGCAGACGCACAGGTTCAGCCGCATGAGGTGCAACTGGTCATTGTGGCTTCGGTCACACCGGATTATGCTTTTCCGGCGACGGCTTGTCTGGTGGCGGAACGTTTGGGGATACGGCAAGCCGCGGCGTTTGATCTAGAGGCCGGATGCAGCGGGTTTGTTTACGGGATCGCTACAGCCAGTCAGTTTATCGCGACCGGGATGTATCAGACCGCTTTGGTCATCGGGGGAGAGACGCTATCCAAGATCACAAACTGGAACGACCGCGCGACGTGCGTCCTGTTCGGCGACGGCGCCGGAGCGGCGGTATTGCAACCGGTAGCCGAGGGGTATGGATTCTTAGGGATAGAGCTGGGTGCGGACGGTTCAGGCGGAGACGTGTTGATTCAGCCGGCCGGCGGGTCGCAATACCCGGCGGATGCGCAAACAGTGCGCGATAATTTACATACGATCCGCATGGCCGGCCGGGAAGTTTTTCGTTTCGCTGTGCGGGTGATTGAGGGAGCCGTGTGCCGGGTGCTGGAAAAGAGCGGTTTGCACAAAGAAGATATTGAACTGTTTATATTTCACCAGGCGAATCGCCGGATCATTGAGACGGCGGCCAAACGTTTGGAACTGACTCCGGAAAAGCTCTTCGTGAATCTGCAACGCTACGGCAATACTTCGGCGGCTTCGATCCCGTTAGCGTTAGATGAAGCCGTGCAAGCGGGGTGTATCCGGGACGGAGATCTTCTGATCCTGGCCGGGTTTGGCGCCGGGCTGACCTGGGGTGCGATCGTGGTGAAATGGGGCGGAAGAGAGGTGGATAATAACTAACATGACGATTATTAAGACGAGAATTTGCGATCTGCTCGGAATCGAGCATCCGATTTTTCAAGGCGGGATGGCTTGGGTGGCCAGCGGGGAATTAGCCGGGGCAGTGTCCGAAGCCGGCGGGTTAGGGATTATCGGGTCCGGTCAAGCGCCAGCCCAATGGCTCCGGCAAGAAATCAGTAAGGTGAAAACCCTGACCAAGAAGCCTTTTGGGGTAAATATCATGTTGATGTCGCCGTTCGTGGATGAAGTGATGCAGGTGATTATTGAAGAGCGGGTGCCGGTGATTACTACTGGCGCAGGGAATCCGGGCCGCTATCTGCCGGCGTTGCGCGAGATCGGAACCAAGATTATCCCGGTGGTCGCTTCGGTCGCGCTGGCCAAGCGCTTGGCTAAATCGGGCGTGGATGCGTTAATTGCCGAAGGACACGAATCCGGAGGACATGTAGGCGAGGTATGCACGATGCCGCTGGTGCCGCAGATCGTCGACGCAGTCGATATACCGGTGCTCGCCGCCGGCGGGTTCTTCGATGGACGGGGATTATTAGCTGCCTTGGCGCTGGGGGCGGAGGGGATACAAATGGGTACCCGCTTTATGTGCGCCGCGGAATGCACGATCTCACCGAAGATTAAGCAAATGGTCCTACGGGCTAAGGAACGGGATACGGCGGTGGCCGGAAGGTCTACAGGGCATCCGGTGCGCTGCTTGGAAAATAAATTGATGCGGGAAATGGATCAAGCGGAAAAAAACGGCGTACCTCCTGAGGCGATAGAAAAACTTGGCGTAGGAAAATTACGTCTGGCGATGGTCGAGGGCGACACAGAGAACGGTTCGGTCATGGCTGGACAGATTGCCGGGGCGGTGAAGAAAATCGAACCGGCCGGAGAGATTCTGGCTGACGTGATGCAATCGGCTCAGCGGGAATGGAAGCGGATGCAGCGGTTCCTGCCAACAGACAAGCGGCAAGAAAGTCTGGGAGGGTAAGCATGGGAAAGATTGCATGTGTATTTCCGGGGCAAGGTTCCCAATCTGTAGGCATGGGCCAGACATTTTGGCCAACGGAGATCGGCCGGCAAGCCTATGACATCGCGGTTCAAACCCTGGGAGCGGATCTGCTGCGGATCATGCGGGAAGGACCGGCTGAGGAACTGCAACAGACGGTGAATGCGCAACCGGCGATTCTGCTGGTCAGTGTCGTCGCTTGGCGGCATTTGGCGGCAGCGGGTGTCCGGCCTAACTATCTGGCCGGGCATAGTTTAGGCGAATACTCGGCCTATGCGGCAGCCGGTAGCATCTCGCTGGAGGACGCCTTGCGCGTAGTGCGTCTGAGAGGAGAGGCTATGCAAGATGCTTGCCCGCAGGGACAGGGGATGATGGCGGCGATCCTGAACCTCTCCAATGCGCAGGTGGAACAAGCGTGTCTGGCGGCGGCCGAGCAGGGAGTCGTGGCGCCGGCGAACTATAACGCGCCGGGACAAGTCGTGATTTCCGGCGAACGGGAAGCGGTGGAGCGCGCGATGCAGGCAGCCAAGGAGTTAGGCGCGAAACGGGCGATTCCTTTGGCAGTAAGCGGTCCGTTCCATTCGCGGCTAATGCTACCGGCGGCGCAACGGATGTCCGAGACATTAGCAGCTCTGCCATGGCAGCCGCCGCGGGTTCCGGTCATTGCCAATATCGATGCTGCTGAAGTACGCGATAGCGAGCGGATCGTACCGGCGTTAATCCAACAGATCAGCGGGGCTGTGCGTTGGGAACAATCCATGCGTTATCTGGCGGAGCAAGGGGTGGATACATTCATCGAATGCGGTCCAGGACGGGTGTTGAGCGGCTTGATCAGAAAGATTGTCCCCGGAGCCGCCTGCTTACAGGTCGAAGATCTCCCTTCTTTGGAAAAGTCTTTATCCCATCTTGCATAATTAAAGGAGAGTCGTTACAATGAACCTGAATGGGCACATAGCTGTGGTCACTGGAGCGGCCAGAGGATTAGGCCGGGCGATTGCCATATGTTTGGCGGAAGCGGGCGCTACCGTGATGGTGAATTATATTTCCAGTGAGGAAAAAGCCCGCGC
>JAITOV010000017.1 GCA_031289735.1 Peptococcaceae bacterium
GAGCGCGCCGTTGAGGGATCGCTTGAGAGCGTGATCGCCCAGTGCTTGAAAAACCCAGAGGCGATAGAGGTTCTTCGGAGCCTGTTTGCCTCAAAACAGTCCTGAATACGAGCCGCAGACCGGCGCACAAGTTCGTTAGCAGTTTTTTTAAATTCCGTCCAAAAGCCATTAGCAGTTTCGGTTTGCGAGCGCGGTGAAGATTGCTAACGCAAGGCCGTTAGCAAAATCCGAAAATCCATTAGCAAAACCGCCAAACCGAGCGGCGAACCAATCGGCAAACCGCCCGTAAATCCATTAGCAGGAAAAATCAGTTTTTCTAACGGAAAAAGCGAACTGCTAACGGTCAAAAACGGAGTTGCTAATGGCAAAAATCGAGGGCAAAGAAAAAGGAAACGCCGTAAACCGTTGGTATAACAGCGTTTCCTGTTGTTCTCGTGGTGGGCCATCTAGGACTCGAACCTAGGACCGACCGGTTATGAGCCGGGAGCTCTAACCAACTGAGCTAATGGCCCCAAAAAATAAATGGCACGCTAACGCGCACTCCTGATGCGTTTGGCTCCCCGAGTAGGACTCGAACCTACAACCTACCGGTTAACAGCCGGTTGCTCCACCATTGAGCTATCGAGGAACGCACATGCAGATTTATTATACGCAAAAATACTTTTATCGTCAAGCGTGTTTTGTTATTCCAAATAATCCTTGAGTTTTTTACTGCGGCTGGGATGGCGCAGTTTACGTAAAGCCTTTGCTTCAATCTGACGGATCCGCTCACGCGTCACGCCAAATTCCTGCCCGACTTCTTCCAGGGTACGCGTCCGTCCGTCATCTAAACCAAAACGCAGGCGCAACACCTTCTCTTCCCGCGGCGTCAACGTCTCCAGCACTTCCTCCAACTGCTCCTTCAACAGAATGAAAGACGCAGCTTCGGAAGGCGCCGGAGCGTCTTCATCCGGGATGAAATCTCCTAGATGAGAATCCTCTTCTTCCCCGATCGGCGTTTCCAAGGAAACCGGTTCCTGAGCAACCTTCATAATTTCACGCACGCGCTCGACCGGTATCTCCATCACATTGGCGATTTCTTCCGGACTCGGTTCTCGGCCCAGTTCCTGCAAGAGCTGCCGTGACACACGGATGAGTTTATTGATCGTTTCCACCATATGCACCGGAATGCGAATCGTCCGCGCCTGATCGGCAATAGCGCGCGTGATCGCTTGTCTGATCCACCAAGTGGCATACGTACTGAATTTAAAGCCTTTCAAGTAATCAAATTTTTCTACAGCTTTAATCAACCCCAGATTCCCCTCCTGAATTAAATCCAGAAAGAGCATCCCGCGGCCAACATAGCGTTTCGCGATACTGACGACCAAGCGCAGGTTCGCTTCAGCCAAACGGCGTTTAGCCTTCTCGTCTCCCGCTTCCATACTTTTCGCCAATGCGATCTCTTCCTCAGCGTTTAATAGCGGTACCCGGCCGATTTCTTTCAAATACATGCGTACCGGGTCATCGATGCCGACCCCTTCAGGCACAGAAAGATCGACTTCGCTCTCTTCTTCTACAGCGCTGGGTTCATCATCATCATCATCATCGATCACTTCGTCCAATACCTGCACGACTTCATCCGGTTCAGGCACAACATCAATCCCCAAACGGCTCAATTGTTCATAAATCTCATCAATTTGTTCAACCGTCAGTTCGATCCCTTGAAGAGAATCCATGATTTCATGATAAGACAAGGATCCCTTTTGGCTCCCTTTCTGGATGAGCGCTTTCACAGAGTCAAGCATCAGCTCGTCCTCGCTCACCGGGGTTCCTCCTTCTTTTGGTTCTGATTTTGCGCCAACAACCTCATTTTTCATCACGTCTTAACCGCTCTCCAATCTGTTTTAACAGGGCTACGGCTCCGGTAAAATCGCCCGATTTTTCCATCTGAGCCATCTTTACTTGCAAATCCTCTACGTTCTCTTCTACATTCGCGTTGTGAATGGTTCGTACGCAATCTCTGAATATCTTATCTCCTTGGCTGGTATCGATCTCTTTCAGCAAAATACGATGCCAAACATTGAGCATTTCTTCATCATCATAAACAAAAGCGCGCTTATTTCCCTTTTGCCATGCTTCCCATACAGCTAAAAATATCTTTTCATGCGCCGGAATCCGCCAAAAACTCAGACCCAATTCGGCTTCTAATAGCGCTATGCGCGAATGGTCTTCATCTATTAATCGTAATAATATCCATTCGGCTTGATAAACCCCTTGGGGAACTGTTGCGAGCGGCGGGGTTGGATCAAGCGGTCTATTGATAGTATCTCTATTATTTACAGAAATATCCTTTATCGCGCCTGAATATTCACGTTTTCTCGCCAACTTGGAGCTTCCTGGAGTCTGCGCCAGGATTTCACGCTGAACCGCTTCTAAAGTCAACCCCAATTCGTAACTGAGAAACCGTTCATAACCCTCTCGCTCTACAGGACTTTTCACCGCCAGAATATCCGGGGCCAAACGAGCAATGAAAGCAGCCTTTTCCGGGATGGTACGCGGCGTATGTTCCGTCATCATTGTATGATACTTGAACTCGACATATGTTTCAGCCCGTTCGATGATTGCTCGAAAAGCTTCTTCACCCTGGGATTGAATGAGTTCATCCGGATCCTTGGCGCCTGTGCCCTGCAAGTTTATGACATTGACTTGCAATCCTTCCTGACAGAGCATCTCTCCGGCGCGCAACGCTGCTTGAATACCCGCGGCATCCGCATCATAGCTGATCATGACCCGCTGCGTGATTTGATGCAGTAATTTCGCTTGCTCTTTCGTCAAGGCCGTTCCTAAAGAAGCGACCGCATTCAACCATCCGGCTTGATGCAAAGCGATGACATCCATATAACCTTCAGCCAATAGAGCAAAACCTTTTTCTCTAATACTTTGATGTGCCTGATGCAGTCCATACAGGCGCCGCCCTTTCTGAAAAAACTGGGTTTCAGGAGAGTTCAAATACTTGGGCAGAGAATCGTCTAAGACACGCCCCCCAAAAGCAATCGTCTGTTTACGGCGATCCATGATGCTATAAATCACCCGGTGACGAAAACGATCATAGTACTTTTGCGGGCTGTTCTCCACCGCCAGACCGGCTTGCGCTAATTCCTGCGGTTGTACCTGATGCTTGCGCATCGCTTCGATCAGCGCATCCCAGCGATCCGGCGCATAACCTAAGCGAAAATCCAGAATCATCTGCGCCGAGACGCCTCGTTCAGCCAAATACGTACGCGCGAGCGCGCCTTCCGGCGCAGTTATTAGTCTCTCATGAAAAAAATCCCCCGCCCAATTCAGAATCTGGATCCAGCGCTGCCGTGCTTGCTGTTCTTGCTGCTGCGCTTGAGATAACTCTTCTTCCGGTAAAGAAATCCCATACCGCTCCGCCAAATAACGCATGGTTTCCGGAAAAGTCCAATTCTCCTTTTGCATCAGGAAGGAAAACACATTACCGCCGGCCTGGCAACCAAAACAATGGAAAAACTGCTTTTCAGCATTGACGGTGAAACTAGCTGTCTTTTCTGAATGAAAAGGACAAAGACCTAAGTAGTTCTTGCCTTTTCGTTGGAGAGTAACATACCCAGATATGATTTCAACGATATCGGCTGTCAAGCGAATATCCTCAACGATTTCCTCCGGAATTCTGTTATTCACCCTTGCTTGCCTCCAAAGAATTGTTCACCAAAAATGCTTCAGAATCCTCTTTGATACTATTTCTGCCTTTTGCTTCGTCTTTCCTGCTTTTCCGGAGAGAAAACTACAAATATCGCTTTTCTCTCCCGCTTCTCGACTGCTCAATTGTTGAGCACTGCCTTGGGGATAAAAAACTGTTGAAACTGGAGGATCGCATAATTATCAGACAAACCCGCCACATAATCAGCCGCAGCCAAGGATGGATCTCCCTGCGCACAGAGCCTGGTGGTTTCCGGTAATATCTCGTTATGCTCATAATAGTACTCATATAGCATTTGTGTGACCTTTTTCCCTTTACGCCTCTCTTCCAGCAGGCCAGGGTTATAATATACGCGCTCAAACATAAATTCCCGGAAGCGGTTCATAATTTCCGCCACTTCAGCTGATTGAGCGATCCTGTCGCGACCTGCCGACGCCCGGATCATATCACTCACCATTACGCTGATCATCGGACTGGGACGATCTCCTAAAACTTGACGGATATCACTCGGCACATCCTCGGGAAGCAAGATTCCCGCGCGGATCGCATCGTCATAGTCATGACATAAATAAGCGATACGGTCGCCAATTTTCACGATTTGTCCCTCCATTGTGTGCGGGATCCCGTCTCCCGTGTGATGTAAAATACCATCCAACACCGGTTCAGTTAAATTCAGCCCTTGTCCATCACCCGCCAACAAAGTCATGATGCGTAACGATTGCTCATTATGTTCAAAATGTCCCAATATCTCACGCAACGCCTGTTCTCCTACGTGACCGAACGGTGTATGTCCGACGTCGTGCCCCAGAGCGACGGCCTCAATCAAATCTTCGTTCAAGCGCAATCCCCGGCCGATCGTCCGGCTGATCTGGGCTACCTCTAAACTGTGTGTCATTCTGGTGCGATAGTGGTCGCCGCTCGGCGCCAGATATACTTGGGTTTTATGCTTCAATCTGCGGAATGGTTTGCTGTGCAAGATCCGGTCCCGATCGCGTTGGAATCTCGTCCGGATATTGCATTCTGTTTCTTCTCGTTCACGCAGAGCTAAAGCGCTGCGCGCCGCATAAGGGGATAACCGCTCCGACTCTTCCCGCTCCGTACGTTCGCGGATCGTTAAAACCTCTCCCACACTCATTCCTCCCGCGACATTATATCCACTGGGCAGACTTCTAAGCCATCCTGACCTAGCGCACCGGTGATGGGAAATGGGCAACGACCTAAGTGTTATAGGCCTCATGAAGCATACATCACCTAGGTCGTTCAATCCTCATCACGAATCCCTATGATCCAGTTCCCGCCCAGACATCAACGTTGATTAATCGCCGCTTGCGCCGCCGCAAGACGAGCCAACGGCACGCGGAACGGCGAGCAAGATACATAATCTAAGCCAATAATATGGCAGAATTCGATCGAAGAAGCCTCTCCGCCGTGCTCTCCACAGATGCCGATCCCTAAGTTTTTATTCTTACTGCGTCCCAGCTCCGAAGCCAGGCGCATGATCTTGCCAACACCGCCGCGATCCAGAACCGCAAAGGGATTGACCGGCAAAATCTTCTGATTCAGATAATCTTTCAAGAATTTACTTTCCGCATCATCCCGCGAAAAGCCAAAGATCGTCTGGGTCAAGTCGTTCGTCCCAAAAGAGAAGAAATCAGCGACTTCAGCAATCTCGTCGGCTGTCAGCGCGGCGCGAGGGACTTCGATCATCGTACCCACCTCAAACGGGAAGTGAACCCCGTTTTCCTGCATCACTTTTTCAGCCGTTTCCTCAGTTAGTTTACGCAACTTCGCTAACTCATTCACATGAATCACTAACGGGATCATGACTTCCGGACGAATCTCAATCCCTTCTTTGACCAGACGAGCTGAGGCTTGGAAAATCGCCTGTACTTGCATGGCATAGATCTCCGGATAGGTAATCGCCAGCCGGCAACCCCGGTGCCCGAGCATTGGATTGGACTCCATGAGCCCTTTGACCTTCCCTAACAATCTTTCCTTGCTGCGCAGTTCTTCCGGATTATCTCCGGTTACCTTCAAACGGGTCACTTCGACCAACAGATCTTCCGCCCGAGGCAAGAATTCATGCAACGGCGGATCCAACAAGCGAATAATCACCGGCCATCCGGACATGGCTTTCAGAATGCCGTAAAAATCTTCTTCCTGCATCGGCAAGAGCTTAGCCAAAGCGACTTTGCGTTCCTCTAAGGACTGTGACAGAATCATTTCTTGGACAATCGGAATGCGCGCCGGATCCATGAACATATGTTCCGTACGGCACAGCCCGATACCCTGCGCGCCAAAATCCCGCGCTTTTTGCGCGTCAACCGGGTTATCGGCATTGGCGCGTACCTGTAAACGGCGGATTTCATCCGCCCAGGTCAGCAGTTCTTTAAACTCATCGCTCAGTTCCGGATCAATCATCGGAACTTCTCCCTTGATCACTTGTCCTGTCGCTCCGTCAATCGACAGGGAGTCCCCTTCTTTAAAGCGCAAACCGCTGACGACAATTTCCCGCTTCGTATTGTCGATACGCAAGGATTCACACCCACAGACACAGGGTTTTCCCATATGACGGGCGACCACAGCGGCATGACTGGTCATCCCGCCGTGAATGGTCAAAACCCCTTGCGCCGCCATGATCCCGTGAATATCATCCGGCGTCGTTTCCGGACGAATCAGCAGAACCGGTTCTCCGGCATTGCCGCGCCGTTCCGCTTCATCCACATCCAGGACAATCTGACCGGAAGCCGCGCCGGGCGAGGCCGGCAACCCTTTAGCGATAACTTCCAGTTTAGCCTTGTCATCAATGCGCCGATGCAAGAGCTGATCCAATTGCCCCGGTTCGATCCGGGAAATCGCTTCTTCTTTCGTAATCAATCCTTCATGATATTGATCTACGGCTACTTTAATCGACGCTGCCGCTGTACGTTTCCCGTTACGCGTTTGCAGCATGTATAGCTTCTTTTTTTCAATCGTAAACTCGATATCCTGCATATCGTGATAATGCGCTTCCAAATCAGAAGATATCTGTAGAAATTGCTGATAGATCTCCGGTGAGTCTTGCGCCAAAGATGAGATCGGCAGCGGTGTCCGAATACCCGCTACGACGTCTTCCCCCTGCGCATTCATGAGATACTCGCCAAAAAGCGCCTTTTCTCCGGTGGAAGGACTGCGGGTAAAAGCGACCCCCGTGCCGGAATCATCGCCCATATTGCCGAACACCATCGATTGAACATTGACTGCTGTGCCCCAATCATCCGGGATATTATTATTTTTGCGATAGAAGATCGCCCGGTCATTGTTCCAGGAACGGAATACCGCCAGAATCGCCTCATGCAACTGATCCTGCGGATCTTCCGGAAAGTCCTTGCCGGTTAAACGCTTCACCAGCGCCTTATACTCCTGGATCACTTTGTTCAGACTGTCCACGGATAGTTCCGAATCAAAGTGAATCCCTTGTTTCCGTTTAATCGCACTGAGGAGGTCTTCAAAATCATCCTTACTAAGTTCCAAGACCACATTACTAAACATATGGATAAAGCGGCGATAACTATCCAAGGCAAACCGTTCATTTTGGGTCGCCGTTGCTAACGCCTGCACTGTTTCGCTGTTCAGACCCAGATTCAATACCGTATCCATCATGCCAGGCATGGACGCCTGTGCCCCGGAACGCACAGAGACCAACAACGGATTGACCGGGTCGCCAAATTTCTTACCGGTTGCCGCTTCAATCACGGCGAGCGCGGGTTTGATCTGAGCGTCCAAACCCTCAGGGAACTGACCGTTGGATGCATAATACGCCAGGCACGCCTCCGTAGTAATCGTGAAGCCGGGCGGTACCGGCAGACTCATATTCGCCATTTCCGCCAAATTAGCTCCCTTACCTCCCAGTAAGGCGCGCATCTGAGCATTTCCTTCGTGAAATAAGTACACATACTTCTTAGTTGACATGATTCTCCTCCTTATTTATATATTGCAACACCTGACTCGCCGCTTCTTCTACGGCTTTTCCTGTCACATCGATCACCGGGCAACCCAGGCGGCGCATGATCTTGCGCGCGTACTCCAGTTCTTCGACAATACGATCTACATTGGCATATCCCGAATTCTCCCCTAACCCCAATGTTTTCAGGCGTTCCGTGCGGATCTGGGTCAGAAGTTCCGGATGGATGACCAGTCCGACTACTTTCTGTACGGGTATCGTAAACAGCTCGTCCGGCGGCATGACTTCCGGTACTAAGGGAATATTAGCGCATTTGATTCCTTTGTGCGCCAAATACATACTTAACGGGGTCTTGGACGTACGAGAAATGCCCACGAGCACCACATCAGCATAAAGCACGCCGCGCGGGTCTTTGCCGTCGTCATACTTTACCGCGAACTCAACCGCTGCGATCTTGCGAAAATATTGTTCATCCAAACGATGTACGACATTGGGAATCTGGCTGGGACCAAGCCCTGTCTGGTCAGCAATCACCTGAATCAACGGGCCTAAAATATCAACAGTGATCAATCCTTTTTCCCGTGCTTTTTTCTGCAAGTATTCCTTCAGTTCGGACAAAACAATCGTATAGACAATGATGGCTTTCTCTTCGACCGCCTGCTCCAAGATTTCATCCAAATAATTCAGATCCTGCACATAAGGCACACGGCGAAAACGCATGCGCACCCCACTGAACTGCACAGCCGCGGCCCGGCTGACAAAATCCGCCGTCTCCCCTACCGCATCGGATATCACATAGATTGCTATCGGATTTCCTGACGCCACAATGTCACTCCTTCCTATTTGTCAAGCACGCCTGAATCATTCATTGATCAGAACGCCGCGTTCATCCGCTCCGGCGACTTCTGTGAAGATCTTAGTGATTGTTGTTTTCGTAAAACGCCCCACGATTTCATATTTATCCGTACCGTCCTCAGCGAAGAAATTTTCCACCACCGGCAACGTATCAATCTCATGCCGGGAAATCTTGCGCGCCGCTTCATAGACCGTCTCATCAGGTGTCGTCACAATAATATTCGGCATTCGCGTCATGATGACACTAACCGGCATCTGCCGCAAGTCGTTATTGCCTAAGGCTGCTTTCAAGAGGTCTTTGCGTGAAAGCATTCCGGCCAGGATCCGTTCCCGGCCCACAACAGCTAATCCGCCCGTATCCTGGGTAAATAAAGTCACGATCGCCTCATAGACACTGCTATTTTCATTAATCAGCACCGGCATCGCCATGAAATCACCCACGCGCAGCTGACGCAGCTTTCTGGCTACAAAAAACAACTCATGGTTTCCCTTGTAAGTATACCCTACCCGCGGCCTAGCTGCCAAAACACCGGACATCGTTAACACCGTCAAATCCGGACGCAACGTCGTTTTGTTCAGACACAAACTAGCCGCAATCCGCTCTCCGGTAATCGGCCCTTGATTCTTGACGATCTCGACAATGCGTTTTTGCCGTTCATTAAATTCCATACGTCTCTCATCAACCCCTGCATATTATACACAATAATTCAGCTGATATATTTAAATAATTCAACACATATGCCGCATTTCCTTCTATTAATGTATATTATTTAGGCACGATTTGAGTAGCCCAAGCATCATTCCTTGGCCGCGATCATCCTATTCCCTATCTTCCAGGATTTCAGCGGTTTCTCAAAAGTATGCTCACAAAACGCCTGAAGAGTGTCCAATATCTCTTGCAACATCCAAGCCGGACAGCGCAGACGATCCAACTGGCGCAAATCACTGATCAATAAGCGCCGCATAAACGCCAGGCTGCCTGCTCTCAGGCTCAAGTGCCGGCTGCCGCTCCGGCAATGCAAGCAAACCGCGCCGCCTGCTGAGACATCAAAGATATAGCGTTCTAACGACGCTTCCAGCCGGCTGCCGCATACGACACAGCAATCCAGAACCGGAATGATGCCCAGTACCGTCGTTAAACGCAAAGCATACGCCGCTAATAGCAAAGACGGAGACATCTGTTCAAGCAAGTAAAAACAGGTTATCGTCAAGGTAAACAATTCACCCTGCGGTTGATGCACGATGGTCGCATGCTCCAGCAACTCCGCCATGCCTGCGGCGGACAGCGTTTGCTCCAAATTCGCCCACAGATGCGGAAAGCTCTCCTTGGGACTGACTTGATTGACCGTATCTAAATTCCGGCCGCGATAGATCAGATAATCCGCATAAGTAAACAACTGCACGCCTGCGCGCTGACGGCTTTTCGGTTTTCTCGCGCCCTTCGCGACCGCCTCAATTCTTCCCCTTTCCCTGGAGAAAAGGGTGATCAGCCGATCGGATTCCCCAAATTCGCGACTGCGAATAACGATCGCATCCGCATGATAGAGTTTATGATCATCGCTCATAACCGAACTCACGCAAACTATCTTGCTTATTCCGCCATTCTTTTTTCACTTTCACCCAAAGTTCCAAAAACACTTTACTACCCAATAAACTCTCGATATCGCACCGAGCCAAGGTTCCCACTTCTTTTAACAGGCGGCCATCCCGGCCGATGACCATTCCTTTCTGAGATTCCCGTTCCACAATAATCTGCGCGCGCACCTTAATGAGTGTGCTTTTCTCTTCTACTTCTTCTATCCGCACAGCAATAGAGTGCGGAATTTCGTCACGGGTTAATTGCAACACCTTTTCGCGGATCAGTTCGGCCATGATAAAGCGTTCCGGCCGGTCTGTCACCTCATTGTCAGGATAAAACATCGGGCCATACGGCATCTCGGCAAACACCTGGCTTAATAAAACAGCTGTATTTTCTCCACCGGTTGCGGATATCGGGATCACTTCCCGAAAATCCGCTAGATCCGTATAGGCTTTGATCTGACGCAGCAAATTTTCCTTGGCAATCAAATCGATTTTATTCAGCACCAAAAAACACGGCGACGCCGCCATCTTCAGCATCTCAATAATAAATTTCTCGCCCGTACCCAAGGGCTTCGAGCTATCTACCAGATACAGGATCAAATCCACTTCGCGTATAGATTCTTGCGCTACGCCAACCATATACTCCCCCAGTTTATGGCGCGGTTTGTGGATGCCGGGAGTATCTAAAAAAATGACCTGCCCCCGTTCCTCGGTCAGCACGCATTGGATCTTATTGCGTGTGGTTTGCGGTTTATCCGACATAATCAAGACCTTTTGTCCTAATAAATGATTGAGTAAGGTGGATTTTCCGGCGTTCGGACGGCCTACCACACTCACAAAACCCGATTTCAATGGTTTAGATGTCTCCGGCAGCACAACCATCACTCTCCTTGCCCTTGTTTAAACTCCGGTCCAAAGGCATGCGGCAGCAGCGCATCCAGATTCGTCTCAATCCGACGGCCATCCCCGCTGACCAAGAACACCGGACAATCCTGCGCAAATTCACGCATCACCTGACGGCATGCCCCACATGGATAGGCCGGATCTGGCGTGGGAACAGCAATCGCCACCGCGCGCAATAAACGTTCCCCCGTGGCAATCCCCTGGAAGATCGCATTGCGTTCCGCGCAGATCGTCAAACCATAACTGGCGTTTTCCACGTTACAACCGCAAAAGATCCGCTGCGAAGCGAATAATATAGCCGCTCCTACCGGATACTGCGAATACGGCGCGTAAGCGTTCCGATAGCTCTCCTGAGCCTGGCGTATGAGTTCTTCGATCTTATCCCGATCCAACCTATCCCGCATCATGCGGCTCCACCTGCTCTCTGGCCAGAGCCAATGACGTCATCACTTCTTCTTCATGTCCACGCATAACGTCCCGGTCTGCCGGCGCTTCATGATCAAATCCCAACAGATGCAAGACCCCATGGACCGCCAGGTAAACCACCTCACGCTCCAAAGAATGTCCATACGCACTTGCCTGTTCAGCGGCGCGTTCGAGCGAAATCACAATATCACCCAAGGAGTCATCTTCTCCGCCGATCACATCCGGTTCATCCTCCGTTTGTTCCGTCAGCGCGAATGACAGGACATCGGTCGGCCGATCGATCCCACGATACGCGCGATTCAGCGCCTGAATCCGCGCGTCATCCGTCAATGTCAAGCTGATCTCGGCGTGCGCTGAAGCGCTGAAGCGCCGCAGAGTCTCTTGCGCGCCGGCTTGCAGGAGTTCAGATAAGCTCCGCGCAGCATCTTCGGCGAACACGCGCTCCCAAAGAATATCAACATCATACATAGGGCAGCTCCTTTCTCAGGTTGCATCTGTGAGTTCTTTGCTTCCGGATGGCGCCGGTTCTTCTGCGCCTTCCGTACCTTCTGGCGCAGGCGGCAAGGCAGCGCGCTGCCTCTGCGGCAGTTCAGGATATTCCACGCGCGAATGGAAAATACCACTCAGTACCCGAACAAAAGCTACGGCGATACGATCCAGATCTTGCAAGGTCAGGTCGCTCTGATCCAATTGCCCGTCGTTGAGTTTGTCTTTGATCAGCTTGCGCACCATGCCTTCGATCCGTCCCGGCGTCGACTGCTTCATGGAACGCACTGCCGCCTCAACACTATCGGCCAGAGATACTAAAGCGGCTTCCTTACTCTGCGGACGCGGGCCCTCATACGTGAACGCTTCTTCGGTAATCTCTTCATTGTCTTCCTTCGCCTTGTGATAAAAGAAACTCACCAGAGAGTCCCCGTGATGCTGACGGATGATATCCTGAATCGGCAACGGCAGTTTATACTCCTTGGCTAGTTCTAAGCCGTCTTTCACGTGCGCAATAATAATCAGGCTACTCAATGTTGGCGCGATCTTATCATGCGGATTCTCCTGAGAAAACTGGTTTTCGATGAAAAAATACGGACGCTTTAGCTTGCCGATATCATGATACAACGCGCCTGCCCGGACTAAAATAGGATCCGCCTTAACAGATTCCGCCGCCGCTTCAGCCAGATTGCCCACTAAAATACTGTGATGATAGGTTCCCGGCGCTTCAATCAACAACCGTTTCTGGAGTACATGATTCGGGTTGGCCAATTCCAGCAGTTGGACGGAGGAGGTAATATGGAATCCTGATTCCAGCCAATGCAGCGTTCCGATATTCAAAATAGAGGACACCACTCCGTTAATCACTCCCAACAAAACGCCTACCGCCCAGGTCATCAACTGCATGCCTGTGACCAGGGCAATGCCGCTAATGACCACCGCATTGCTACCGGCAATAAATAATCCGGCGCTGGCTAAATCTGAACGCTGATTCAATCGGGAAACCGCATACACACTGGTGATTCCGCCAAATAACGCCACCAGTCCCACTTGCATGCCACTCGCATTGACCATTAACGGATCGATTAATAAACCGGAAAAAGCCGCCAGAATAAATGAGATCACAAAGGCAATATCTCGATCGACCAAAATAGCGATAGCGGCTGTAGCCCAAGCCACAGGTATCAAAAACCCGGTCAGGGAATTCAACTGCCCGCCCAAATCCACGGCGACCAGCCCTTTGCCAATAAATAAAGCCAAGACCATCGGCAAGCCGATCAGCACCATCTTCTGCGTCGAATAATAGATATCGCGTTTAAATTGATACGTATACATGATAATGGCAAACATGCCGGCTAAAATGATTAACCCCAGACCGCCAGCTGTGCGCCAAGAATATTTGCTCCCTAAAATTCCATACTTTTCCAACACCATCAGGGTTGATTCATCGACAATCTCCCCGGCGCCAATGATTTTCTGATTGGCTTTATAATAAACAACTGTTTTATTGACTGCGTCCCGGTTCGCCTGTTTCAACGTTTCCGTGACTTCCAGGTCAATTTCTAATGTAGGCTGCGTTATTTCCTGTTCAATAAAATGAGACAAGAACACCTTCATCTCCGGCGCGAGAGAAGACTGATTCATCCCAGACTGTAAATGATTTTTCAAAACCGGGATATCCGCTTGCGTGCGCGCCCCGGTATCGACATTGCGAATATTGCCGATGATCATCACGATCGCTTCCCGCTCCGCTTCCTCGATCTCGGCAGCGCCGGATTGCGTCAGAGATGTCAGCACGCTATCTGATAAATCCTCAAAATAGAAATAGCCGCGCAGTTGGGCGACTTTAATCCCGGCGTCCTGATAAGAATGCGCAGCATCCCGTAAGAGGGTAAAAGCTTCAGCGAGTTTTTGACTCAGATCATTGGACACGATCTGGTTCGGCCGATACACGGGTTGTGTACTATCCACAGCTGCTTGCTGATCTTTCAAGTATTTATCTATATCTTCTATCTCCATCGACCAGGGCGCCGTGATGAGTTGCGGACTGGGCTCTCCCAGGGTCAGATGCAGTTTGGCGATAAACAAACTGGACACAATCACATAAGAGAACAACAGAAAATACAGCGCTAAAGCGAGCACACGCCATCCCCGATCACTGATCAGCGCCAAGATCTTACTCCATAATTTAATGACCGATTTTAAAAAGCTCAATAATCTCGTCCCTTTATCACGCTGATTCAAGCGTCCTTGTTGTGCTCACGTTCTTCATAAGCCTGAATAATACTCCGTACCAGCGAATTACGCACCACGTCCTCCGCCGAAAAATCTTGGCAATAGATACCCGGTATTCCCTTGAGAAGACTCCGCGCATCCTTTAATCCCGAACAATGACCGCGCGGCAGATCAATTTGCGTGACATCACCCGTGACAACCGCTTGGGAACCAAATCCCAGACGCGTTAAAAACATCTTCATCTGTTCCGGCGTCGTATTCTGCGCCTCATCCAGAATAATAAACGAATCATCCAACGTTCTGCCGCGCATATACGCCAGTGGAGCAATCTCGATCGTACCCTTGTCCACATATCTCTGCGTCGTATCTGAGCCCAACAGATCATACAGGGCATCATAGAGCGGTCTCAGGTAAGGATCCACCTTTTCCTGGATATCCCCAGGCAGAAAACCCAGCTTCTCACCGGCTTCCACAACCGGCCGAGTCAATATGATACGATTCACCGCTTTGGCTTTTAATTGCTGCACTGCCATAACCACAGCTAAGTAGGTTTTACCTGTTCCTGCCGGACCAATCGCAAAGACGACATCGTTCTGACTTAAAGCCTGCAAATACTCTATCTGTCCGCGCGTCTTTGCCTTAATCGGCTTCCCTCTGTGCGTGGTCCCAATGACTTTGGTCAGCGCTTCCGCCGCTCCGTTCACCTGATTTTCCTCTACTTGGGTCATCAAATACAACACATCCGCAGAACTCGGAATATGTCCGCGGCGGATAACCATCAATAATTCCCGAATCATGGTCTCTGTCAGCCTCACGCCTTCCACTGCTCCGCTGATGACCATTTCGCCTCCGCGAATCACGCAACAACTTCCCCAACGTTCTTCGATCATGCGCAAGTGCGCATCCTCCATGCCAAGAAGGTGCATTGTTTCAGCAGTATCTCTTAACAGGATTTTTGCTTCATTTCCCAAATGGCATCCCTTTCTTGTTCGCACTACCCGATGATACTATACCATGCTACGCATCGGCATATACAGCCAGATCTTCATAGGTCTCCACTTCTATGCGTACCTTGCGCGCTCCCGCTACACCGTTTAATATCTTAACCTTTTCCTCGACAACTTTTGCCCCCGCCTCCAGTTTGGCATATACCTCCGCCCTGGCCTGCGTCTCAGCGGCCTTCTGCGCTTCCTCCGCCGTGCGTTCCCAATGAACAACTTGACGTTCAAAGTACTGAATATGAATAACTTCGACAGGGAAACGCCAATTCCTCCACTGCCAGCCCAGATAACGCTGTTCTTCTTCTCTGACGTCAGAAAAAGGAGATTGCGGCATCGTTACCATTATGACTCGCGCAGCGATTTTTATACCCCACCCTTCCGCCGAACGACCGCTTTCTTCCATTTTATCTTCCTGCTCCAGCACGTCCGCTTCCGCGCTATACCAAACCCTGCCACGGATGAAGCCTTTCGCTACATTATTCCAATCACGGACAATTAACGTCCTCCCCTTTTGGATCGTTTCTCCTTCATGGACTAACAAAACTCCTTGAATAACCATAATGTCCTGAATCAAGCCATCTTTTACCGCGACCAAATCCCCAGCAGCCGCGGGAATTTGCGGACGGACCTTTTCCACGATACGAATGACGACCCTGACTCCCTGACGTTGAATTCCGATCCACGCCGCGTCCGGCATCTCGTTCTTTAAATCATCGGCTACTTCATTCAAATCTACATCTCTCTGCCAAACCCACGCTTTCAATCCCCCTTGCGCCGCTTGATCCAGTATGTGCTGAGCGGATATGTTTTTATTCCCGCTCACGGATACCAGCAGAATCATTTGAGACAGGAGGAGGATCGTCCCCGCTATCAGGAACAGTCCGGCCAACAAACCTTTTCTCCGCCACCAACGTGCTAAAATAAACGGCCATCCGTATCTGGAAACAACCCTGATCCGAGTATGACTAACACGCGCAGCCCTGCGCATCCTGCGAAAATCCGTCAACCCCACCTGTGCTTTAATCCCTGTCTCCGAACGCTGCGTATTAAATAGCTCAATGCCGTCGCGCAGAATTTCATTCAAAAACGCCGCCGGGTTTTTCCCCCGGCCTACAACATAGATTCGTCCGGCCCAAAAAGCACGCAAACGCTTAATCATTGCCCTCCCCTCCCTCTTGCGCAAACCTCAGGGAGATCAGAACTCCGCTGAGATGAATCTCTGTCGGTAGCATCGTATTCAGGACAAAATTCTTACCTTCTATATGCAATACGCCAACCCTGGTCATTAGACTGACTTGATCTTCACTGAAAGCCATGATGAACTGGTAGTGCTCAACCAGCACTGTATCCCGGCCAATGATGCTGATTCTCGGTCCTTCTCCGGCAACATCCGGAGGGAATTCCAGTATTTCGCCAACTCCCTTTGACATCTTACTAAACAAAAAAAACCCTCCCTTCCATTAAGAATCTTATGAAAGGGAGGATGGTTATAGTCCAAGCAATCTGTTTCTTTTAGTATAATGATCTATAAGCGCCAGTTTTTGCTGACGTGAAAGCCGCTTGATCTGGGCTTCCCGCCGCAAAGCTTCCGGCTTGGAAGGCATGGTTTCGCAGTAAACCAGCGCCACCGGGCGGCGCGAGCGCGTATATTTTGCGGCGCTGCCCTTATTGTGAGCGGCGAGACGCGCCGTCAAATCATTGGTCCAACCGGTATACAGACTACCGTCCGCGCAACGCAGCATATAGACGCAGATGCAGTATTCGTTCGTTGACACAGCTTACAAGTTCGGAAAGAACTGCATCGCATCCGTAGGATTGCCATCCACACGCACTTCAAAGTGCAGATGCGGCCCGGTACTCCATCCGGTAGTTCCGACATACCCGATGACGTCCCCCGCATATACCGTTTGCCCGACTCTCGCCGCCATTTTAGATTGATGCGCATAGAGCGTCGTATAGCCGGAACCGTGATCGATGATGACCGAATTGCCGAATGCCCCATAATCGCTAGCCATAATCACTACGCCATCTCCCGCCGCCATGATCGGTGTTCCCGTCGGCGCCGGAATATCCGTTCCGGTATGCAAACTCCGCAGCTTCGTGATCGGATGGATCCGATAACCGAACGGACTGGAGATGGTAAAATAACTCTTTAAGGGCCATTGATAAATTGAACCTACTACGCGATTACCCGATAAAGAAGCGGATAATTCCCGGATCTTCTTCGTCAGCGCCGCTGAATCGGCTTCCATCTTTTCGATCTGAATCAATAGATCATTTTCGGCTTGCTTCGTCTCAGTCAGCAATTGCTGTTGCTGCGCTTTCTTGCTGTCTAAATCCGCCTTAACGGCGGCTTGTTGATTCTTGACATTCACCGCCTCGTCTTTCTGGGCCTGCAATTCAGTTTCTTTACTTTCTACCTTAGCTTTTTCTTCCCGTATACCATAGAGCAATTGCTGATCATTGTCAATTAAATAGCCGAGATATTCGACCCGTGTGATCAAATCACTCAACGTCGCCGCTTCAAACAATACTTCAAAATAACTGACCTGACCGTCTTCATAGATACCGCGCATCCTCTGCCCTAAAGCGTTACGCCGCGCGTCCAGATCTTGCTGTTTTTGTTCTAGTTCCGCCTGCGTCACTTCTATCTGCGCCAGCAGGCTATTAACGGCTGCTTCTTTCTGCTTTAAATCCTTGTTTGCCGCCGCGATTTGCGTATCTAATTGCGTTACTTGAGTTTTCAGGATATCCGCCGTATAGGTTACTTGATTCAAGCGTTCCCTGGCTGCTTGTTCTTGTTGGTGCAAGGCATTTAAATCCTGATTCGCATTACTGAGCTCATCCGCCAGCAAAGGAGCCACTGTGCTGCTCACAAGCAATACACCACTCAGTACCGCCGTTATCCAGCGCTTCCGCATAGCCGTTCTCCCCTTCCTCTAAATCCGCAGATATTTTCGGACCGAAAACGTGCTGCCCAGCGCGCCAATCAACATACCCGCCAGGATCAGCCCCGTCAGTACTTCGCCGAAAAACACCGCGTTGTGCACTACCGGTAGAAAAGTCAACGTCATCGTCAGATACTCCACCAGCCAATTGTATCCGTAACCCACAGTCAGCGCCGCCAAAATGCCGCCAATCATGCCGATAATCATCCCTTCAATCAGAAACGGCCAGCGAATAAACGTGTCGCTTGCGCCCACCAGTTTCATAATCTGAATTTCTCTACGCCGGGAAAATACATTCAGTTTAATATTGATCGAGATCAGAACCAAGGAAGCGACCGTAAACAAGATGACAATCCCCACCCCAATCCAACGCAACCACTGGGTGAACTTCAACAACGGCTCCACCACACCTGGTCCATAACGGACCTTCTTGACTCCGGTAATCGTTTCGACTTGTTGCGCTACCGTGATCACCTGTTGGGGATCTGTCGTCTTGATCGTGAATTTATCCGGCAACGGATTCACGCCGCCCAAATCTTCAATGATCTCGCTTTGGTTGGCGCCCATATTTTGACCGAATTGCGCTAAAGCCTGGTCTTTGGTCACCAACTCCACGCTGGCTACCTCCGGTAATACGGTGATTAGACCCCGCACCCGCTCGATATCTTCCGGCGTAATATCCTGATTTAAGAAAGCGGAGACCTCCAGCTGAGACTCGAACGTACTAGCCATATAATTAGCGTTCACCATAAAAAAGAACGAAGCGCCCAAGATGACCATCGACACAAAGATCGTCAGCATCGACGCGAAGCTCAGCATCGGATTACGCCTCAGCGAGTGCAACGTTTCACTCAAGATATACCCGGCGGAACTAGACGTCATATCCGTACCCTCCATGCGCCTCATCCCGCGAAATCTTGCCCGCTTCAATCGCGATGACTCTTTTCTGCATCTGGTCCACAATCTCACGGGCATGCGTAGCCATGATCACAGTTGTCCCTCTTTTATTGATATTATAGAGCAATTCCATAATACCCCATGCCGTTTCCGGATCGAGATTACCCGTCGGCTCGTCGGCGATCAATAGCATTGGGTCGTTGACGATCGCCCGCGCCACACAGACACGCTGCTGTTCCCCACCGGACAGTTGTGCGGTCAATACCTTTTCCTTCGTTGCCAAACCCACCAGTTCAATCGCTTTTTTGGCGCGGATACCGATCTCACGTTTGGGCGTACCAACCACATGCAAGGCAAAAGCGACGTTTTCCAGCACCGAGCGATCCTGCAACAATTTAAAATCTTGAAAGATCACGCCCAGTTTACGCCTGAGCAACGGTACTTCCCGGTCCTTCATCCGCGCCAGGTTTTTATTGCTTAAGATGATAGAACCACGGGAAGGTTTTTCTTCCCGATAGATCAAGCGTATGAACGTAGATTTTCCGGCGCCACTCGGGCCGACCAGAAAAACGAACTCTCCTTTTTCAATACGTACACTCACATCAATGAGCGCTTTAGCGCCATTCGGATACATCTTAGAGACATTTCTAAGCTGGATCATTCAGAATATTTCCTTCCATATTGCTTGCGTTCGACATGCATTGGGAATTTCCTCTATTTTATAGGCCAAACTTCCCATTAATAAATATCGATCATTTTTCTTTGCCAGAATACCCTGCCAGGTGATTTTTTTTGACTCGCACTTGCCGTACTGCCAGGATCAACGCCTCCCGCGTCAAGCCGTACTTCTCCAGCAAGGCCTCCGGGGTCCCGGACTCGCCGAAGATATCTGATATGCCCACCCGCAACAGGGGCGTCGGATGCTGCTCGGCTAAGACTTCCGCTACCGCGCTGCCTAAGCCGCCGATGATACTATGCTCTTCCGCTGTAACCACAGCTCCGGTCTCCCGCGCCGCACGCAGGATCGTTGCCGCATCCAACGGTTTGATCGTCGCTGAGTTGATCACCGTGGTCTCAACCCCTTCCTGAGCCAGCGCATCCGCCGCTGCCAAGGCGACAGCCGTCATCATCCCACAGGCGACAATCGTCACATCCGTTCCCTGCCGCAGAACCTGAGCTTTACCGACCGCCCAATCATCTTCCGGCCGCAATAGAGTGGGAACGGCTAATCTACCTAAGCGCATATATACCGGTCCTTGCGCCTTAGCGATCGCCATGACGGCTTTACGCGTTTCGACTCCATCCGCGGGAGCTAATACCGTCATATGGGGAATCGCCCGCATAAGCGCCAAATCTTCTATCGCCTGATGTGATCCGCCGTCTTCCCCCACGGTAATCCCA
>JAITOV010000041.1 GCA_031289735.1 Peptococcaceae bacterium
AGTTTTATGGCGATTAAAATTTGTAGGTTTATGGCGGTCAAAAAATGTAGGTTATCTGTGTGATGTGAACCCAAAGGTTGCCATCACACCGCCGATAACGAATCAATTAACCTCCCGCAACGCACGATTGAGCGGCGGTTCAGCTGTTCGCCGCTACTCAACATCTCGGACAGTACATCGGCAAAAGTGCTATGCGGTTAATATGGGAAAGTGCTTAACTTAACAGGTCATGCAAATAAATAATTTTACTGCCTTTACGTTCATAATACCGTAGCATTTCGTCAATTTTCCTTTTATCATAACTTGTAAGGCAATCTGACAATACATTAACGCTATAATTTGCTTTGCGTAAGTTATAACAGGTTGATTTAACACAAGCAACAGCATCTGCTCCTGCTATGTAGAAATCGCATATTTCATTTTTACGAATAAAGTCTGTAAATTCCTCACTGCTTAATGTGTTTCCTTTGTATTTTGTAAAAACATTTTTTGATACTATGTTTAATTCTGGAACTAATTCAGCCCCATGCGTATTAGGTTTTAAAGTCCTCGTACCGGCTGCCGACCTTTCTGCTATCCTGATGGGGCTTTCCAGTCTTGCCAATATGATACGAGGCGATGAACTGGTAAACACCCTGGCGAAAGTCAAGAGCTTTATCCCCGCCGACAGAGCGAAAGACATTGAATTAAAAGCGAATCAAATATATATAGATTTAAGTCCGTGGATAGGCAATAGAAATATTCAGGCATATTTAGAAATCATCAAAACAGCTTTACAGAAAAGCAAGCTACTTTCTTTTGCATATGCAGACCGCTACGGAAACAAAACCGCACGAACCGCCGAGCCGTATCAGCTTGTATTGAAAAATAGCCATTGGTATTGGCAAGGGTATTGCCTTAAAAGAAATGATTTTCGCTTATTCAAACTATCTCGCATGTCACACCTACAAATACGAGAGGAACCTTTTACACCACGAGATTACCAAAAACCGACGCTAGATTTTGCGGATATTATGGCGACTATGCAAAAAACAATCAAAATCCGTATTCATAAATCTGTCATGGACAGGGTACTTGATTTTTGCGCTTATGAACACTTTTCGCCTGACGGCAATGAGCGTTACATTGTTAGTTTTCCTTTCATAGAGAACGAATACTACTACAATATTCTTTTCAGTTTTGGGGATAAATGCGAGTGTCTAGAGCCGTTACATATTCGCACAGAAATGAAGCGTAGAATACATGATATAGCTATCTTGTACGAAACCTAATCCTGACAGATATTATGCATTGGAGGCGTTGCGGAAACAACTCGGAACGGTAGGCGTGGAGATGTTTGTGTTCACGTTAAAAGCCGAAGAGCCGTTCAACTACACCGATTGGCGGCGTGATAATCTTTTCGAGGATATGTCCGCCGGCGAGTTGCTGAACGTTTCCGCTGAATACGCCAAAGCACACCGCCCGGCGTTTTGGCTAACAACAATGTTCGGCGGCTTTGAGCGCGCTGAAATACTTCAGGGAAAAAGCCAACGAGTACCATGTCATCGCGGCGGGGAGTCTGCTCGGTACGCTGCTGGCAAAACCGAAATCCTATCCGGCCGGTCAGGTCAACCTGATTGAGGTATATCCGCTGTTCTTTGACGAGTTCTTCGCCGCCGTGGACGAACCGCTCTACGGCTACTACACCCAAATCAAAAAGGGACAACAGATTGAGGAGATTTTCCATAGCCGGTTGCTGGAGGCGTATAACTACTACTTGATTATCGGCGGTCTGCCTGAATGCGTCGCGTCATGGGTGCAGTACAAAGATCCGCAGCGCATCCGGCAAATTCAAGACGAATTGGTGAGCATCTACGAGAACGATTTCTCCAAGCACAGTGGCAAAATTAATTCCGGTCGGATTCTCATGGTGTTCCGCAGCATCGTGTCACAGCTCGGCAAGGAAAACGAGAAATTCATCTACGGCTGTATCAAAGAAGGCGCGAGGGCGCGGGAGTTTGAGGAAGCCATTGAGTGGCTGGTATCGGCGGGGATGCTCAACAGGGTCTACAACGTGTCCAAGCCGGAGCATCCGCTGAAAGCGTTTGAGGAAACCAGCTACTTTAAGCTCTTTCTGTTTGACACCGGATTGCTCAAACATATGGCGGCTATCGACAATGCCGCTATCCTGCTGAAAAGCGATTATCAGTTCAAGGGTGCGCTGACGGAAAACTTCGTGCTGCAACAACTTCAGGGGCAGTTTGAAGCCCCGCCCAGCTTCAAGGCGTATATCAAGAACCGTCAGCCGCAGACAGCCATCCGCTTTTCCAAGCGGGGCTATGTCACGGATGGAAACATCACCAATCTGCCGCTTTACCTTGCGGCGATGACCAGCAAGCTGGTTTAAGGCTACCCCATACGAAGCCCGTGCGCTTCTTTTCGATCTCTCTGCGTAACTTACGGTCAATCAAACCGACCCAGCAGACGCAGGGAGCCAATGGCCGCGGTGAAGCGCGCGCAACTCGGCAAGGACAAATAAGAGTCTTTATTTTTTCCGAAAAGCCAAGTCAGTTTTCGCAACCTTTCTCCACTTGCAATCTACAGGTCCAAGATCCGGAGGCAGTTCACTATAGACTTTCTTGGCCGGGTGTACTATACTGTAATTAATCTTAACAGGCTTGTTGTGATTCTGCGGCTGAAGAAAATGCCGTGGAAATGGACAAGGGAACCGGGTGCGAATCCCGGACAGGGACTGCCGGCAGGTAGTCGCCTACTGTAAGCGCGGAAGATAACGCCGGCGGTGAAAACCGGCCATTGGGCGACCGAGAAGGCAGGACGTTATCGCGCGGGATATCCCGCTATCGTGTAAGTCAGGAGACCTACAATGGATAGCCGGACAATCGGATATTTTTCTTGCCTTTTCCAACACACAACAGCCTTTTGGATTGTTGTGTGTTTGTTGCGTCCCTTCTAAGTCAAAGGGACGGCTTTTTTTAATCAGCCGTATTAAAATTAAAGTAACGATGGAAAAAGAAGCGCCGCTGCGGCAAAAGGGAGCGCCAGAAAATGAAAGAAATAGCGATATACGGTAAGGGCGGCATCGGAAAATCGACGCTCAGCGCTAATCTCTCGGCGGCTTTGGCCCTCGCCGGACGGCGGGTGCTGCAAATTGGTTGCGACCCGAAACACGACTCCACCCGCTTGCTGACGCACGGTCAAAAGCTGACGACCGCGCTGGACTATATGCGTCAGACCCAGCCGTTGGAGTACAAGATCGAGGATATCCTGCTGCACGGCTTTGCCGCGGTCGGGTGTGTGGAAGCGGGCGGCCCAAAACCAGGCGTCGGCTGCGCCGGGCGCGGCATTATCAGCACCTTTGAACTGTTGAACCAATTCAAACTGAAGGAGCGTTATGATACCATCGTTTATGACGTTCTGGGGGATGTGGTCTGCGGCGGTTTCGCCGTACCGATCCGCCGGGAGTACGCAGATACGATCTTCGTCGTCACCTCCGGAGAATTCATGGCGCTTTACGCGGCGAATAATATCTTGCGCGGTATTCGCAACTATGACGGTGAGAACAAACGCATCGCCGGTATCCTCTACAACCGGCGCAACATCGAAGGCGAAGATGAACGGGTCGCGCGGTTCGCCCGCGCTGTAGGGCTGCCCATCCGCGCAGATATACCGCGTAGCGATGCGTTTACGCGCGCCGAACGGGATCACATGACGGTGATGGAGCAGAATTGTGACGGCAAGTTAACGCGCCTATTCGTCCAGCTGGCGCAAGAACTCATCGGCGGCAGCGCGCTCTATGCGGCTCAGCCGCTCAGCGATGAAGATCTCGAAATCGTCGTCCTGGGACGCGGAGAGTCAACGGAGAGGGAGCGCGAGATATATGTCGCGCCCGCGCCGCCTGCGCCGGAGTCCGAGATGGAGACGCGATGCGCCGCCGCTCTGCCCGTCATTAGCCTCACAGATCCGAACCGCTATCTTTCGAAAAATGTCGTCCGCTCAGAGCCGTTGCATGGCTGCGCTTTCAATGGGGCGCTATCTGTAAGCATTCATATTCGGGATGCCGTGATTCTGGCGCACGCGCCGCAAAGCTGCGCCTATCTGGCGTATCAATCGATCAGTTCTACGGGACGCCGGGCGCTCTTTGAACGGGGCGCGCTGCTGCCCGCTTCCCTGACCCCGCAGCTGGAATGTACAGAAATGGGTGAGGCGGAAGTTGTCTTCGGTGGCATGGACAAGCTGGAAGATAAACTGCATGAGCTAAAAAGACGCCGTCCGCGGGCGATTATCGTCGTCAGTTCCTGTCCCGCCGGGATTATCGGAGATGATATTGATCAAGTCAGGTGGCTCGCACAAGCAGACCTGCCGATTATCACGATCAAGGCGGATGGCAACATGGCCGGAGATTACCTGCAAGGGATGCTCATGGCCTATACCGAGTTGGCCAGACAGATCATCCGGCGTGATCAGAACGTTGTACCGGATACGGTGAATATCATTTTTGAAAAGTTTGTCGTGACGAATACGGAACACAATTTCCAGATCATCAATGAATTTCTCCGGCGCTTAGGCGTTCACGTGAACTGCCGCTTTCTCTGCGCTACGACATACGATCAGCTGGCGGATTTCTGTTCCGCACAGTTGAATCTCCTGGCCTACAAGGATTACACGGGAAAACTACTGGCGGATTTTTTTACCCGGGAATATGGCGCGGCTTTCTTCGATCAAGCGTTTCCGATCGGTTTTGCCGCGACGGAAGCATGGCTGCGCGGCTTGGCCGGTTTCTTCGGGCGTCCCGAGGCGGCTGAAGAGATGATCGCGGAGCAAAAAGATCGCTATGTCCGTGAGACGGCGACGCTCAAACCCGTTCTGTCAGGTAAGAAGCTGATGATTATCACCTATAACCATGAACTGGATTGGCTATTACAAGCGGCGTATGACGCCGGTATCGAGGTCGTGAAGATCGGGGTACTGAATTTTTCGCAAGACGAAGGTTTCCGGACCAGTCTGACGATGCCCTTGCCCGTCGAGGAGAATTACGATCGTGATCAGCGAGCCGGGGATTTGGCGCGCTATCAGCCGGATATCCTGCTGACGAATTACGCTTCGTCGATTGCTGGCGAGGTTTTTCTGGCTGATACGATTCCTATGTGCCCCGAAGCCGGATTCTATGCGGGGCTGAATATGATGCGGCGCTGGGCGCGCCTGCTGCAACTGAATGTGAAGGGAGAGTGGACGCGTGATGAGCAGCTGTTTAAGCAATATTACGCCGGATAGTTTGTCCGGCGTAATATTTGCACTGGAGGGCGTGGGGCGGAGTGTCGTCCTGCTCAATGGCCCCACGGGCTGCAAATTCTATCATGCTGCTGTCTCGGATAACCAGACGATCAGGCAGTTTGAGTTTGATCCGCTCAATTACCCGGAACGATGGTATTTCGGACAACCGCGCGTACCTTGCACTTATTTGGCCGGCGGCGACTACATTTACGGCAGCCGGGATAAATTAGAGGAAGTCTTGGCTTTCATCGAGGCAACTGTGCCCTGCGATCTGGTGTGTATCGTCAATGCGCCCGGCGCCGCCCTGATTGGCGACGACTTGCGGGGTATCGCCGCGGAGATCATCCGGAATAAACCGGTCGTCGTCATGGAAACGCCGGGTTTTTCCTCCGATATCTGCTCCGGCTATGAACGGGCGACGATCGAACTGTTCAAGCAAATACCCGTTGTTGAGGCGGCGCGGTCGCGACCGGCGACAGTCAATCTGCTGGGCATATCCATCTACCACAAATATTACGCCGGTGATAGCGCCGAATTGCAACGCTTGTTGGGATTGTGCGGCATCACGGTCAACTGTGTCCTCTGCGCCGATTGTACACTGGACAGTGTGCGCCGGGCGCCGCAGGCGGCGTTGAATATCGTCATTCATCCGGAATATGGGGCGAAAACGGCGTATTATCTACAGGAACACTACGGCACGCCCTGCTATATCGCCGCTCCGCCGGTCGGCTTTGCCGCCACAGAACAATGGATGAGCGATATTTGCGCCAGGCTGAACAGGGAGATTGCCCCATTTACCCAGGACAGCGAACGAGCGCGCGCCCGCTCCTATGCGCATATCTCCAGAATCAACTCGCTGACCGGCCTGCCCAAGGGCGTCAGTTTTTCTGTGCAAGGAACCTATGCTGAGCTGTATGCCTATACCGCTTTCCTCGTCCGGTATTTCGGCATGATCCCGGAGTGCCTCAGTGTGCTGAATGCGCGCTGTGACTTCGCTAAGCGCGCTCTGGAGGCGCTGCTAGATGAATTTGGCATAACGCAAGCCTTGGGCCGGGATATCTTCGCCAGTACCAGTGAGCTGGTTTTTGCCAGCGGCAACACGCTGGCCCAACTGAAATTGCGCCAGCGCATATTTTCCGGGATCGAAATCTCTTTGCCCAGCCTGGGCTATATCGATGTCATCCCTAAAACGCATCAAGGAATCCAAGGGGCGTTAATGCTTACCGAACAAGTGATTAACGGTTTGCTGTTTTTATAGTATACTGGCAATGGCAATCCTGTTTTCAGGAGAAAGGTAAGCGGATCATGGAATATCAGAAATACAATATTCGGCTGACGCTAGCTTATGACGGGACAGCGTATCATGGCTTCCAGCGTCAAGCCGCGGAACACGGCCGGACAGTTCAGGGTACGTTAGAGGATACGTGGCGGCGTCTCGTGGGGGAAGAGATCAAGATCTCGACAGCTGGGCGTACAGATGCCGGCGTTCATGCTTGCGGGCAAGTGATTAACTTCCGCTCGTCGATGCGTATTCCCTGGGACAAACTCCCGAAGGCATTTAACAGCCTGTTGCCGCGGGATATTCGCATTGTGGCGGCTATGGAAGCAGAGCCGGATTTTGATGCCCGCCGTTCGGCCAGATGGAAACGCTATGATTATTGTATTGACAATCAGAGCATACCGGATGTCTTGCGGCGCTTGTACGCCTGTCATTATCCTGTGCCCTTACAGCTAGACCGTATGCGTCAGGCAGCGCAAGCACTGGAAGGAAGGCATGATTTCCGCGCCTTTGCGGCTGCCGGAGGATCGAGCAAAACTTTTACGCGCACGTTGCATGCCTGCCGGGTAGAGCGGCAAGCGCAGCAAATCCGCATCACTTGTATAGGCGACGGATTTCTCTATAACATGGTCAGAATCATCGCCGGGACACTGCTATATGCCGGCGCGGGAAAATTGGCGCCGCAGGATATCCCGCACATTCTCGTCTCCGGCAAGCGCGTCCGCGCGGGCAAGACGATGCCGCCGCATGGATTGCGCCTGACGTATGTACATTACGGGCCGGAAGGACCGGCAGAGATCTTCCCGGAAGTGTATGAGGGGTAGATGAAGCTATGTCAAGAGGAAGGATCGAATAGCTTCCAGAACTTCCCTGCTTTGCAATTCGTGTGTGAGAATGATAAAATCATTCTGTCGAGTAGCGAACGCGTGTAAATCCAGACAATGGACTTATACGCGTTTTTTGTTTCTCAGCGGTGTCGATTGTTGAAAGGAGGTCACTTCATGGTTCAAACCACACAACATCAAGTGCAACTTTTCAGTCAGAGGAGACGAGAGCATTTACTTCCCTCTGTTCCCGAGACCCAGTGCCTGGTCATCGGGCCGATTGAATGTATTCGGCACTGCGCCAAGCATGCACTGGGGCGTGAGAATACAGCGGCATTATGCCTTCCGGATACAGAAATGGTGTTGGGGAATACCGCCAATCTAGTCGTAGAAGCGGTACGTGAACTGTATGCAGAAGCTAAGGTTAAACCTCGTGGTTTCTTTCTGTACACAGGCTGCCAGACTCGGTTTATTGGCGTGGATTTTGATGGGATCATTCGGGAAATTCAAAACACAATGCCTGTGCGGGCAACGCATTTGGAGCAGGTCACTTTTGTAGCCGCACATCAGAGCAGAGCGCCCGCAAGTGCAGTGGCAGAAAGCGTCTATCGCCTGCTGCCGGAAGGCAAAAGCTCTGGCAAGGCAGGGGTGTTGCTGCTCAACGGATACCCGTTATTTTCTAATGAAAACGATTTGCAACAGTATTTTCGGGTGAATCGGCTCTCCTTGCGCAACGCTTATGGCTGGCGTAATTTCGACGATTTTCTTTCCACCGGGGACGCTTCTCTAACGCTTGTGACGGATCCGGAAATGCTGCCGGCGGCGGAAGGCATCTCTAAGCGCAGACAAATCCCATATGTGTATCTACCTTTGAGTTATCGGCTGTCTGAGATTCAGGAAGCCTATGAGAGGCTGGATGAACAATTCGGAGTTAAGACGGATATGAGCGAATTCGCTTCTCAAGCGAAAACCGCTATCGAACAAATACAGGCTCAGCTGGGCCCATGCAGGCTGGCCCTGGATGAGCGCGGCGCGGCGCGGCCATGGAACACCTCGCGGGCTTTGCTGGAGTATGCATTCTCGCTGGGGGCGGTCTCGGTTACCACGAATTTGCCGGATGACGAGGATGAGGCGGAAAATGATTATAACAGCAGCGAGTTGACTGGGTCGGTAAAAGAGAACGATGCAGATTATCAATGGCTGGTGCAAACACATCCGGAAGTCACTGTTTATGAAGAACAAGAAGAACACGGACATGGCAGCCGCGCCCGGTCTGGCGGTGATGGTACCAGCCGTGGGAGAAGAGATCAAAGAGGTGAGCGCGGCGGCGCTGAAGAGATCGTGGCAGGTGAAAAGAGTTTTTGGGGATACGCCGCTCTGCATCAACTGGCGTTCCAACTGCGCGGTCCGGCGGAAGGGAGGGATGGGCAATGAGTCATTATCTTTGGCAAAGGCTGCTACCGTTCGCTTCAGATTCTACGGGAGTTTGCAGCATGTTCTGTGATTCGGGCGCTTTGATCATTGGCCATGATCCGTCAGCTTCCGCCGTGCGCGGTTATTTACACACGGAATGGCGCGAGGATCGGACATCCTTCAACATCGGACTGCGCGTGAATGAAATGGCCTTTATTTTGGGGGACATAGATTACTTTGTCAAGAAATATCTCGCCGAAGAGGAAAGCAAGCGCAAATTGATTGTACTGCTGCATTCTCCGATCTCATCGATGATCAATCTCGACATCCGGCTGTGCGCTATGATGTTAGCGGAGAAGCTGCCGGGCGCCACGATACTCCCGATGGAAACCAACGGGAATCGTTATTATGACGCAGGGCTGTCTATGGCGTTTGTAGAAACGTTAAAGCTCGCGCAGCAGGAAAACGTATCGGCAATTCCGGGAAGTGTGAATATCTTAGGGCTGAACACCTTGGATTATCCAGATGCGGCGGATCGTGCGGCGCTCAAAGCCGCCATTAGCGCGACTGGCAGGAACATTCTTGCCATTTTCGGGATGGAAACGGATATAGAACGCATCAAACAAGCCCTGTGCGCGGAAAGCAATATGGTCGTATCCGCTTCAGGGATCGATGTGGCGCGATGGATGCGTGAACATTGGGGGATCCCTTACAGCGTTATTACAGATGGGTTTTCTACGATGGAACAGCCGGGGCGGCTATGGCATGCCGAGTTCGCTGGGCAGGTGGTCCGTACCATACAAGAGAGGCGTCCTGTGGACTCAGATCAGCAGGGAATCCTGATTATTGGAGAACAAATCTCGTCAAATCTGCTGCGGCAATCACTGCGCGTTGCAGGAGCAAGTCAGGTAACCGTAGCGGGATGGTTTCTGATGGACGATGCGTTTATGGAGGACGCCGATATCCGGATTACCTCGGAAACAGAATTGGTAGGAGTAATGAACGGTCAACGCTGGCAGGTGATCATTGCTGACCCCGTGTTTCGGGAACTCTGGAATGAAGAGCCGGGGAGCGTTTATTGCGAACGTTCTCATCCACCGGTATCCTCGCTACGCCGAGACAGAGGTGGTCGTGGTGGCGGAAGCCGAGGTAGCGATAGAAGCCGAAGCCGGGGTGACGATGGAGGCCGAGCTGGCGGTAGAAACCGTGGATATGGAGGGAAGTCTGTATGAGGCAAATTGCGATTTATGGTAAAGGTGGAATCGGTAAATCGACCACGACGCAGAATCTTGTAGCAGCGCTGGCTGGTCAAGACTTGGAGGTTATGATCGTGGGCTGCGACCCGAAGGCTGATTCTACGCGGCTTATTTTAGGCGGCAGGACACAGATTACGGTCTTAGACGCGTTGCGGCAAAAAACATTGCCGATTACGCTGGATACCCTGATTCATATGGGTTATCGGGGTGTTCGCTGTGTGGAATCAGGCGGTCCGGAACCAGGCGTTGGCTGCGCTGGCCGTGGGATTATTACGGCGGTAGAAACATTGGAAAAACTCGGCGCCTACAGCGCCGAGTTGGATTACGTATTCTATGATATCCTTGGGGATGTGGTCTGTGGCGGCTTCGCCATGCCGATTCGCGAGGGCAAAGCGAAAGAGATCTATATCGTCTGTTCTGGAGAGATGATGTCGATCTACGCAGCCAATAATATCTGCAAGGGCGTAGCCCGCTATGCTCCGTTGAGTGGCGTGCGTATCGGCGGATTGATCTGTAATTCACGCCTTACGGAAAATGAGTGGGATTTAACTGAGCAGTTTGCGCAGGCGATCAATACCAAACTCTTATATTTTATACCGCGCGATAACATTGTGCAAAAGGCTGAATTAAACCGTCAGACAGTCATCGAGTTTGATGCGGAATCCGCCCAGGCGGAGGAATACCGCGCCCTTGCGCGCGCTGTGAGTGTGAATCAGGACTTCACGATACCTAAACCAATGGAGTACGACGATCTGGAAAGACTGCTCTTAAAATATGGAGCTTAGAATGATGAGCGATCCATCGCTCGTTTTGCTGTTATTTGGGTCAGAGCAAAAATATCTCGTGGGCAAATTTTGGCTTGTTGTCACTGAAAAAACCTACAGAACCTCAGAAATTTGGTCCAGAGCGCAAAAAGCGCGCGCCGCTCTGCGCTGGAAATAGCGTCTGGCGGCACGCGCGGATGCGTATGGTGAAATTTATCGGGGGCAGGAATCAGGGTTCTCGGCCGTAGCTGTTTCATCATGGCGGCGGCCCTGATGATGGTGGCAGCGGTGTTGTCCCTCTGTGGCGTGCGCGTCGTGGTGCTTACACGCGCCGCTCGCGTGGTGCTGCTCCTTTAAGAGCGCAATGACGCGTCCGAGATAATCGCTTAACGCGGCTTGCTCCGCTGCATTTAAGCAGGAAAAAATGGTTGCCTCTTCGGTCGATGGCTCGTCGTTCTCGCTGGGAGCTTGTTGTCCCGCCTCGGTCAAGCGGATGTCGATCACGCGGCGGTCGGTAGGGGAAGGCGTGCGGGTGATATAGCCGTTGCGCTCCAGCTTAGCCAGTAATTCCCCCAGAGATTGTGAGCGGATATCCAAGATATCGGACAGTTCTTTCTGGCTGATCTCCGGTTTCAATTGCAACAGGGCTAAGACCCGGCCTTGCCCGCGGCGTGTATCGCCCAGCGGCCCGTGCTGCCGATGCTTATGCTGGTGGTAGCGGTGCAGCAGCCAGGTGATACGGTCGAATTGTTCGTATAAATCTGTTGCGGTTTTGTCGTTGTCTATATTGTCGTTGTGCATAACTAAGACCTTCTTTCTCAAATAAATAATAAGGCGCCTTGTAATTATTATAACGGTACCTGTTTAAAATGTCAATAAGGGTGGAAAATTTCCTGAATGAAATTCTAGCGCTGACGCGCAGGATGCCGATCAGCAAGGAGGGATAGCGGTCTATGGAACAAGCGTTGGCTACTTTTGCCGGGGGATGTTTTTGGTGTATGCAGCCGGCTTTTGAGCAAATACCGGGCGTGGACTCAGTGGTGGCCGGTTTCACCGGCGGTGAACAAGTAAACCCGTCCTATGAAGATGTCTGCTTGGGGTATACCGGTCATGTGGAAGCGATTCAGATCACCTATCAGCCGGAGCGCTGTGCTTATGCCGCTTTATTGGATCGCTATTGGCGGCAGTGCGACCCCACGGACGCCGGAGGTCAATTTGCGGACCGGGGGGAGATGTATCAATCAGTGATTTTCGTGCATAATCCAGCGCAGCAGGAGTTGGCGGAACGGTCAAAACAAGCTTTACAAGAAAACGGTATTTTCTCCAGACCCATCGTCACTCAGATCCGTCCTGCCATGCCCTTCTATGCCGCTGAGGATTATCATCAGGCGTATCATAAGAAGGATCCGCTAGCCTATTGTCTGTACAGAGAGGGATCGGGCAGGGATCGTTTTCTTTGGCGCGTCTGGGGCGGAGAACATAATGCAAAGTAAGGGAGAACACGAATATGGCATTTGATTTCAAGAAAGAAGAAAAACAATTTTATGATCCAGTCGCTAAACCGACCATTATTGACATACCGCAAATGACATTCATAGGGTAGAGCCGAAGGAATAAAAAACTTGACAGACATTGCAAGCTTTAATAAAATATCACTATGAGTCTTTAGGTCTCTTATATTCGTGTGCTTGAGCCCCACACGAATGAAAAAGAGACGTAATGGTTATTTTGATGAGCGCATGTTGAATCAGCGCATATATTTTGGAGGGAAAAACATGTCAACGTTCTTTGCCAAGTCCAGTGAGATCGAGCGGCAGTGGTTTGTAATTGATGCGGCCGGAATTCCTTTGGGCCGGTTGGCGACGGAAGCCGCCCGGATCCTCAGAGGTAAACATAAACCGATATTTACTCCGAATGTCGATACGGGAGATCATGTGATCGTCATCAATGCGGAAAAGACCGTTTTAACCGGTAATAAATTGAAGAATAAGATGTATCGCCATCACTCCGGATATCCGGGCGGCCTGAAAGAGACCCCCTATGCGGATATTATGAAGAAATTCCCGGAGCGGGCGGTGGAACACGCGATTAAGGGAATGCTGCCGCACAATCGTCTGGGAGCGCAGATGTATACCAAATTAAAGGTGTACAGAGGAGCGGAGCATCCGCACGCCGCCCAACAACCTGAAGTATGGACGCTTGCACAATAAGCGAGAAGGAGATGTAAAAATGGCAGCAGTGTTACAGTATTATGGTACCGGACGGCGTAAAAACGCAGTCGCCCGGGTTCGCCTGATTGCCGGACAAGGTAAATTTGTGATTAATAAACGTGACTTGGCTGAGTATTTTGGCAAGAAGACGTTGGAGATGATCGTCGAACAGCCGTTAGTTATTACGGATAATGTGGGAAAATATGATGTCATCGCCCTCGTCCATGGCGGCGGCACAACCGGTCAAGCCGGCGCATTGCGCTTGGGTATCGCCAGGGCTTTGCTTAAAGCGGACGCTGGTTTACGTCCGGCGCTGAAGCGCGCGGGTTTCCTGACGCGTGATCCGAGAATGAAAGAGCGTCGCAAATATGGTTTGAAAAAGGCCAGAAAAGCGCCGCAGTTCTCCAAACGTTAAACTATCTATTGGCAGAATCGACAGAATCAAGCTGGCCTGTCCGGGATATGGAGCAATCTTCGTATTTCAGACAGGCCAGTTTTACGTTGAAAGGGTGGCGGATATGGGGCGCGGCGCTGAATATCGCGAAGGCTTGCGGGATGGGATTCCCATTGGACTGGGGTATCTTTCCGTTTCCTTTGCTTTCGGTATGATGGCGATTTCCTTGGCTTTTCCGGCGTGGGCGCCGACGTTGATCTCCATGACGAACCTGACCTCCGCGGGGCAGTTTGCCGGGCTCTCTCTGATTGTGGCGAGCGGGCCTTTGATTGAGGTGATGCTGACCCAATGGGTCATCAACCTGCGCTATGCCTTGATGTCTCTATCCCTGACGCAAAAATTCGCTGACGGGATCGGCTGGAAGGACCGGTTGCTGATGGCGTTCTTTGTCACAGATGAGATCTTTGTTGTAGCCAGCAGCCGCGCGGATCTGATCAGCAGACGTTATTACTTTGGCCTGGCTACCGCGCCGTATCTCGGTTGGGCGGGAGGAACGCTGCTGGGTGCGATTGCCGGAGGATTACTGCCCTTGAGTGTGCGCTCCGCGCTGGGGATCGCCATATACGTGATGTTTATCGCCATCATCATTCCACCGGCCCGACATAGCGGCGCGATCCGGGGGGTCATCGTGTGCGCCGCTGTTCTTAGCTGTCTGTTCCATTTTGCGCCGGGATTGCGCCAGGTTTCCTCTGGTTTTGTGGTGATTGTCTGTACTATCGTCACGTCGGCGCTGGCGGCATGGTTGCGGCCCATTCAGACGGAGAAGGAGGAGGGACAATGACGACCGGTCAAATCCTGCTGTATACCGGCGTCATGGCTGGAACGACCTATCTGGTCCGGGTCTTGCCGATGCTATTATGCAGGAAGAAAGTAACGAACCGCTTCGCGCGCTCTTTTCTCTATTATGTTCCTTACGCGGTGCTGAGTGCGATGACGTTTCCGGCGATCTTTTTTTCCACCGCCAACCGCATCTCGGCGCTCTGTGGTCTGGCGATGGCTGTTCCGCTGGCTTTGAGCAAACGCTCGCTAACGGTGGTGGCCTTGTTTGCCTGCTTGACGGTCTTGGCTGTCGAATGGGTACAGGCGATACGCATATTCTGAAATCTGCTTCCATAGAGTAAAGGGAAAGTGGAAAAGGGGGAGCGGGGATGATGCTGGCGCGCTGGAGAAGAAGACCCGGCAGAAAAGCGTTGCTCATGGTGGTTTT